>CAJYSA010000114.1 GCA_913777325.1 uncultured Sphingomonas sp. | reverse complement strand
CGTCGCCCCCGGTCAGCCGCACCAGATGGCGCCCGTCGAAATCGACCCGGAACCAGTGCTTGTGATACGGATCCTCGCCCGGCGTCACCCCGCTGGCCGAAAACCAGATGCGGCGCGCGTCGTCGTCGATCCGCGCGATGTCGCGCACCACCCACTTGCCCCGGGTGATCTGCCGCGTCACCCGCCCGGTCGTCGCGTCGACCAGATACAAATGCCGCCAGCCATCGCGTTCCGATGCCCAGATCAGCTCGCGACCCTCGCCCTTCACGTCATGCGCGAAGCGTCGCTCGTCGAAGATGAAGGTCTTCGTATCCTCGCTGACCGCCGCGTGCGCCGTGCCGGTGGCGGCGTCCACCGCCACGACCTTGGCGTGCTGGAACCCGCGCTGCATGTAATCGAACGCGAAACTGCGCGCGTCCTTGCGCCACACGATCTCGCCCAATTGCCACGGGTTCGGGAACAGGGCGTCGTCCACGTCGATACGCCGCCCGGTGGCCGCCTCGAAGATGACTGGGCGCTCCTGGTCGATCGCATCCCCGGGTTTGGGGTAGAGCTGCTCGGCCAGCTTGGGCTGCACCTGCCCGGCGGGGGACGACACCACGCGCGTCACGATGCGCCGATAACCGGGCCGTACGCGGTACAGCGCCACCCACTTGCCGTCCGGGGACCAGGCGATCGTCTCGGGATCGTAGAAGTCGCCCGGGCTTCTGTCCTGGCTCCGCCATGCTTGCGCGCCGCCATTCGCCTGCCGCACGACCAGATTGTCGTCCAGCACCAGCGCCTCGCGCGTGCCGTCCGGGGAGCGATGCGGCGTGTTGAGCGCCGGCACCGTCATATCGCGCACCACGCCGAACCCGCGCGGGCGCCGACCGGGCGTCTCGACCGGTGCGCAGCGGACGTCGACCAGCGTGCACCGCCACGGCGCATAATCGATCGCGAAGCGGATCGCGCGGCGACCGTCCTCGAACGCAAATCCCTCGAACGGAAGGCGCAGCGGATCGACCGTCCGCCCCAGCGCCGCGCCCATCCCGCGCGCCACCGCCGCCGCATCGAAGGCGTCGCGCTTCGCCTGCGTCGCCGCATCCATGTCGACGAACGCGAACCCGCCCGCCACTGTCTTGCGATAATGAACGTGGCGTCCATCCGCGTCCCATTCGGCGGGAAAGGCGATGTCACGCGTCAGCCACTGCCACTCGTCGCGCAACGCGATCGACCGCGCCACCCGCGGATCGGTCTGCGCCAACGCCGGCGTGGCGAGCAGCGCGAGCGTCAGCAGCGCGCGCCTCATCGCGCCGCCCCCAGCGTGAAGGTCCAGTCGACGGGCCGTAGCGGCACGCGATATTTCATATGCGGTCGCCCGTCCGTGCTCCATCCCGTGTCGCCCCCCACCCCGCTCTGCGCGACGTCGATCAGCAGCGTGCCGTCGCCGTGCGCGCGAATGTCGCTGCTATGCGCCTTGGCGGGCGGCTTCTCCATCAGGTCGGCATAGGGGAACGGCAGCGCGTTCACCGCCAGCGGACGATCACCCGCCACGCGCACGCCCGCGCCGTTCGCCCCCGTCACCTCGATCCAGCGCACGTCCTGCTTGCTCCCCGATTCCTGCGGGCGCGCATAGCCGTGATACTGGTCCGCCAGCTTGCCCCGCCAGTCGCCGATCAACGCCGCGGTCTTACGATCGGCATAATTCTCCCACGGTCCGCGCCCGTACCAATGGATCCGGTCCAGCGTCGCGAGCATCCGGAACTGCACGCCGAGGCGGGGCGGATCGGGCAGGTCGTCGCGGATCGGCACGAAGTGCACCGCCGCGCGCGCCTGCCCGTCGCTGTCCATCGTCCAGCGCGTGGTCACCTTCACCGATCCCACGCCCATGTCGTGCGTCACGACGACCGCGTCGCCATCCACCGCGATCGCGTCCACGCGCCGGTTGTTGCTGAACTGCTCCCACATCTTGTGGGTCTTGGTCATGCCGGTGCCGATGTCGTTGTCGGTCGGCGCGCGCCAGAAATCGGGTGCGCCGCCGGTCAGCAGCGTCGCGCCGCCGCGCGCGTAGCGCCGCACCAGCCCGGTGGCCTTGTCGATCTCCAGCACTGCATCGCCCGCCGCCAGTCGCCACGCGTCGCCCGCATCGACCGGCGCGACCCGCCCGTTCGGTGCCGCCAGCGCGCGCGGCGCGGAGAGCGCGAACTGCTCATACCCCACGACATGCCCCCTCTCGACCAGCGGGATCGCGCCCTTCGTCGCCCGCGCGCGCAGCACCAGCATCCGCTCCGCACTCGTGTCGCGCGCCGCCGGGAGCGTCAGCGCCAGCGGCGCCCGCGCGCCCGCCGCGACCCGCGGCATCGCCACATTCCCGCGCGCCACCTCGCGCCCGTCCTCCAGAACCGCATAGTCGAGCGTGAAGCGCGATAGATCGATATGATCGTGCCGGTTGACCACGACATAGCCGTCGCCGCTCCGCTCGAACGCGATCGGCGCGTAGACCTTGGCCAGTTCGTAATATTCGGGATCGGGCGTCCGGTCGGACCGGATCACCCCGTCGCCAACCGGGCTGTCGTCGCCATCGGGCACGAAGTCGCGCCCCTGCGCCCAATATTCCCGCCCCGCCGCATCCTTGCGGATGATCGTCTGGTCCACCCAGTCCCACACGAACCCGCCCTGCAGCTTCTTGTGCGCGTGGATGACGTCCCAGTAATCCTGGAAGTTGCCCAGGCTGTTGCCCATCGCATGCGCATATTCGCACAGGATCAGCGGCTGGGTGAATTCGGGCCGCTCGGCGTAATCGACCAGCTTCTCGACATCGTCGTACATCGGCGCGAAGATATCGACATAGGCGTTGGTCGGGTGCCGCCACCCGCTCATGCTATGCCCCAGGAAGCTGACCAGCCGCGTATCGTCGCGCGCCTTCACCCATTTTGCGGCGGCCTCGAACGTGCTGCCGACCCCCGTCTCGTTGCCCAGCGACCAGAAGATGATCGACGGATGGTTCTTGTCGCGCTCCACCATCCGCTCGACCCGGTCGAGGTGCGCCGCCTTCCACTCGGGCTTGTAGCCGAGCAGCGTCCCCTCGAAATCGCCGCTTTGCTGCGCCTTCGCCAGATAGCCGTGCGTCTCGATATTGGCCTCGTCCATCACGTACAGCCCGACCTGATCGGCCAGGTCGTAGATGCGCGGATCGTTGGGATAATGCGACAGCCGCAGCGCATTGACGTTCGCCGCCTTCATCAACTCCAGATCACGGCGCAGCGTCGCGTCAGAGACGATGCGGAAGGTGTGCGGGTCATGTTCGTGGCGATTGACGCCGCGGATCGTGATGCGACGGCCGTTGACGCGCACCTCCCCGCCTTCGACCGCGACGGTGCGGAACCCGATCCGCCGCGTCGTCGCCTCCACCACCCGCCCCCTGTCGTCGAGCAGCTCGACCAGCAGCGTGTAGAGCGACGGCGTCTCCGCGCTCCACGCGCGCACCGCCGGGATCGTCCCGTCCAGCCGCACCGCGCGTGTCGCATCGGGCACGCCCTCGCGGGTCAACAGCACGCGCGCGCCATCCATCACCCGCGCGCGCACCCGCGTCGCGGCGCCCGCACCGCCGACCGCCACCTTCAGCGCCAGCGTCCCGTCGCGATAGGCATTGTCCAGCCCCGCGCGCACGTCCAGGTCGCGCAGGTGCGTCGCCGGCGCGGCATATAGCGTCACGCTGCGCTCGATCCCGTTGACCCGCCAGAAATCCTGATCTTCCAGATAGCTGCCGTCGGCATAGCGATACAGCTCGATCGCCACGGTGTTGCGCCCCGGGTGCAGGGCGCGCGTGACGTCGAATTCGGCCGGCAGCTTCGAATCCTCGGAATAGCCGACGCGCTGCCCGTTGACCCACAGATAGTAAGCCGCGCCCGCCGCCCCGACCGTCAGCAGCATCCGCCGCCCCGCGAAGTGCGCGGGCACCGTCACCTCGCGGCGATACGATCCCACTTCGTTCAGCTTGTGATCGATCCACGGCTGGTTCTGCGGAAATGGATAGCCCGCGCCGACGAACACCGGCGTTCCCTGCCCCTCGGCCTGCAGGATACCCGGCACCGCCACCGTGCCCCACGCGCTTACGTCGTAATCGGGCCGCTCGAACCCGATCGGGCGCGTCTCCGGCGTCGCCGAATGAAGGAAGCGCCATTGCCCGTCCAGCGACAGGTGATAGCGCGAGCGGCGCGGATCGCCGCGTAGCGCCAGCGCGCTCGTTTCATACCCATCGAAGGTCGCGTGCATCGGCTCCGCGCCCATGCGGATCACCTCGGGCCGTTCCCATTCGGCGGGTGTCGTGGTCTGCGCGGTCGCACCCCCGATCGCCAGTGTGGACACCAGCCCGGCAAGCGCGGCGCGACCGATCATCATTCTCTCTCCCGATGGCGACGGCCGGCGCTCGCGCCCCGGCCGCCCCGGCTTCCTCAGAATTCGGCCGACAGGCCGACGAAGAAGCTGCGTCCCGCGACGTCGTACACGCCCGGATAGGTGTTGCCATTCCCGAACGACGACAGCACGCCCTGCGCGATCGCCGGCGGATCGCGGTCGAGCAGGTTGTTCACGCCGATGCGGAAGGTCAGCTTCTCCATCACCGACGCGGTCGCCGCCAGATCGAAGTAGTTATAGACCGGCAGCCGCGCATTGATGACGTACTTGTCCCCGGTCAGCGACGGGTCCGACGTGTTGTACGACAGCTTGGTCGCGCCGATGTAGCGCCAGTTGAGCGAGATCGAACCCTTGCCGTCGTTCGACGCCCAGGTGAAGCGCGCCTGATGGCGCCATTCCGGCGACGGTTGCCCGCACGAACCACCGAACAGCCCCTTGCAGTCATAGGTGGCCTGACCTGGCAGCGGCTGCGTGGTCAGATCGTGCAGCCAGGTGCCCAGCATATCGACGCTGAACCGCCCGACGCCGGTCGGCACCGCATAGCTGGCGCCGATATCCAGGCCGCTCGTCCCCAGTTCGCCGGTGTTCAGGTTGGTGGCGGTGACATAGCCCAGCGTGGTTGCATCCGCGCCGAACAATGCACCGTTGTTGGGATTGCGCTTGAACAGCGAACAGAAGAACGGGTCACCGGTCGCGAAGCATTGGCTGATCGCCAGCGGCACCGGGATCGTGCCGATATAGTCCTTCACTTTGATATTGAAGTAATCGACCGACAGCGTCAGGCGCGGCACGAACGTCGGCGTCAGCACCACGCCTGCGGTGTAGGTGTCCGCCTCCTCGGGCTTCAGCGCCGGGTTGCCGCCGAAGAAGCCGTTGCAGGTCTCGCTTGGGCAGACCGGCACCCGCCCGTATTGCGCCGCAGTGACCCCGGTCAGCGCGCATTGCGCCGCACTGGCCGTCGGCGACACAGTATTGGGATCGTTGTCGACGACACCCGCGCACGGATCCTGCGAGGTGACATTGCCAGGTCCGCGCGGGTCGAACAACTCACGGATATTGGGTGCGCGAACTGCGCGATTGTATCCTCCGCGCAGCCGCAGGTCGCGCGACGGTGCCCATGCAATCTCACCCTTGTACGTCGACACGCCCTTGTCGTTGGTGCTGTACTTCGAATAACGATAACCACCCGTCAGCGACAGCTCCTGGAAGAACGGACGGTTCTCGACCAGCGGCACGCGCACCTCGGTGAACACCTCGGTCACGTCGAACTTGCCGGCGACTTCCTGCGTACCCTTCTGCTGCGCCAGCGCGTCGGCCCGAAATTCGAAGCTTTCGCGGCGATGCTCGACGCCCACGACCGCACCGACTCCCGTGTCCGCCCACGGCAGCTTCGCCCCAAACGCCCCGCCATCAAACGTCACCGTTCCCGACAGCACGGTTTCCTTGCTGGTGCTCGATGTGCTGGTCGGTGCATAGATGTAGTTCAACGCCTCGGCGGTCGGCCCGCCATATTGGAACACATTCAGCGGCACGCACTTCGGATCGGTGCCGTCGATCACCGACTGGCAGGTCGGTGTACCGTTCACATTAACGACCTTAAGCGCCTTATTCGCTTTCACCGGATCGATGTCGTTGCGATACGTCTCGTTGAACAGCACCGTCGAAAACAAGGCGTTCGCGTCATAGCGGATGCCGTCTGCAATCTGCCCGCGCACCCCGCCGCTGACGCGATAGTCGGTGTGGCGCAGGTCGTCGCGGCGCGGCTGCGCCGGCGCGGCCACCGGGCGGTATCCGATATAAGTGACTTGGGTCGCACTGGTGCCATAGGCGTTACCGCACAACAACTGCCCTTGCTGCACACTCAGAAGCGGGTTGTTGCAGTTTACAGAGTAGTTATAGCCTTGAAAAAGGGCTGACGGTGCGACCTGAGAATTTGTCTGGTCGTCCATAAACATGAAGCTGCCGTAGATTTCGGCAGCCGGGATCACCTCGTATCGGGCGAACGCACCGGCGGTGTAGCGGGTGTCATTGCGTTGAAAATAATTTAGCGGCGAGTAATTGTAGCGGAAGGTGCTGTCGTATGGCACCCACGTCTTCTGTCCGTCGCGCGTATTGTTGTAGCCCGTCGGCGCAGCGCCATCGCGCTGCGGAAGGAAAAATCCGAACTCGTTATTGGACGATCCGCCGCAAATCAGCGACGTTGCCCGGGCCGGGTTGGTGCCGGTGAAGACCGGATCGAGCGCACAAGCCGACACGTCGCGATTGTACTGCAGGATCGGCTTGACGTCGCGATACCCGAAATAGGCGGTCACGTTGCCGCGATTTTCGGCGAAGTTGGTGCCGACCGCGATGTTGGCGTCGAACCGTTGTCCGTCAACCGGCGTGTCCTGCGCCCGGCTGAAGCCAGCGGCGCCGACGCGCTGGCGATAGCCGGCATTGTCGTTGTGGTGGGCCGAGAAGCCATATTGCACGTCGGTCTTCACGCCATTCAGGTCGTCGCGCAGCACGAAGTTGATGACGCCCGATACCGCGTCGGAGCCATATACTGCCGAGGCGCCACCGGTGACGACGTCGACGCGCTTGATCATGAACGCCGGCACGAAGTTCAGGTCAATCGCTTGCACCGGCAGCAACCGCTGTCCGTTCAGCAGCACCAGGTTGCGGTTGCTGCCCAGGTTGCGCAGATTGACGTTCGAGGTGCCGTCCGACCCATTCGAGACGTTCTCGTTCACGTCCGGCGTGACCTGCGGCAGGCGGTTCAGTACGCTTTCGATGTTGGTCGCGCCTTGCAGCTTGATCTCGCCGGCATCGACGGTCGTGATCGGGCTGTTGCTCATCACGCCCGGCTGCGCGATTCGCGTGCCGGTCACCACCACGCCTTCATCCTCGCCGGGTGCCGCCGCATCGCTGGTCGTCGTCTGCGCCGTCGCCGGCATCGCGCTGCCCAGCACCAATGCGGTCACCGCCACCGACGCCAGCCACGTCTTCGTCCGAGTCATGTCTACCCCCTTCGATTTTTATCGACCGGGATCATACACGTCATCAAACGTACATCAAATATATTATACGATACTCACGCACATTCGTTTCGTATCGTAGGTTAATGGTGTTCGTTCGAGACGATGGGCGCGCCTGATGCGCATGATCATATCAGCGCCGCAAGAGCGAGGCGCCGACATAAGGCAGTGACGTTCGCTATTGAACGCTGACGGTATCGCCGCGGAACTCGCGCCGCAGGTCGAGCACGGTCTGCTCGATATGCGCATACATCCGCACGCGCACCGCCGCCGCGTCGCGCGCCAGCCAGCAGTCGAGCAGCTGGGCATGTTCGTCGTTCGCGCGCTGGTCGCGACCCAGCGGCTCCAGATGCTTGCGCACGTACCGCTCGCCGAGCACGTGCAGCCGCTCCAGCATCGTCGTCGTGATCGGTTGCCGCGACGGGCGCAGCAGCGCGAGGTGGAACGCGCGATTGAACGCGCCCACGCCGTCGCCATGCGCGTGCGTCACCTCGTCGAGCTGCGCCAGCGTCTGCCGGGCGACCGCACGCTCCTCCTCCGTCGCGCGCTCCGCCGCCTGTGCCGCGACGTCCGGCTCCAGCGTCAGCCGCAGCGCATAGACCTCTTCGGCCTCCGCGATCGTCAGCTCGCGCACGAAATAGCCGCGATTCGCGCGCGACCGCACCAGCCCTTCCTGCTCCAACCGCGTCAGCGCCTCGCGCAACGGGATCTTGCTGACGCCCAGTTCGGCGGCGAGCGCATCCTGCCGGATCGCGCGATCCACGTCGACCTTTCCGGCCAAAATACGGTCGCGCACCAGGTCGACGAGCTGTTCGGAAAGATTGCGGACGATGATGCCGGTCATGGAAAGCGCCTCGCCCGGCGAAGATCGACCGGGGACAGCCACTTAGCCCGCTGGCGTCGCGACGCGCAACCGCCGCTCATCCAAAGCGGGCCAGATCGAACGGCCCGAGGTCGAATGCGGGCGTCTCTCCGTGGAGCATCGCGGCCAACGCCTCGCCGCTGGTCGCCGACAGCGTCAGCCCCAGATGCTGGTGCCCGAACGCATAAGCGATCGCGCCGCGCCGGCCGATCGCGGGCAGATAGTCCGGCAAGGTCGGCCGCGCGCCGATCCACGGCTCGACCGGCTCGCGCAGGCCGAGCCCCAGTGCCGCGACGTGCGCGCGCAGCCGCGCCCATTTGCGCGGGTCGGCGGGCGTGTCGACCCGCGCGAACTCGACGATGCTCGCCGCCCGCAGCCGCTTGGCGAAGCGGGTGACGATCATCGAGCGATCCTCGAACACCACCGGGGGCATGTCGTCTGGCCAGTCGCCGGGATCGCCCTCGATGTGATAGCCGCGCTCCGCGATCAGCGGCGCGCGCAGCCCCAGCGGCGCGATCAGCGGTGCCGACGCGGCGCCCGCCGCCACCACGACGATATCGGCGTCATAGGTGGCGGTGTTCTCGATCTGCACCTGCGCACCGCGCCCGCCGGTCGTGATGCCGACCGCCCGACCATAGACCCGCATCCCGCCGCGTGTCATGAACACATCGTCCAGCACATGGCCCAGCGCGCCCGTATCGGTGATCTGCCCGCTGCCCTCGAAGCGCACCGCCCCCGCAATCGGCACGCTGATCAGCGTTGCCAGCCGCGCCAGTTCGTCGGCGGTCGCATCGCGCACCGTCGCGGTGCCGGTGTCCGCGGCCATCCACGCCGCGCGACCGCGCGCCGCGCTCTCCAGCGTTTCCCACACCACGAAATGCCCGTCGACGCGCAGCAGATGCGCCGCCTTCACATCGTCCAGTACATCACGCCACGCCGGCACCGCGGTGGCCAGCATCGCCGACAGCGCCGCCTTGCCGCGCGAGAACCGCTCCGGCGCACTCGCGCGCAGCATCCGCAGCGAGAACGGCAACCACGCCGCGACCGCGCGCGGCGGCAATGCCAGCGCCCCGCCCAGCGAGAACAGCCGCTTCGGCACGCTCCTGATCGTCGCGCGCGAGGCGAGCGGCTCGACCTGCTCGACCGCGATATGCCCGGCATTCCCCCAGGACGCGCCGCGCCACGGCGCATCGGGTGCCACCAGCGTCACCACCGTGCCGCGCCGTTGCAGCGCCAACGCGACGTTCAGCCCAACGACCCCGTCGCCGACGACGATCGCGTCGCGGATCACGCGCGCGCCCGCACCAGGCTGCGCGTGCGGCCATAAGCCAGGTAGAACAACACGCCGACCACGTTCCACATACCGAACCGCACCAGCGTATGCGTCGGCAGGCTGACGAGCAGGTACACGCACCCCAGGATCGCCAGCGTGCCCACCACGAACGGCGCCGGGCAGCGGAACACGCGCTTCAGGTCCGGCGCGCGCTTGCGGAGCACCATCATGCACGCCGCCACCGCGATGAACGCCAGCAGCGTCCCGGCATTGGCGAGTTCGGCGATCTCGTCCAGCCGAAAGAACCCCGCCACGCCGGCGACGAACACCCCCGTCACCATCGTCACCAGCGCGGGTGACCCGGTGCGCGCCGACACGCGGCTCAGCGCACGCGGCAACAGCCCGTCACGCGACATCACGAAGAAGATGCGGCTCTGCCCGTACATCATGACGAGGATGACCGACGGCAGCGCGATCAGCGCCGCCAGCCCGATCGCCCAGGCCGCGAACGGATGCTGCAACGTGCGCAACACATAGGCCAGCGGCTCGGCCGACCGCCCGAGGTCGATATAGCTGACCGCGCCGATCGCCGCGACCGCGACGCCCATATAGATCGCGGTACACGCCGCCATCGATCCGACGATCCCGATCGTCAGGTCGCGCCCCGGATTGCGCGCCTCCTCGGCGGACGTCGCCACCGCGTCGAAGCCGTAGAAAGCGAAGAACACGATCGCCGCCGCCGCCATCACCCCGCGCGTCGCGCCATTCTCGACATGGCTGCCGAAACCGTACGGCATGAACGGTTCGAAATTGCTGCCCGAGAAGGCCGGCAGCGCGAAGACGACGAACACCGCCAGCGCGACCATCTTGATCGCGACCAGCACGATGTTGAACGTCGCGCTCTCCTTCGTCCCCGCCACCAGCATCGCCGCGATGCCGAGCGCGACCAGCACGGCGGGCAGGTTGACGATCCCGCCGCCATGCGGCCCCGACAGCAGCATCGCGGGCAGATGCACGCCGACGCTCTGCAACCACCCGACCAGATACGCGGACCATCCGACCGCGACGGTCGAACAGGCCAGCGAATATTCGAGGATCAGGCTCCACCCCACGATCCAGGCGATCGTCTCGCCGATCACGGAATAGGTATAGGTATAGGCGCTGCCCGCGGTGGGGATCAGCGTCGCCATCTCGGCATAGGCCAGCGCCGCGCACGCACACACCGCGCCGGCGATCGCGAACGACAGGATCACCGCCGGCCCCGCGCGATCCGCCCCCACCCCGGTCAGCGTATAGATGCCGGTCCCGACGATCGCACCGATCCCCAGCGCGATCAGATGCGGCCAGCTCAGCGTCTTGCGCAGCTTGCGATCCGGATCGGCCTCGTTCGCATCGAGGGGCTTCAACGGCCCCAGTATTCCTCGTGCCAAGCGCCCCTCCCTTTGTCGTTATCTCGTCGTCATTGCGAGCGCAGCGAAGCAATCCAGGGCGTCACGCGCCGGGCTCTGGATGGCTTCGCTCCGCTCGCCATGACGAAGCTCGCTCACACCACCGTAAACCCTGCAAAGAACGGATCCTCGCGATCGATCCAGATCGTGTTGAACCCCGTCGCGATCGCCGATCCCTCGATCGACGGCACGATCGCCGCCTGATCGCCGATCGACGTCGCCGCCTCCACCCGGCCGATGAACCGGCTGCCGATATAGCTTTCGTGCACGAAGCGGTCGCCGACGCGCAGCCGCCCGGTCGCATGCAGATGCGCCAGCCGTGCCGACGTGCCCGTCCCGCACGGGCTGCGGTCGATCGCGCGCTCACCGTAGAATACCGCGTTGCGCCCGTCCGCGCCCTCACCCCGGGGCGCGTCGGCCCACAGCACGTGGCTGACGCCGCGGATCGTCGGCTCCAGCGGATGCACCGGCTCATAGATGTCGCGCACCATCGCCCGGATCGTGCGGCTCAGCTCCACGATCCGCGCCGCGCCCAGATCGTCCAGCCCGGTATATGCCCCCTGCGGCTCGACGATCGCGTAATAATTGCCGCCATAGGCGACATCGATCGACAACGGGCCGAAGCCCGGCACGTCGATCGTCAGCCCCTGTGTCGCCAGATAGGCGGGCACGTTGCGGATCTTCACCGAACGCACCCGGTTGCCCTCCGCGACATAATCGATGTCGATCACGCCCGCGGGCACCTCAACGCGCAGCCGCCCGGGCTCGCGCGGGGTGATCAGGCCGTTCTCCAGCCCGAAGGTGATCATCCCGATCGTCCCGTGCCCGCACATCGGCAGGCACCCGGACGTCTCGATGAACAGGATCGCCGCATCCGCATCGCCGCACGGCGGGTACAGGAATCCGCCCGACATCATGTCGTGTCCGCGCGGCTCGAAGCACAGGCCGGTGCGGATCCAGTCGAACCGCGCCAGGAAATCCTGCCGCCGCTCCGCCATGCTGGCACCCCGCAACAGCGGGGCGCCTCCGGCCACCAGGCGGACGGGATTGCCCGCCGTATGGCCGTCGATGCAGAAGAAGGTGTGACGCATCAGGCCGCGAGCGCTTCCTTGAGGACCGGACGGGTCGCCGCGCACGTCTCGACCATCGCGATCACCTCGGCCCGGCGCGCGCCTTCCAGCGGCAGACGCGGCAGGCGGACGCGCTCGGACCCGCGCCCCATGATCTCCTCGGCCAGCTTGATCGACTGGACCAGATCATGCTCGGCATCCAGGTGGAGCAGCGGCATGAACCAGCGATAGATGCGCCGCGCCTCTTCCCAATCGCCACGATCGACCGCCGCGATCAGCGCGACCGATTCCTGCGGGAACGCGCTGGTCAGGCCGGAGACCCAGCCGCTCGCGCCCAGCAACATGCCCTCCAGCGCCACGTCGTCCAGCCCGGCCATCACGATGTAGCGGTCGCCGAACCGATTGATGACGTCGGTGAAGCGGCGCGGATCGGGCGCGCTTTCCTTGACCGCCACGATGTTCTTGACCGGCTCCAGCAGCTCCAGCGTGTTGAAGTCGACCGACACGCGATACGCGGGCGGATTGTTATAGAGCATGATCGGCAGCCCGGTCGTCTCGGCCACCGTGCGGAAGTGCGTCGCCAGCTCATTGGGTGTCGGCACATAGACCATCGCGGGCAGCAGCATCAGCGCATCGACACCGATGTCTTCGACTTCCTTCGCGAACGCCGCCGCGCGCCGCGTCGTGAATTCCGACACGCCGCACACCAGCGGCACACGCCCGCCGACCGCTTCGACCCCCGCGCGCAGCACGGCATGCTTTTCCTCGACGTCCAGCGAGTTGTTCTCGCCGCAGGTGCCGAGCAGGATCAGCCCGTCGACACCGTCCTCCACCAGCGCGACCAATCCACGCTGCGTCGCATCGATATCGACCGAGCCGTCCGCCGCGAACTGCGTCGTCGCCGCAGGATAGACGCCCGTCCACATGCCCGAACCAGAAACCACATTGCCCTCCACTCAAGTTGGCATTCGTATACGATATAAAATGCGAGAGACAAAGTTATTTGTCGCGCGGGGTCATCGCGAAGGTTCGGGCTAGGCCGTGATACAGCTTTTCGCGGCATACCAATTGGCTGGCACCGTCGGCGACGAAGGCGGTGGCGAACATCGGCAGCATCAAGCCGCGGCTACCGGTCGTCTCCGCCAGAATGATGACGGCGGTCAGCGGCGCGCGCACCACGCCCGCGAAATAGCCGACCATGCCCAGGATCACCACGGCGGAGGCGGGCGAGCCGCTGAAGATCGGGCGCAGCAGATTGCCGATCCCCGCCCCCACCGCCAGCGATGGCGCGAAGATGCCGCCCGGCAATCCCGCCACCGCGGTGGCCAGCGTCGCCAGCATCTTGGCCGGTCCGAACCATAAGGGCGCATCGACCCCGCCGATCATCGCGCGCGCCGCGCTATAGCCGGTGCCCCAGGTCAGCCCGGTGCTGCAGCCCAGCGCGGCGACGATCACGCCGCACCCGGCGGCGAACAGCACCGGCCGACGCTTGCTCCAGGCCGCCAGCGGGTGCGCGGTTCCGCTCAGCGCCAGCATGACGCGCGCGAACGCACCGCCGGAGAGACCCCCGATCACCCCGGCCACGCCCGCGACGACCAATCCCGATCCGATCGGCATATGCGCGCCGACCAGCCCGAAATACAGATAATCGCCCTGCACCGACTGTGCGATCATCCCCGCAATGACGATCGCGGCGATCACCAGCAACGTCACCTTCTGCTCATAGGCCGACGCGAGTTCCTCGATCGCGAACAGCAATCCGGCCAGCGGCGTATTGAACGCCGCCGCCACCCCCGCCGCGCCGCCCGCGATCAGGACGCCCGCGCGCAACGGCACGCGCAGGATGCGGTGCGTCACCCCCATCACCGCCGCCGCGATCTGCACGGTCGGCCCCTCGCGCCCCACCGACGCCCCCGCCAGCACCGCCGCCAGCGTCAGCACGGCCTTGCCGATCACGGTCGGCACCGACACCAGGGACGTCCGCGCCGCCTCCGGATCGGCCTGCGCCGCCATCACCTGCGGGATGCCCGATCCGCGCGCCAGCGGCACGTAGCGCCGCGTCAGCCACACCAGCGCCGCGAACGTCAGTGGCGTCGTC
Source organism: uncultured Sphingomonas sp. (assembly GCA_913777325.1). Taxonomy (GTDB): domain Bacteria; phylum Pseudomonadota; class Alphaproteobacteria; order Sphingomonadales; family Sphingomonadaceae; genus Sphingomonas. Next base: position 19,986 of record CAJYSA010000114.1, on the reverse strand, counting down.
GCCAGCGGCGCCCAGCGATGCGCGCGCGCCAGTTCCTTGAACAGCGCGCCGCACGCATCCGCCGCCGCGGCGAACAAGGTTGCGGCCAGCCCGATCGCCACGGCGCCCGTCAGGATCGCCAGTCGCGCGCGCAGCCGCCGCGCGCGCGGGCGCTGCGACCGGAACAGCGCGCGCACGCGCGCGGGCGTCCATCCGGCGACGCCGCCGCGTGAGGAGGTGTTGTCCGACATGCCACCGGCTTACACGCGCAGGCGGGGAAAAGACCAGCACGGACCCCCGCGCGACGTAAACCGTTTGGTGGCATGGGCGAAACGAAGTCAGGGGGAACGCCGGGTCGATGGCGACGACGATGGAGGCGGCCACCCGCCGCCGACACAAGCTCAGCCGGTGGTGGTCGATGTGGGTGACCGGCGGCGTGGATCATGATGCGGTGCTGCATCAGATCGCGGCCGATTCGGGATGGTCGGGGCGCTATGCCTTCCTGATCGTCATCTCGGCGGCGATCTCGCTGCTCGGGCTGTTGATGCCGTCGGTCGCGGTGCTGATCGGCGCGATGCTGCTCTCGCCGTTGATGATGCCGATCATCGGGCTGGGGTTCGGGATCGCGACCTTCGATACGCTCGCGATGCGTCGCGCGGCCACCGCGCTGCTGGCCGGCGCCGCGATCGCGATCGCCTTGTCGGTCGTGTTCGTCACCTTGTCGCCGATCCAGACGATCACCAGCGAAATCGCCGGCCGCACCCGTCCGACGTTGTTCGACCTGCTCGTCGCGCTGCTGTCGGCGGTCGCCGGTGCCTATGCGCTGATTCGCGGGCGGGGCGGCACGGTCGTCGGGGTCGCCATCGCGATCGCGCTGATGCCGCCGCTCGCGGTGGTCGGGTTCGGAATCGCGACCCGCAACTGGACGGTGTTCGCGGGCGCGCTGCTGCTGTTCACCACCAACGCCGTCACGATCGCGCTCACCGCCGCGCTGGTCGCGCGGCTGTATGGCTTCGGCAGCCATCTGTCGCGCCACCACACGGGCTGGCAGCTCGCCTTGTTCGTCGGCGCGGTCGGGCTGCTGTCGGTGCCGCTGATGGCCGCGTTGCGTCAGATCGCGTTCGAGGCGGTGGCGCAGCGGCAGGTGCGCGACACGATCCGCGATCGCTTTCCCGATGCCGCGCGGCTCGGGCAGCTCGACATCGATTATGCCAGCGATCCGATCCGCGTCCGCGCGGTCGTCCTGACCCCGCGCCTCGATCCGGAGGCCGATCGCATCCTGATCGCCGACCTGCGCCGCCGGCTGAACCGCCCGCTCGACTTGCACGTCGATCAGTTGCGCGTCTCGCTCGACGCACCGGGTGTGGAGGCGGCGCAGATCGCGCGCGCCAGCACCCCGCGCGACGATGCGGCGGACACGCGCGACCGCGCCGTCGCCGATCTCGCGCTGATCGCCGGAGTCGCGCCAGCGGCGGTGGCGGTCGACCCTGGCGACCGCACCTTGCGCGTCACCGCCGCCCCGCTGCCGGGACTCGGGCTGGCGGGCTATCGCGCGCTGGAGGCCCGCGCGGACCGGCTGCTGACGCAATGGCGCATCCTGCTCGCTCCGCCCGATGACGCTCAACTGCCCACGATCCCGATCGAGCAGGGCGTGGTCGACATCGCCGCCCTCGACGCGCTGGCCTGGGGTGCGGCGCGGCTCGACCGGACGCTCGTGATCGACGGCGGCACCCCGGCGCAGCGGCGCGTGGTTGCCGCCGCTTTGGTCACGCGCGGTGCACAGGGCGTGGCGGGCGTTGCCGGCGGACGGCTTCGCGCCTCCTGGCAAACCGCGCCGACGGAGGAATAGCGCCTACATCTCTCCGCGCGCGTGGCGGATCGCGTACCATTTCTTCACGTTGGCGTTATGCTCGGCCAGCGTGTCGGCGAAGACGTGCCCGCCGGTTCCGTCCGCCACGAAATACAGCGCCTTCGTCTCGGCGGGGTTCAGCACGGCGTCGATCGACAGCCGCCCCGGATTGGCGATCGGGCCGACCGGCAATCCCGGCGAGGCATAGGTATTGTACCCGTTCTTCGCGCGCAGCTCCGACTGGCGAATGCGCCGCCCCAGCGGGCGCCCCTTGGTGATCGGATAGATCACGGTCGGATCGGCCTGCAACGGCATCCCCAGCCGCAGGCGATTGCCATAGACCGCCGCCACCGTCCGCCGCTCCTCGGGCTTGCCGGTTTCCTTCTCGACGATCGATGCCAGCACGATCGCCTCGGCGGGCGTCTTCACCACCGCGCGCGGCGTGCGCGCCTTCCACGCCTTGGCCAGATAGGTCTTCATCGCCGCCTGCATCCGCGCCAGCACCGCCGCGCGCGGCTCGCCACGCTCGAACGTATAGCCATCGGGCAGCACCGATCCCTCGGCGGGCACCCCGACGTCGCCGGTCAGCGTCGCGGCCTTCATCAGCGCGTCGCGCACCATCACCGACGGCAACCCCTCGGGAATCACCACCAGCCGCTGCACCGCCTTGCCGCCCTGCAGGATCTCCAGCACCTGCGCCGCGCTCGCGTGGTCGGGGAAGGCATATTCGCCCGCCTTGATCGGGGCGCCCGATCCGAACACGCGCGCCTGCAACCGGAAACGGCTGGCGGACGCGATCACGCCCGCCTTCTCCAGCGTCCGCGCGGCGGCGGCCAGGCTCGACCCTTCCGCGATCTCGACATTGGCGGCGCGCGGCAGCGGCCCCGCGCCCTTCCAGCCGTAACCGACCCAGAACCCGCCCGCGATCAGCAGCAGGCCGGCGACAAGAACGAAACAGCCGAGCCTGCGCATGACCGGATCAGATCGCCTTCATCACCAGAGAGGCGTTGGTGCCGCCAAAGCCGAACGAATTGTTCAGCACCGCGCGCACCGGCCGCTTCTTGGCGACATGCGGCACCAGGTCGACGCCTTCGGTCCCCTCGTCGGGGTTGTCGAGGTTCAGCGTTGGCGGCACGATCTGGTCGCGCAGCGCCAGGATGCAGAAGATGCTCTCCACCGCGCCCGCGCCACCCAGCAGGTGGCCGATCGCCGACTTGGTGCTCGACATCGACGCGCCCGACAGATCGTCCCCGAACACCCGCTTGGCCGCCGCCAGCTCGATCGTGTCGGCCATCGTCGAGGTGCCGTGCGCGTTGATATAATCGATGTCGGACGGCTCCATCCCCGCCTTGCGCAGCGCCATGCGCATCGCCAGTTCCGCGCCCTTGCCCTCCGGATGCGGCGCGGTCACGTGATAGGCGTCGCCCGACAGGCCGTAGCCGACGACCTCGGCATAGATCTTCGCGCCGCGCGCCTTGGCGTGCTCATATTCCTCCAGCACCAGCACGCCCGCGCCCTCGCCCATCACGAAGCCGTCGCGGTCCTTGTCATAGGGCCGGCTCGCCTCGGTGGGGCGGTCGTTCATGCTCATGTTCAGCGCGCGCGCCTGTGCGAAGCCGGCGACGCCCAGCGGGTTCACGGTGCTTTCCGCGCCGCCCGCCAGCATGATGTCGGCATCATCGTCCTTGATCATCCGCGCCGCGTCGCCGATCGAATGCGCGCCGGTCGAACAGGCGGTGACGACCGCATGGTTCGGCCCCATCAGCCCGTATTTGATCGAGACCTGCCCCGAGATCAGGTTGATCAGCCGCCCGTGGACGAAATGCGGGCTGACGCGGCCCGGCCCGCGCTCGTGCAGATTGACCGATTCGATCTCGATCCCCGGCAGGCCGCCGATCCCCGAGCCGATCGACACGCCGGCGCGCAGCTTCGTCGCCTCGTCCATGTCGGTCAGCCCGGCATCCTCCAGCGCCTGCCCGGCGGCGTCGATGCCATAGACAATGAAGGGGTCGACCTGCCGCTGGATCTTGTGATCGACGCGCTTGCCCGGGTCGAAGCCATATTCATGGTCCGCCGGCTTCACCTCGCAGGCGATTTGGCATTTCTGATCCGACGCGTCGAAGCGCGTGATCGGCCCGGCACCCGACTTGCTGGCGATCAGATTGGCCCAGACGGTTTCCACGTCGGCACCCAGCGGGGTGACGAGGCCAAGTCCGGTGACGACGACGCGACGCATAGGCTTCCCTTCTTGCCGCCCCTTGCGCCTCTCCTACGCAGGCGACGGTCTTGCAAAACAGAACGGCTCCCCATCCTCTAGCGAAGGACGGGAAGCCGCTCAAATCATTCGACTGCCGGGTGCCGGCCGGATGATCCGGCCTGCGCCCCGCACTTCGGGCTCAGCCCTTGTGCTCGTCGATATAGGTGATCGCGTCCTTGACGGTCGAGATCTTCTCGGCGGCGTCGTCCGGGATCTCGACCCCGAACTCTTCCTCGAACGCCATGACCAGCTCGACGATGTCGAGGCTGTCCGCGCCCAGATCGTCGATGAAGCTGGCGTCCTCAGTCACCTTGTCGGCCTCGACGCCGAGATGCTCGACGACGATCTTCTTCACGCGGTCGGCGGTCTCGCTCATAACTTTCCCTCTTTCGATTGGGGGTAGATTTCAAATTCCTGAACGCAGGTAGAGCCGGTCGGCCCGCCTGACAAGTCCGTGCGTGTGTCTCGACACACGCATGGCTCAGACCATCGCCATACCCCCGTTGACGTGGATGGTCTGCCCGGTGACGTAACCCGCCTCCTTCGAGGCCAGGTAGACGACCGCCGCGGCGATGTCATCTCCGCTGCCCAGGTCGCCCGCCGGGATGCGCGCGGTCAGTGCGCTCTTCTGCGCCTCCGGCAGCCCGTCGGTCATCGCCGAGCGGATGAAGCCCGGCGCGACGCAATTGACGGTGATGTTGCGGCTGGCCAGTTCCTGCGCCAGCGCCTTGGACATGCCGACCAACCCGGCCTTCGACGCGGCATAATTCGCCTGACCCGGATTGCCGGTCTGTCCCACCACCGAGGTGATCGAGATCACGCGTCCGAAGCGCTGCTTCATCATCGGCTTCGCGGCGGCGCGGATCAGCCGGAACGCGGCCTCCAGGTTGACGCGGATCACCTGATCCCATTCGTCGTCCTTCATGCGCATCGCCAGATTGTCGCGCGTGACCCCGGCATTGTTGACCAGGATGTCGATCCGCCCGCCCAGTTTCTCCACCGCCTGCGGCACCAGCGCATCGACCGCCGCCGAATCCGACAGGTCGCACGGCACCGCGACATGCCCCTCGCCCGGCCCATCCCCCGGCAGCGTCGCCAGGAACGCCTCCAGCTTGGCGACATTCGACCCCGACACCGCCAGCCGCGCGCCCTGCGCCGCCAACCCCGTCGCGATCGCCGACCCGATCCCCCCCGAAGCGCCCGTCACCAGCGCGGTCATGCCTGTAAGGTCGAACATTGGTTACTCCGTTGATTGGTTCACGCGGAGGCGCGGAGACGCGGAGGGGCGATGGTTATTGACGACACGTCGCACTCCTTCCTTCAAGGTCTCACCTCCGAAATTGATGAGCAGCCCGACAGGCTGCTCGATAAGCCTCAGATACGTCAGCAGTTGCTTGCCGTGCACCGCCAGCAACTTCTCGACCGATTTTATCTCGACAACAAGCCGACCGTCGATCAGCAGATCGATGCGAAACGCCGCCGGAAAGATCTGCCCGTCGAAGTGAATGTCCACCGGATGCTGTCGGGAGACGGAATAGCCCATCGCGCTCAGACGCCCGGCCATGACGGTCTCGTACACGCTCTCCAGCAGCCCCGGTCCGAGCTCGCGATGAAGGCGCAACGCGAGATCGAGAACGTCACCGCTGATGGCATCGATGTCTCTCACTTCTTCTCCGCGCCTCCGCGCCTCCGCGTGAACATCACATCTTCTTCAGCACCGCCTCGATATCGTCCATCGAAACGACGCTCACCGCCTCGACATCCGGCGCGATGCGCTTGACCATCGGCGACAGCACCTTGCCGCCGAATTCGACGAACTCCGTCACCCCCGCGTCGACCATCGCCAGCACCGACTCGCGCCACCGCACGCGCCCCGTCACCTGCTCGACCAGCAGGCGGCGGATCGCGCCCGGATCGGCCACCGCCGCCGCATCGACGTTCGCGAACACCGGCACCAGCGGCGCGCGCAAATCGGCATCGGCCAGCGCGCCCTCCATCACCCGCGCCGCATCCTCCATCAGCGCGCAGTGGAACGGCGCCGACACCGGCAGCAACACCGCGCGCTTGGCGCCCAGCTCCTTGGCCAACGCCACCGCGCGCTCCACCGCGATACGGTGGCCGGAGATCACCACCTGCGACGGGTCGTTGTCGTTGGCGACGGTGCAGACCAGTTCCTCGCCGCCCTCCGCCAGGATCGCATCGACCGCCGCGCCGGCGATCGTCTGCGCCTTCTCGACGTCGGCCCCCAGCAGCGCGGCCATCGCGCCTTCGCCGACCGGCACCGCCGCCTGCATCGCGCGCCCACGCGTCTTCAGCAGCCGTGCGGTCGTCCCGAGGTCCAACGCCTCCGCCGCGCACAAGGCGCTATATTCGCCCAGCGAGTGCCCGGCGACGTAATCGGCCTTTTCCGACAGCCGCACATTGCCCTCGCGCGTCAAGACGCTCAGCGTCGCGATCGCGTTGGCCATGATCGCGGGCTGCGCATTCTCGGTCAGCGTCAGTTCGTCCGCCGGCCCCTCCGCCATCAGGCGACGCAGGTTCTGCCCCAGCGCCTCGTCCACCTCGCCGAACACCTCGCGCGCTATTGGCGAGGCATCGGCCAGCGCCGCACCCATGCCGACCGCCTGGCTGCCCTGACCCGGAAAGATGAACGCGCGCATGATGGACCTCCGTTTGAAGGCCGCGCTGCTAGGCCGCACGCCCGCGTCCGGTCAACCGCGCTGGCGATTCGCGGGGTAATGTGGTAGAAGATCGGGCAGGCCCACGAATGTTGAATCCAACGCGTTATCGTCTCAACATTCGCAACATTCACGCCTCAACATTCGGTTGCGTGAGCTGCGGTATTGGGCCATAGCGCGACGGCGTCGGGCGGAAGGGAATCACCCTTGCCGCCCTTTGCCGTTGGAACGACAGCCGGAGGGGCGTTGCGCATGGGGCGCACGTCAGCGATCGGCCAACATGAAGGTACATGCATGGCTCTGTACGAGCATGTGTTCCTTGCGCGCCAGGATCTGGCACAGGCGCAGGTGGACACGCTGGCGGAAACCGCCACCAAGATCGTCGAGGAACGCGGCGGCAAGGTCGTCAAGACCGAGACCTGGGGTCTGCGTTCGCTGGCCTATCGCATCGCGAAGAACCGCAAGGCACATTACGTGATGCTCGAGATCGACGCGCCGGGCGACACCGTCGCCGAGCTGGAGCGTCAGACCAGCATCAACGAGGACGTGATCCGCTACATGACCGTCCGCGTCGACGGCCACGAAGAGGGTCCGACCGTGATGATGCGCAAGCAGGAGCGCGACCGTGAGCGCCGCAGCGACCGCGAAGGCGGCCGTGGCGAGCGTGGTGACCGCGGCGATCGTGGCCCCCGTCGTGACCGTGAAGAGGAGGCCGCATAATGGCGCGTCCGTTTTTCCGCCGCCGCAAGTCGTGCCCGTTCAGCGCCAAGGATGCGCCCCGGATCGACTATAAGGACGTGCGTCTGCTCCAGGGCTTCGTATCCGAGCGTGGCAAGATCGTCCCGTCGCGCATCACCTCGGTGAGCGCCAAGAAGCAGCGCGAGCTGGCGCAGGCCATCAAGCGCGCACGTCACCTGGGCCTGCTGCCCTACGTCGTGAAGTAAGGAGAAGAGCAGATGGATATCATCCTGCTTGAGCGCGTCGAGAAGCTCGGCGGCATCGGCGACGTGGTGAAGGTCAAGGACGGGTTCGCCCGTAACTACCTGCTCCCGAACAAGAAGGCGCTGCGCGCCAACGAGGCGAACCGCAAGGTGTTCGAGGCGAACCGCGCCCGCATCGAGAGCGAGAACGCCAACCGTCGCGGCGAGGCCGAGAAGGAAGCCGGTTCGTTCAAGGACGCGCAGATCACGCTGATCCGCCAGTCGTCGAACACCGGCCAGCTCTACGGCTCGGTCGCCGTGCGCGATCTGGTCGAGGCGCTTCAGGCCGATGGTCACAAGGTGACCAAGAGCCAGGTGGTGCTGGACCGTCCGATCAAGTCGATCGGCCTGTACGACGTCAAGGTGCAGCTGCACCCGGAGGTCGTCGTCACGGTCAAGGTCAACGTCGCGCGCTCGCCCGAAGAGGCCGAGATGCAGTCGGCGGGTGTCGACGTCATGCAGCAGGTCTTCGAGGAAGGCCGCGATCAGGGCGGTTTCACCGAGGATTACGATCCGAACGCCGAGCCGGGCGCGACCGCCGAAGTGCAGTCGGACGACGCGCAGGGCTGACGCCCGCCGCCTGTCGGACCATGAGAAAGGCCCGCCCGGAGCGATCCGGGCGGGCCTTTCCGTGTGGCGCCACCCTCGGGGGGTGGGGTGGCGCTCGGGGGGACGGGTGTCAGGGAACTGCGTAAACCGCGCCGACCACGGCGGCGAGCGGCATGAGCGCAAGAGCCAAAGGCATGAAGTGCTTGAGCATGGCGACCTTCGTTGCCGTTCATCGATGCCGCACATAATCGTCGGCGACCGCAAATGTTTCGCCAGGCTGAACGATTTTCTCCGACCGCCGGACGGTCCTGCACGACGAACCGCGCCGCTCACTGGAACCGCCGGGTCGACGACCGGTTCTAGATCGCATCGGACGCCGCATGTTTTCTGGCGTCGTCATCCAGCGTACGGGATCGAAGTGGTGCAGGCGAAGGAGCGGGAGCGTCAGGAGCGATTGGCCATGATGGGCAAGGCACTCCGCTCCAGCGTGCGCGTTCCCACCGACACCTATATCACCGACGACATGCCCACGCTGCTCACCTTGCTCGGCCAGGTGCCCGCCGTGCCGGACCACAAGGCCCGCTAACGCAACTCAGCGCAACCGGGCGGGCAGATACCGTTCGACATCCACGCCCGCCGGCGGCAAGTGGCCCAACAACAGCGCCGCCCCGACCGCCGCCGCCGCCGGCGCCGTCTGAATTCCAAAACCGCCCTGGCCCGCGAACCAGAAGAAGCCCGGCTCCGCCATTCCGAACACCGGCAAACGATCGGGCGCGAACGACCGTAGCCCTGCCCAGCGCCGCTCCACCCGCACCACACGCCAGTCGACCGCCCGCTCGAACCGGTCGATGGCCACCGCGACGTCCCATTCCTCGGCGGCGACATCGTGCGGCGTCACCGCATGTTCGTCATGCGGGCTCAACCACAATCGCCCTCCCGCCTCAGGCTTGAAGTAGAAGCCGCCACTGACGTCGATCACGAACGGCATCGCGGAGGGCGCCGGCGGGTCGGTTTCCAATTGCACCATCGTGCGCCGATACGCGGTGATCCCGATCGGCGCGACGCCCGAGCGTTCGGCTACCTCGTCCGCCCACGCGCCCGCCGCGTCGACCAGCATCGTCGCGGCGAACGAACGCCCATCGTCCGTGTCGATCCGCCACGCGCCAGCCCGCCGCACCGCCCGCGCCAGCCGCGCCGAGCTCTCCACGACCGCACCCGATCGCTGCGCGGCCGCCAGATAGTCACCGTGCAGCTTGCCCACGTCGATATAGGCACACGTCGGCTCGCTCACCCCCAACGCCCAGTTGCGCCGCAATCCCGGCACCAGCGGGCGCGGATCGACCTCTGACAGCGCGACCGGCGTGCCCGCGAACTCATCCAGCAGCGCGGCGATCGCGCCGGCATCTTCCTGACGCCCGATATGCACCGCGCCCAGCGGGTCGAGGTATCCGCCCGCCCGCAACGCGGCGCCGGATGCGGTGGTCAGCGGCTGGACCCCAGGTCCGCCATAGGTTTCGGACCAGAAGGCCGCCGACCGACCCGTCGCGTGATAGCCGGGTCGCTCTTCTCCCTCGATCAGCACGATGCGTGCGCGGTCGCCGATCGCCGCCGCCAGACTGGCGCCAGCGATCCCGGCGCCGACGATCGCGATGTCGAAGGTCATGCGGCATGCCGATCGAGGAACGCATCGATCGCCGCCATCGCGTGCGTACGGACGGGATCGGCCTCGCGCAGAAGCTCATGCGCGGCATCCTTGCCGTATCGCACCAGCGTCGCCGTCGGAATCCGGGCGGCGACGGTCGCCGCGGCACGCGCATCGACCAGCCGGTCATGCTCCGCCACCAGCATCAGGATCGGCGTCGTCACCTCGGCAAGCTTCGGATCCGCGCGCAGCCGGGCCGTCGCCTTGAACGCCTCGTCCAGCCACGCCCAGCTCGGCGGGCCGAGCTGCAGTTCGGGCCGCGCGGCCAGCCACCACGCCTCGTCGGCGTAGCGATCCGCATCGGCGGTCAGCAAGGTTCGTCGATCCAACCTTCCCGGACGCTCGTGGTTCTTCCACGCCGGGCGGGTCGGATCGCCGATATGGCGCATCAAACGCGCGATCTGCCCGCCAGCGACGGCGCCGACCGGCGAGCGCAGCCCCAGCATCGGCGCAACCAGCACCACCGCATCGGCGCGAATCACGCCATCGAGCAGCGCGCGAAGCACCAGATAGCCGCCCATCGAATGGCCGACGATCACATGTGGGCCATCGGTCGCCGTGGTCCAGTCACGCCAGATCGCCGCCAGATCGTCGATCCACGGCCCAAAATCGTCGCAATGCCCGACGTGATGGTCGGGACACAGCCGCCCCGAGCCACCCTGCCCTCGCCAGTCGAAGGCCGTGACCGCCCAGCCGCGATCGTGCCAGCCTGCGAGGGCCTCAAGATATTTCTCGATAATGTCGCCGCGCCCGCCCTGGAACATCAGCGCGCCGCGTCCTGTCCCCGCCCGGGTGAACCGACGCAACCGCCAGCCGTCGGCGGCGGTGTCGAACGAGATCCGCGCGTCGCCCGGAATGGCGCGGCGGAGCGCGCTGGGATCCATGATGGTCGGCATCGCGGCCATGGTTACGGTTTCTCAAACCATTCCGTCTAGCGCCATGCACCATGCACGGGGGATTTCTTACATGGCTGCTGCCCGCGATCGTGGGCGCGTTGCTGCTCTCCGCGGGCATCCAAGACGTGCGATCGCGCGAGATCGCCAATTGGAAGAATGCCGCGATCGCGCTGCTGGCGCCGCTCTGGTGGCTGGCGATCGGACTCGACGTTTGGCCCGGCATGGCGGTGCAGCTGCTGGTGGCGCTCCTCGTCTTCGCGCTGTTCGTCGGTGCCTTTGCCATGGGCCAGATGGGCGGCGGGGATGTGAAGTTGATCGGCGCCCTCGCGCTTTGGCTCACGCCGTTGCGCGTGCTCGACATGCTGCTGGTCATGTCGGTCATCGGTGGCGCGCTGACGGTTGCCATGCTCGTCGAGCGGCGCTGGCGGCGCAGCGATGCGGCGATCGAGGTCCCGTATGGCGTGGCGATCGCACTGGCCGGGCTGCTCGCGCTTCGCGAACCGCTCCTTAACCAATTTACCCAATAATCGCTTTGCATTCGGACGCCGCTGGCGTCGCGCCGGGACAAGGTCACTCATGGACAGTCGCAAGCTCATATTGCTGGTCGGAGCGCTGATGGTGGCGGCGATCACCGCCTTCGCCGCGCGCTCGATGCTCGCCGGTTCCGCCGCGCCGCAAGCGGCGGCGATGCCGGCCCCGGCCAAGGTCGACGGCCCGGAAGTACTGGTCGCCACGCGCGCGCTGCCGGTCGGTACGATCCTGGACGCCAGCGCGCTGAAGTTTCAGCCGTGGCCGAAGGAACTGGTGGAGAACGCTTACTATCTGCGCACCGGCACCGACATGGGCAAGCTGATCGGCACGGTCGTGCGCCTGCCGATCACCGCCGGGCAACCGGTCACGCAGGGGCAGTTGGTGAAGCCCGGCGATCGTGGCTTCCTGGCTGCCGCACTCGGCCCGGGGATGCGCGCGGTGACGGTGCCGGTGTCGACGCAGACCAGCGTCGCGGGCTTCGTCTTCCCGGGCGACCATATCGACCTGATCCTGACCCAGTCCGTCGAGGGCGACGGGCCGCCGCTGCGCGCCAGCGAGACGGTGATGCGCAACCTCCGTGTCCTCGCCACCGATCAGCGGACCACCGACCAGAAGGACGATCAGGGTAACACCGTCGTCCAGACCTTCTCGACCATCACCGTCGAGGCGACGCCGAAACTCGCCGAGCAGATCGCGGTGGCGCAAACGATCGGCACGCTGTCGCTCTCGCTCCGCTCGCTGGCCGACAATGCGTCCGAACTGGATCGGGCGATCGCCTCCGGCAACGTCAACATCGGCGACAGCAAGGACGCCCGCACCGAGGAGGCGGTCCTCGATCGCCTCGCCAACACGCCGCAGACGGGCAACACCACTTATGCGGTCGGCGCCGACGTGTCGCGTTTCCAGCGTCGCACCGTGCCGGCGCGCGACAGCCAGATTCGGAATAGCCCTGCGATCCCCGGCGCGCCCGTCGCCGCCAACATGCCGGCACCCGCCGGCCCCAAGGTGCGCGTCGCGCGCGGTAATGCCGTGACCGAAGTCGCCGTCGCAGGAAAGAACTGAAATGCGTCCGTCCTTCTTCCACGGCGCGGCACTGGCTGCGGCACTCACGGCGGCGCTGTCGCCCACCATCGGTGCCGCCGCGCCCCGCGCCGCCCGGCCATCGTTCGTCCCCGCCCGTCCGGTCGTGCGCTCCGGCCTTCCGCCGGTCGGCGTGACGAAGCCGAGCGTCGAGAAGTGGCTGTCGGTCGGCGAAGGCGAGCTCATCACCCTTCCCTCCGCCGTCAGCGAGGTCTGGACGTCCAATGCGGAAGCAGCGGACGTCTATGTCGCCAATCCACGCCAGATCCATCTGTTCGGCAAGGCGAGCGGCGAGGCGACCATCTTCGCCACCGATCGCGCCGGTGGCGTGATCTTCGCCGCCACGGTTCGCGTGGCGCCCAATGCGACGCAGATCGACCGGATGCTCCAGGCCGCGTTGCCCGGCAGTGATTTCCGCGTCACGCTGGTCGGCCAGATCGCGGTCATCAACGGCAATGCCGCCGCTCCCGTCGACGCCGAACAGGCGCAGCGGCTGGTGACGGGCCTGCTCAACCCGGGCGTCGATTCCAGCGTCGAGGCAACCCCGCTCAAGATCGCGGTCATCAACCGCATCCGCATCGCGACGCCGCTGCAGGTGAACTTGCAGGTCAAGTTCGCCGAAGTCAGCCGGTCGTTCCTGAAGAACATTGCGAACAACGTCACCACGCGCACGCTGGGTACGGGCAACCCGCTGCTCAGTTATGGTTTCGGGCGGCAGGGTACGATCACCAGCGTGCTGCCGGGGGCGGATCCCAGCCTGCCCGCTGGCGGCACCAGCTTCTCGCTACCGGGTGTCGCCAACGGCGGTGGCACGTTCAGCCTGTTCGGCCGCCTGCTCGGCACCGATTTCATCAACGCGCTCGATCTCGGCGAAACGCTGGGGCAGGTCACGACGCTGGCCAACCCGAACCTGACCGCCTTGTCGGGCGAAACCGGCACCTTCCTGGCCGGCGGTGAAATCCCGATCCCGATCGCGCAGGCGCTGGGCACCAATTCGATCGAGTACAAGCAATTCGGCGTCAGCCTCGCCTATACCCCGACGGTCCTGTCCGACGGTCGCATTTCGCTGCGCGTGAAGCCGGAAGTGTCGCAGCTCGACTATGGCAATGCCGTATCGGTCGGCAGCGCGCGCGTCCCGGCGCTCACCACCCGCCGCGCCGAAACGACGGTCGAGCTTGGCTCCGGCCAGAGCTTCATGATCGCCGGTCTGATGCAGAACACGCACAACAACAGCTACACCAAGACGCCCGGCATCGGCGACATCCCGATCCTGGGGGCGCTGTTCCGCTCGAACAGCTTCCAGCGCAACGAGACGGAATTGGTGATCATCATTACGCCGTATCTGGTGCACCCGGTGAACGCGACGGACGTAAAATTGCCCACCGACGGGTACAAGGCGCCCACCGATCTGGAACGTGCGCTCCTCGGCAAGCTGGAAAGCGGCACCCGCGGCGTCGATCGCCCGAAGCCGCAGCTGGCCCCGCCCGCACCCGCGCCCGCCGACCGTCGCGCCGCGCCGGCGGCCCCCGGCTTCTCAATCAAGTGAGGATGCGCCCGATGATCAAGCGTCCGCTTCTGCTCGCCACCTTGGCGCTCTGCTACCCGCTTGCCGGCTGCGGCGACTATCGCGGCATGGAGACCGCGCATCAGCCGGTCGTCACGCAGACCGATTACGCGCTCGACCTGCTCGCTGGCCCCGACGGGCTGGGCAGCGGCGAGGCGCAGCGGCTTCGAGGCTGGCTCGACGTGCTCGCGCCCGCGCCCGGCGCGACCATGGCGATCGACGACCCGTCCGCCTCCCCCGGCGTCTCCAGCGAGATCGTCGCGCTCGCCGCAGAACGCGATCTGCACGTCGTATCCGCGCCGGCGCAAGGCTCGGCACCGACGCCCGGCACGGTTCGCGTCATCGTGACGCGCAGCAATGCCTCGGTGCCCAGTTGCGACACCCCCGCTGCCCGCGCCTCCCTGGTGAATTTCGACGCTCACACCGGCAGCGGCTTCGGCTGCGCGGTGAACGGAACACTGGCGGCGATGGTCGCCGATCCCAACGATCTGGTTCGCGGCCGCGCTGACGATGGCGCGCGCACGACCAACACCGCGACGAAGGGAGTCACCATCTGGCGCAAGGCCGCCCCGACCGGCGGCGGTGGCACGGTCCTCAAGAGCGAAACCACGGGAGGGCGCTGACGTGAACGCACCATGGAAAGTCGCTGGCGCCGCCGCGCGGGCACCGTTCCTCGCCTTCTGCTGCGACGATGCGTCGGTGGCGACGCTGCGCACCGTCGTCGACGACCTAGGCTGGCAGCCGGACAACGTACAGAAAGGCGGCCTGCGCGAGGCTGTCCAGACGCTGGCGGTCACGTCCAGCCCGCAGGTGCTGTTCGTCGACCTGAGTGCGGCCAGCGACCCGCTCAACGAGATCAACGGTTTGGCCGAGGTTTGCGAACCGGGGACGATCGTGATCGCCGCCGGACAGATCAACGACGTGCGGCTGTACCGTGACCTGCTCGCCAGTGGAATCCACGATTATCTGCTGAAGCCGCTGAGCATCGACGCGGTGCGCGACGCCTTTGCCGCCGCGCAAACAATGCTCAATGCGTCGCGCTTCACCGAAGCTGCGATCGATCGGCCGCATGCCGCACTGGCCGTCATCGGATGTCGCGGCGGAGTCGGCGCATCGACGATCGCGAGCTCGCTCGCCTGGCAGATCAGCGAGGCCGGCAAACGTTCGACCGCGCTGCTCGACCTCGACGTTCATTTCGGCACCAACGCATTGGCGATGGACCTGGAACCGGGACGCGGGCTGATCGATGCGATCGACAATCCCAGCCGGATCGACGGGCTGTTCCTCGAACGGGCACTCGTCCGTGCGTCGGACAAGCTGTCAGTGCTGTCTGCCGAGGCGCCGATCAGCAATCCAATCGTCACCGACGGGGCGGCCTATTACCAGCTTCAGGAGGAACTGCGCGGCGCGTTCGAGATGAGCGTGATGGACCTGCCGCGCGCGATGCTGATCCAGCATCCGCACCTGATGACGGAAGTGCAGGCGGTCGTGCTGGTCACCGACCTGACACTCGCCGCGGCACGCGACACCATCCGCCTCCTTTCGTGGTTGCGCACCAACGCGCCGCAAGCGCAGCTCTGCGTGCTCGCCAATCGCGTCCACGTGGGGGCGCAGCAGGAGGTGCTGCGTAAGGATTTCGAGGGATCGATCGAGCGCAAGATCGACGTCGCCGTCCCTTACGACCACAAGCTGGCGACGCAGGCGGCGAAGCTCGGGAAGCCGATGGCGGCCGTTGGCAAGGGGTCCAAGACCTTGGCGCCGCTCGTCGAGCTGACGGAGCGCCTGCTGGCGGCGACCGGCGAGAATCCGGTGCCGCTGGACGCTGGTACCAAGGGCGGGTCGCTGCTGGCCCGGATCTCCGAGCTGCTCGCCAAGAAGCCCGCCGCCAAGTGATCGACGTCACAGTCCTCTTCGCGGAGCCGCCATGTCGCCGCTGATCCTGCTGCTCGCCGCCGCGACGATGACGATCGGCCTGCTGGTCTTCGCCTTGGCGTCGCCATCGACCGAGAAGGCGACGGCGCGTCGGCTCGCGGGGCTGCGCGAGCGGCATGTCACCTCGCCGGTCAACACCATGGAGGCGCAACTTCGCCGCATCACCGGGCGGAGCGCAACGCGCGCCGATCTCGCGGTGATGCGCATCCTGCCCAACGAAGCCGAGCTGAAGAAGCGCTTGGGAATGACTGGGAAGACCTGGACGGTCGGTCAGTATGGCATCGGGGCCGTGGCGATCGCGGCGGTGGTGTTCCTGCTGTTGTTGCTCAAGGGGCTGCCGCTGCTTATCGCCCTATTCGCCGGGATGATCGTGGGCGCCGCGATCCCGCATTTGGTGGTCGGTCACCTGATCAAGCGACGCATCGCCGCGTTCATCGCCAAATTTCCCGACGCCATCGAGTTGCTGGTGCGCGGCCTGCGCTCAGGCCTGCCGATCTCCGAGACCATGCAGGTCGTCGGCGCGGAGGTGCCCGGGCCGGTCGGGGAGGAGTTCCGCTCGGTATCCGACAAGATGCGGATCGGACGATCGATGGACGTCGCGCTTCAGGAAACCGCCGACCGGTTGGTGACGCCGGAGTTCCAGTTTTTCGTGATCACGATCGCGATCCAGCGGGAGACCGGCGGCAACTTGGCCGAAACTCTTCAGAACCTTGCCACCGTGCTGCGCCAGCGCGGACAGATGAAGCTGAAGATCAAAGCGATGTCCTCGGAATCGAAGGCATCGGCCTACATCATCGGTTCGCTGCCCTTCATCGTGTTCGGCCTGATCTACATGATCAACCCCTCATACATGCTCACGTTCTTCACCGACATGCGGCTGATGATCACCGCGACCGGCGGACTGATCTGGATGGGGATCGGCGCCTTCATCATGTCCCGTATGGTGAGCTTCGAGATCTGATATGACCACGATCCTCGGCTTCGACGCCATGACCGTCATGATGCTGCTGCCGGCGCTCTCCGCGCCGCTGCTGGTCGCGGGTCACGCGGCCCGCGGACTACGCGACCCGATGGGCCGGCGCATCCGCACGCTCAACGATCGCCGCGAGCAGTTGAAGGCCGGGATCACCGCCTCCACCGCCAAGCGACGCACCAAGCTGGTGCATCAAAGCAATGCGGCGGACCGGCTGCGCAGTCTGCTGTCCTCGCTGCGGGTGCTGCAGGACGAACAGTTGAAGGAGGCGCAGCGCAAGCTGCTCCAGGCCGGCATCCGCAACAAGGAGTGGGCGGTCGCGGTGATCTTCGGTCGGCTGGTCTTGCCGATCGTCTTCGGCGGCCTGATGGTCATCTGGGTCTATCTGCTCGACGCCTTTCCGGATTGGGGCGCGCTCAAGCGCTATGCGCTGGTCGCCTGCACCTTCGTGCTGGCGTACAAGGCGCCCGATATCTTCCTCAAGAACAAGATCACGAAGCGCAGCGACGCGATCCGCAAGGGGTTGCCCGACGCGCTCGACCTGCTGGTGATCTGTGCCGAGGCGGGCTTGACCGTCGATGCCGCCTTCCACCGCGTCTCCCGCGAATTGGGGAAGGCCTATCCCGAACTGGGCGAGGAATTCGCGCTGACCGCGATCGAATTGGGCTTCCTCACCGATCGTCGGCACGCTTTTGAAAATCTGGCGAACCGCGTCGATCTGGATGCGGTACGCGGCGTGGTCACGACGATGATCCAGACCGAGAAGTACGGCACTCCCCTCGCCAGCGCGCTGCGGGTGCTGTCCGCCGAATTCCGCAACGAACGCATGATGCGCGCCGAGGAAAAGGCGGCGCGGTTGCCGGCGATCATGACCGTGCCGCTGATCATGTTCATCCTGCCGGTGTTGTTCGTGGTCATCCTCGGTCCGGCGGCCTGTTCGCTCAACGACTCGTTCATCAACGCCAAGACCTAGGAACAGCGGCGGCGCTTCATCGTTCACGACGTGAAACGATCGGAGTCACCGCCATGCTGTTCACCACGACGACGCAATATATCGCACTGGCGGTAGCGCTGGTCGCAGGATGGCTGTTCGGGCTGGCGAGCCATCCGGGCGGCCGCAAATGGAAGGCGCGCTATGTCGCCGAGCGCGACGCGCATGCGGTGACCAGCAAGCGGGTCGGCGAGCTCGAGCGCGATCACGACTCGGCTAGCAAGCGCGCCGTGGAGCTGGAGCGTGATCACGGCACGATCGGAACGCGCGTGACAGAGCTGGAGCGCGAACGGGACAACGCCAACGCGCGGGTTGCCGAACTGAAGCGCGAGAATGACGAACTGGAGCGGGAGAACAGCCGACTGTCGGCGGCGCGTCCTGCGCTGGACGATCGATTTGCCCGCGACGATCGTCCGCTCGGCGACCGGTATGTCGAAGACGATCGCCCGGCCCCCGGCTATCCGCGCGATCGCAACTTCATCTGACGGCGCGCGGGCGATCGGTGGGCACCCCGGCGCATCACCGCGCCCGTCACCGCGAAACCGATCAACAGCATGGTCCAGCTTGCCGGCTCGGGCACCGCCCGCATCGCAAAGCTATATTGGCCGGACAGGCCGCTGCTGTTGCCCGCACCCGCGACTGGCGAGAACGCGTCCTGGATCCGCAGCTCATAGCTGCCCGGATCGAGCGTTAGCTGTCGCAATCCGCTCGCACCGTTGCCAAGGTCGTCGAGTCGCAAGAGTGTATCGCCACCGCCCGGAATGGCGAGCGACAGCATTTGCGATGGCAGATTCCAGTCCGCCGCTGTGCCGAACGTCGCCACGCCCCAGTTCACATCGAAGGCGATCGGCGTGTCGGTGGTGAACACATAACGATAGGTGGCGGCACTTGACGTCACGTCATTGCCACCGGCGACGGAGCCGGGAGTGAGCGTTCGGCGAAAGGTTACCCGACCGCGCTCGGCGACAGGGAGTTCGGCGATCACCGTCGAGTTGGCGCGTACCAACGACGAGCCTTGTCCACGCTCCACGAGTTGCGCCGACGCATTGATCGTTCCGGTGCGGGTGAGCGCATCACTATCAGCCGAGTCGACCGGCATGCCCGCGATCGTGCCGGTCAGGCGCGTGTCGACGATCTGCGCTCCGACCGTAACGGCAGCCGCAGCGGGGCTCGCCGCCAGAACGGCAGCGGCGAGCCCCGCCGAACGGATCACGCGCGCGCCTTCAGCGCCGCCTGCGCTGCCGCCAGCCGCGCGATCGGCACGCGGTACGGCGAGGCCGAGACGTAATCGAGGCCGACCTGTTCGCAGAACGCGATCGAGGCCGGATCGCCGCCATGCTCCCCGCAGATGCCCAGCTTGATGCCGGGCCGGCTCTTGCGCCCGCGTTCGGCGGCGAGCTCGACCAGTTCGCCAACGCCTTCGACATCGAGGCTGACGAACGGATCGCGCGCGTAGATGCCCTTTTCGACATAGGCGCCCAGGAAGCGGCTGGCGTCGTCACGGCTGACGCCGAGCGTCGTCTGCGTCAGATCGTTGGTGCCGAAGGAGAAGAACTCGCCGGCCTCTGCAATATCACCCGCGCGCAGCGCGGCGCGCGGCAGCTCGATCATCGTGCCGACCAGATATTCGATCGTACGACCGCGCTCCGCGAACACCGCCTGGGCGGCGGCATCGACGACGGTCTTCATCAATTCCAGCTCGCGCTTGGTCGCGACCAGCGGGATCATCACCTCCGGAATCGGCGCCTCTCCGGACTTTTCGGCGACGTCGATCGCCGCCTCGAAGATCGCGCGCGCCTGCATCTCGTAGATTTCGGGATAGGTGACCCCCAACCGGCAACCGCGATGGCCGAGCATCGGATTGAATTCATGGAGTTCCGCCGCGCGGCGCTTCAACTGCTCGACCGCGATGCCTGCGGCCTCGGCGACCTCGACGAACTCGTTTTCCTCGTGCGGCAGGAATTCGTGGAGCGGCGGGTCGAGCAGGCGGACGGTCACCGGCAGGCCGGCCATCACCTCGAAGAT
>CAJYSA010000113.1 GCA_913777325.1 uncultured Sphingomonas sp. | reverse complement strand
AATCGTAATCGGTCGCGGTGTCGGGATCGGCCAGGATGTAGCGGCTGTTGAAGATATTCAGCCCCTTATTCTCCATCGCGCCGAAGTTGAAATCGTCGACCGCGACGATGTTGAACACGTCCAGGTCGTATTCGCGGCCATAGACGCGCTCGTCCCACGCCATCGACAGCTTCAGCGCCTCCAGCGCATGGTCGGTCTTGGGCAGGTCCTGCTCGCGCACCCAGATGCCCAGTTGCACCGTGCGGCCCGATCGGGTCGTGAACGTGCCGCGATTGACCGACAGGTCGCCCGCCACGAGCGCGAACAGGTAGGACGGCTTGGGCCAGGGATCGTGCCACTCCGCCCAATGCGTGCCGTCGTCGTTGTCGCCCGCCGCGACCGGATCGCCGTTGGCGAGCAGGATCGGGAAGCGCGCCTTGTCGGCGGTCATTGTCACCCGGTACGTGGCGAGCACGTCGGGCCGGTCGGGGAACCAGGTGATGCGGCGAAACCCTTCGGCCTCGCATTGCGTGCACAAATTCCCGCCCGAGGCGTACAGGCCCATCAACTGCGTGTTGCGATCGGGCGCGATCTCCACGTCGGTTTCGATGACATGTGCGTCGCCCGTCAGCGGTATCACCAGCTGCTCGCCGTCGATCCGCCATGCGTCGCTCGGTTCGCCGTCGATCGTCACCGAAAGCGGCACCTGCGCGGCACCGTCGAGCCGTAACGGGTCACCATGCGCGCCGTTGCGGGTTATATTGAGCCGTGCGCGGACACGGGTGGCGACCGGATCGAGCGCGAAATTGAGCGAAACGTGTCCCACCAGCCATTTGGGTGGCGCATAATCGCTCCGGTGCGTGGTCGCGGGCGTGACGGGCGTGGTGCGTGCATCGGCCATGACGGGACTATACAAAAGCGCGCCCGTGGTTCCATCGGGAAAGCCGCGCGATCGTCTCGACGGCAACCATCCCTGCTCGTAAGGTGCGGACTTTCTTGCATTGTCCGGGCGCCTTCATGCTTCGTTCGTTCGCTGTTCCGTTGTTCCTGCTGTCCACCTCGTCGATCGCGCAGACGCTGCCGGCGGACCAGGCGGCGATGAAGTCGCACGTGATGTTCCTGGCGTCGGACGCGATGAAGGGCCGCGATGTCGGCAACCCCGAATTCGACATTGCCGCTCAATATGTTGCGGCACAGTTCTACGCCGCCGGGCTCACCCCGATGGGCGATGACGGCGGGTATCTGCAGACGGTGCCGCTGACGGGTTACAAGCTGGACGGGCAGGGGCGTTTCACGGTCGGGGCTCACGGCGGGAATGCGGGTCAGGCGCTTGTTTTCGGGAAGGATTATGCCCCGTCCGCCAATCCGGCCGCACGGCATACCACGCTCACCGCGCCGGTCGTCTTCGTCGGCTACGGGCTGGAGGCTCCGTCCTACGGGCTGAACGATTATGCCCGCACCGACGTGCGCGGAAAGATCGTCGCCTATGTCGGCGGCAGTCCCGCCGGCCTGCCGAGCGAAGTGGCGGCGACCTTCGGCAGCGCGGCGGCGCGACAGAGTGCGGCCGCCCGTCACGGCGCGGTGGGCGTGATCGCGATCGCGGACCTTCGCCCGGCCGCGCGCGGCGCGCCGTCGTTCGCGTCGGTGATGAAGAGCCACGCTGCCGAACGCATCACCTGGGCGCACCCCGATGGCACCGGAAGCAGCACCGGCGTCCCGCTGCTCGGCACCTTGTCCCCCGCGGGCGCCGCGAAGCTGTTCGGCGCGCGGTGGCCGGCGTTGACCAAAGGCGCGGCCCGCAAGGTTTTGAAAACACGACCGACCATCAGTGTCGGCGCCCTCTCGGTGGCGACGGGCACCACCTTTCGCGCGATCCCCAGCGCCAATGTCGTCGGCATGCTTCGTGGGAGCGACCCGGCGTTGCGGAATGAAACGGTGGTGCTGTCCGCGCATCTCGATCACGTCGGAGTCGGTGCGGCGGTGAATGGCGACACGATCTATAACGGCGCGCTCGACGACGCGATCGGGATCGCGAGCCTGATCGAGGCCGCGAAGCGCTTCAAGACTGCGCCGCCGCCCAAGCGCAACATCATCTTCCTGGCGGTAACCGCCGAGGAGAAGGGGCTGATCGGAAGCGATTATTTCGCCAATCACCCGCCGGTGCCTGTCCGCGACATCGTGGCGGATGTGAACCTGGACATGCCGATCCTGACCTATCGTTTCGAGGACATGGTGGCGTTCGGGGGCGATCGGTCGACGCTGGGTCCGATCATCGCGCGCGCGGTGGCGGGAATAGGCGTGGGTTTGTCGCCGGACCCGATGCCCGAGCAGGCGATCTTCGTGCGATCGGATCATTATCGCTTCGTGCAGAAAGGTGTGCCGTCGGTCTTTCTGTGGCCGGGCTACAAGGGGCCAGGAAAAGCGGCGGTCGAGACGTTCATGGCCCAATGCTATCACAAGCCATGCGACGATCTTCGCCAGCCGATTCAATGGGATCAGGGCGTGCGCTTCGTCGATGCCAACTATCGGATCGCGCGCGAGATCGCCGATGCGCCGCAGCGACCCGTGTGGAACAAGGGCGATTACTTCGGGCTGTTGTACGGCGGGCCGATGGCGCGGTGAGCCTTCTTGCCAATCGCGTCGCGCTGGCCGATGAGGGACGTGGTAAACGGGGGTGGCGGTGTCGGACGGTGACCTGTGGTGTCGCACCACGATCGAATTGGGGCCGTTGAGGATCACGCGGGAATACCGCCGTGCCGCGCCGGGGCCGAATTATCCCTTCTATGAGCCGCCGCGTGCCCGCGGCGGGGCGGGTTGGCGCGCCGCGGGCGCGCTGGGTGTCGTATTGGCGCTGAGCGCGGGCGGCCTGTCGATGGCGGCAACCCGGATGCCTGCGCCGCGCGCGCCGCACTACTCGGTAAGCCTGCCGGTCCCGCAGCAGCCGATCGCGCCGGCCAAGCCGATCGCCAAGGCACGCGTCGCGACGATCGCGCCGCCCGTGGCCAGCACCCCCGTCGCCGCGACGAAGGCGACCACGCCGGTGGTGGAGGACGTGCGCGGTGACGAGGGCAGCCGCGCACAGGCGATCGCGGCGGCGCTGCGCAGCGGCGAGGTGCAGGAATGGTATGAGACCGCCGGACAGGTGCACGGCTTCGTCGTGGCGGGGGAGCCGGAGCGGGACGGCGCGCGGACATGCCGGGCGTTGTCGGTGCTGACGCGCGTGCCGGGCGGCGCGGATCGGGTGGATCAGCAGCGCGCCTGTCTGCCGGGCGCGGGATAGTCATCGGGGCGAACCGGCGCCTTGATCGCGGCGCCGGTTCCCGACCTCAGCGGCCGATGCTGGTGTAGTGGAAGCCCGCCGCCTTCACCTCGGCGGGGGTGTAGATGTTGCGCAGGTCGATCAGGATCGGCTCCTTCAGGAGCGACTTGACGCGCGGCAGATCGAGCGCGCGGAATTCGTCCCACTCGGTCACGATCGCCAGCGCGTCCGCGCCCTCAATCGCCTGGTACGGCCCCTCGCAATATTCGACGTTGTCGAGCACCAGCTTGGCCTGCTCGGTGCCCTCCGGATCGAACGCCTTCACCTTCGCGCCAGCATCCTGCAGCGCCTGGATCACCGCGATCGCGGGCGAATCGCGCATGTCGTCGGTGTTCGGCTTGAACGTCAGCCCCAGCACCGCGATGGTCTTGCCGCGCACGTCGTCGCCCATCGCGTGGACGATCTTGCGGCCCATGGCACGCTTGCGATTGTCGTTGACCGCGACCACCGCCTCGACGATCCGCTGCGGCGCGTCATAATCCTGGCTGGTCTTGAGCAGCGCCAGCGTGTCCTTGGGGAAGCACGAGCCGCCATAGCCGGGGCCGGCGTGAAGGAACTTGGAGCCGATGCGATTGTCCAGCCCGATGCCGCGGCTGACGTCCTTCACGTCCGCACCGACCTTTTCGCACAGGTCCGCAATCTCGTTGATGAAGGTGATCTTCGTGGCAAGGAACGCGTTGCCGGCGTATTTGATGAGCTCGGCGGTGCGGCGCGCGGTGACCAGGATCGGCGCGGCGTTGAGATACAGCGGACGATAGACCTGGCGCATCACCTCGGTCGCGCGGTCGTCGCCCGAACCGATCACGATCCGGTCGGGACGCTTGAAGTCGTCGATCGCCGCGCCCTCGCGCAGGAATTCCGGGTTCGACACCACGCCGAATTCGGCGTTCGGTGCGGCCTCGCGGATGATCCGCTCCACCTCGTCGCCGGTGCCGACCGGCACCGTCGACTTCGTGACGATCACGGTATAGCCGGTCAGCGCCTCGCCGATCTCCTTGGCGGCGGCGTAGACGTAGGACAGATCGGCATGGCCGTCGCCGCGCCGGGTCGGCGTGCCGACGCCGATGAACACCGCGTCGGCCCCCGCGACCGCTTCCTTCAGATCGGTGGTGAACTTCAGCCGACCCGCCGCGACGTTGCGCGCGACCAGATCCTCAAGGCCAGGCTCGTAGATCGGCATCTTCCCGGCGAGCAGCCGGTCGATCTTGCCCTTGTCCTTGTCGACGCAGATCACGTCATGGCCGAAATCGGCAAAGCAGGTGCCCGATACCAGGCCGACATAGCCCGAGCCGATCATGGTAATGCGCAAGACGGTCGCTCCCTCGAATGAACCGCGCCAGCGCGGCATCCCAGTGACTTGCGCTAGCGGCCCGCACGCCCGTCTGGCAAGCGTTCAGGTGGATGCAATCGGTGCACGGCCCGTTGCCGGAGGTGAAATCGTCGCCGCGCGCGCGCCCATCGCGACGGTGCGACGCCAGCGCCGGCGGCGCCACGCATTCACCGCGGTGATCGCCATCGGCCACATCAGCGTCAGCACGATGTCGGAGATCGTATCGTCCCACGTCCAGCGCGGCGAGGCGGCCAGCCAGTCCATCACCTCGTTCGCCAGCTCGGCGGCGAGCACGACCTGCAACGCGATAATACCGCCGCGTCGCTGGCGCACGATCATCAGCGTCGCGAGGTAGATCGCCATTCCGACGTGAACGTGCAGCAGCGCCGCCGATCCCGCGTGCAGGACGATGACGTCGATCAGCGACTTATACGAATGCACGAGATCCATCGGCAATGGTTAACACAGATAAGTTGAGAAAGCGTCACCGCGCCGACTACGCCAAGCCGCTGGAACCGAGGCGCTTTTCCGGCGATTGTCGCGGCGATGAACGAATCGCCTGCGCCGGTCGGCGTCCTGACCTTCCACCGTTCCGTCAACTACGGCTCCTATTGGCAGGCGCGATGCCTAGTGGAGGGGTTGCGCGCGATGGGACATGACGCGCGGCTGCTCGACCATCACAGCGACGCGGTGGTGCGCGCGGAATGGCGCTGCGCCTTGCAGCCGTCGGCGCCGCTGCGCACTGCGGCGGCGGACCTCCCGGCGTACAAGGCGAAGGCGCGGCGGTTCGTCTCTGCGGTCGACGCCCTGCCGCGCTCGCCCACGTTCGCGCTGGACGATGCGACGACGGTGCCGGACGTGCGCGCGGTGGTGGTGGGCAGCGACGAGGTGTGGAATTTCCGCCACCCCTGGTATGCCGGCAAGCCGCTGTTCTTCGGCGATGGCGTGCGCGACGCGCGGTTGTTGTCCTATGCCGCCAGCTTCGGCAACCATGATGCCGCCGACGGGATCAGCGACGATTGGGCGGCACGGCTGCGGCGCTTCTCGGCGGTGTCGGTGCGCGACGCCAATGCGCAACTGCTGGTGCAGCGCGCCCGCGGGACGGCGCCGCCATTGGTGCTGGATCCGGTGTTACAGTTCGCGGACCATGTGCCGCAAGGGGAAGCGGACGGCGATCGATATGCACTGGTCTATGGCCATGGCCTGCCCGACTGGCTGGCGGCAGCGATGCGGCGGTGGAGCGCACGCGCGGGCATACGGCTGCACAGCATCGGCTATCGCAACGATTGGGCGGACACGCACGAGATCGACGCCGGGCCGGCGGCATTCGCCGAGCGGGTGGCGGGGGCGAGCGCGCTGGTGACCAATTTCTTCCACGGCTGCGTCTTCGCGCTGGTCCACGGCACTCCGTTCGTCACCGCGCCTTCGCCCTATCGTTTCAACAAGGTCCGCGATCTGGCGGTGGCGCTGGACGCGAGGCGGCACGTCGTCACCCCCGCCACGGCGGCGGCGGAATATGACGTGTTGCTCGCCGCGCCGCACGACCCGGCGATCGGCGCGCGGATCGCGGAGCTGCGCGCCGGATCGACGCGGTTCCTGGCCGACGCGCTTGGCTGACGCCCTGCGCCCGCGCGACGTCGTTGCCGCCGGCCTGTGCATCGGCTGCGGGGGATGCGCATCGGCGATGGCGATGGATCGCGACGGCTTGTGGAAGCCCGACACCGCCAGCGACGGCGGGGCGGACTTCGCGACGCGCTGTCCCTTCTCGCCAGCGGCGGCGGATGAGGACGCGATCGCGGCGGCGCGCTTCCCGGCGGCGGCGCGGCACAGCGACCTGTTGGGACGGCATAAATCGACCTGGGTCGGGCATGTCGCGGAGGGCGGGTTTCGCGCCATTGGCAGCTCGGGCGGCATGGTCAGCTGGGTGGCGGCGGAACTGCTGCGCACCGGCGCGGTCGATGCGGTCGCGCATGTCGCGCCGGTGGCGGCGCCGCACGAGCACGGGCGCTTCTTCAGTTACCGATTGTCGCGCAGCGGCGAGGAGATCGCGGGCGGGGCCAAGTCGCGATACTACCCGGTCGAGCTGTCGGCGATCATCGCGGCGATCCGCGCGACGCCGGGGCGCTATGCGGTGGTCGCGGTGCCTTGCTTCGCAAAGGCGCTGAACCTGCTGCGGCAAAGCGATCCCGTGATCGCGGAACGCGTGACGCATCTGTTGGGGTTGTTCTGCGGCCACCAGAAGAGCGCGCGCATGGTCGACAGTTTCGCATGGCAGCTAAAGGCGCCGATCGCGCGGGTGCGCGCGGTCG
Organism: uncultured Sphingomonas sp.; assembly: GCA_913777325.1. Classification (GTDB taxonomy): domain Bacteria; phylum Pseudomonadota; class Alphaproteobacteria; order Sphingomonadales; family Sphingomonadaceae; genus Sphingomonas. The sequence goes on along the minus strand of CAJYSA010000113.1, from coordinate 55,068 downwards.
ATTACCGGATCAAGGACGAGGGACGCCCGGCGAACTGGTATCGCGCGCACCTGACGCTCGACGACGGCAGCGCGCGCGCCCAGGATTGGTGGCATCTGGCGGACGGCGACTGGGGGGCGGGGTTCTTCCAGAATCCGGCATGCGACTGGTGCGACGACGTGGTGGCGGAAACCGCCGATGTCGCGTTCGGTGACGCCTGGGTCGAGCCTTATGCCTCCGACGGGCGCGGGACGAACGTGGTGATCGCGCGATCGGCGGCGATGCACGCGTTGATCGAGGGGGCGGTGGCCGATGGACGGCTAGCGCTGACGCCGGTCGACGCGCGGTTCGTGGAAGAGACGCAGGCCGCCGGGTTTCGCCACCGGCGCGAGGGGCTGGCGTACCGGCTGACCTGGCACCGGCGAGGGGTGCATGCGGTGAAGCGCGTCGCGCCCTCCGCCGCGCTGCCGTTGCGGCGCAAGCTGATCTATCGAATGCGGCACATGATCGCGCGCGACAGCCACCGGTTCGCGCGGGTGGCACTGCGTTATCGGCGGCCGGCGCTCTACACCGGTTGGGCGCGTCGCGTGTTGGCGCTGTACCGCGCGCTGGCATGGTCGCACGGGCGGCTGGGCACGTGGGTGGAGCGCATCATGCCGGATCGGCGGCGATAGCGCGCCTGACCATGGGCGCCTCGAGGGCGCGACAGGTGCCCGGTTGCGAAGTGGCGGACCGGCCCCCGCCCGTGGCGAGCGGGGGACATCGCGATCACGCCAGCACGCGGGCCGTCGCCTTGCGGCGGCGGCGCAGCGCGGCACCGACCACGCCGAAGCCGGTCAGCATCATCGCCCAGGTCGCCGGCTCGGGCACCGCGCCCGTGAGCTGCGCATATTCGGCGGCGCTGACCTTGAAGCTGTAGACCATGTTCGGCAGCAGCGTCATGCCGTCCGGGCAGCTCGCGCCCAGCGCGACCTGCGCGTTCGTGCCCTTGCCGGCGACGCCGCTGGTGCAGACGTCGAACTGCTGGCCGCTGCCCGATTGCGTCACCGAATAATCGTTATCGGTGACGATGATCATCGTATAGCTGCCGTCGGCCAGCCGCGGACCGAAGGCGAAGCCCTCGATCTTCTCGGGCACCGGCAGTCCCATCTTCTTCAACGCGGCGGCGATGTCGAGGAAGGGGGTCGCACTCTTGGCCACCGGGACAACCCCCGACGGCAAGGTGTTGGTGCCCGCCAGGCTGACGTTCGTCACGTCGGTGGCGTTGGTCAGATCGATCTCGTACACGCGCTTCGACCCGACCGGCTTCTTGCCGTTGGGATCGTCGACCCCGAAGCCGCGATTGTCGCGTTCCAGCACCAGCAGCTTGTTGTCGCCGACCGCCTGGAGCGACGATACGCCGATCGAGCGGCCCTGCTTGTCGGCGTCGAACTGGTTCTTCGACAGGCCGGCGTTGATGTCGGCGACCGACTCGAGTTGGTAAATATACTGCCCGCTCTGCTTGCCGGTCGCGACGTCGAACGCGACGATGCGGGTGTTGCGGCTGTAGGCGCCATTGGCCGAGCCGTCGGGCGCGCGCCCTTCGTTGACCAGCGGATCCTGGAGGATCGCATAGGCGGTCTTGCCGTCGCGGCTGACGGTCAGCCCCTCGAACCCGCGATTGTCCTGCCGCCCGGTGGTGATCGTGCCGGCACCGCCGACGTAATCGACGTTGCCGTTGCTGTCGCGCGGGACCAGGTTCGACGGCACTTCGAACGCGCGGACGAACTGGCCGTCCTTGGCGAATTCATAGACCGACGGGCCATATTCGTCGGACACCAGGAAGTTGCCGTTGGGCAGGCGCGCCAGCCCCTCGGGATCGAGCGAGCGGCCGAGATCCGAGACGCTGCCGTTCAGCAACTGCGGATTGAGGCCGTTGAACGTGTTGGCGCCGTCGCGATACAGGACGGTGTTGGTCAGCGTGAAACCGTTGATCTTGCCGGTGACGTTGTCGATGTCGAGCGTGAAGCCCTGCAGCCGTGGCGCGTAGGACAGCACGCCGCCCCCCGGGCCACGATCGGTGGTGCTCCAGAAGGTGCCGGTCGCCGCATCGTAGCTGAGGTCCGACCCGAACCCGCCGAAGCGGTTGTTGCCGGTGCCCGACAGCCCCGACAGATCGGTGCCGTTCGCGACGGCATAGGAGGAGATCAGCTCGACCGCGCCGGCGGGCACGGGGGCGAGCGCGACGGCGGCGACGGTGGCGAACAGCATGGATGGACGCATCGAATTAACTCCCTGTTAACCGATGTGTCTGGCGCGTGGCTGTTGCGGGCGCGTGACGTTCGTGCGTCGGTTATGCGACAGCCGCGCCGATCCATGCTCAGCCGGTACGGCGCAGATGCTCCGCCAGCCGCAGCGTCAGTGCCAGCAGCGTCAGCGTGGGGTTCGCGAAGCTGGAGGTGGGGAAGGCGGCGGCGCCCGCGATATACAGGCCGCGCGTGCCGAATACCTGCGCATCGCGGTCGCACACGCCCTCGGACGGATCGTCCGCCATGCGCGCGGTGCCGATATGGTGGCCCCCGACGGGCACCGGATGGTCGCTCCACGCCTGTGCCTGTTCGTCGGTGAGCGTGATCGTCGCGTCGCCGCCGCGATTCACCGCCGCCGCGATCACGCGCACGCCGGCGATCATCCGCGCGCGATCGGCGGCGGTGCAGCGCCAGTCGATGACCGCGCGACGGATCCCCAGCGCATCGCGTTCGTGCCCCAGCATCACGCGGCTGTCGTAATGCGGCTCCTGCTCGCCGTTCAGGTCGAGCGGGTAGACGCCGGCGGGATCGGCCAGGAGCACGCTCGGCAATTTGCGGCGCGCCAATATCCGCCGACGTGTCCAGTCCATGCCGAACCGCGCCAGCCGGGGCGCACCGAGCGCGACGTTGCGCAGGTGGGCGGCATGGAACGCCGCCGCCGATCCGCCGCGCCGCGCGCGCTCGTCATGCTCCAGCGCGGTCATCTTGCGAGCGTATTCGGGGACGATCATGCTCTTGGCGAGGTACATCGCCGACAGCACGGGATGGCGATGCACCGGATCGACGATGCTCGGGTGCGCGGGCCGCAGCACCATCCCCGCCAGCCGCTCGCGCCGCTGCGCCGCCGGCGACAGCCACAGGTAGCGGCGGCAGTATACGCCGTCGCGCGAGCGGAAATAATCGAACGCGGCATGGCCGGCGGGCGGGTGGAACGCAATCGTGCCCAGCGTCCCCTCCAGATGGCATTGATAGAAACGCCCGACCAGGTCGCGCGCATTGCCGAGCCCGGCGGGATGTACCTCGTCGCTGGCGAGCAACAGCCGCGCGGTCTCGATCCCGCCCGCCGCGACGACGACGCACGGCGCGGCGACGATGACCCGGGCATCGCCGGGCAAGCGCAGCCGCACCCCGGTCGCCTGCGCGCCATCGGTCAGGATCTGTTCGACCGGCGCGTGGGTGAGGACGCGCAACCGGGGCGCCTGCGCCATCTGGCGCCGATACCAGCCACCGAAATCGGTGGGGTGGCTGAAGCGTTCGATCCGGTCCGTCACCACATCGTCGTCGCTGCCGGGAAGCGCGGGCGGCTGTGACGGATCGGCCGCGGCGGCATCGACGTCGGGGGCACCCGCCTCCGCCAGCGCCATCGCCTGCGGATAGAAACACGCGACCTCCGCGTGCGTGATCGGCCAGCGGGCGTGCGGCATCCATGGACGATGCTCCATGTCGATCGGATCGAAGGGGATGCAACGGCCGCCCCAGACCGCGCTGGTGCCGCCAAGCTGACGCCGACGATACATCTCGCCCGGCGAATGCGCGGATGGCGACACCGATTGCGCGCGCAGCATGTCCTGCCCGGCCTTGTCGAAGCGGTCTCCGCCCGCCTCCACCAGCACCACGTCGCGGCCCGCATCCTGCATTGCCAGCGCCAGCGTGATGCCGGCCGGACCGGCACCGACGATCACCAGATCAGCCTCGATCCGATCCGGCAGCCCGGCACGGCGCGCGTCGATGATCATCGCGCCGACCCGCGCGCGATCGCGGCGAGCGCGCGCAGATGTTCGGGCCTGCCGGTGCCGACGACCGTACAATCGACCGACGGATGCGCGATCGCGCGCGCCACCGCCTGCGCCGGGGTGAGCGTGGGCTGGAGCGTCACGACCTCACGCGCGATGACCAGATGCCCGCGTTTGGCGATCACTTCGGCACGGCGGCCGAGCGTCGCCAACACGTCCCACGGCAGTTCCAGCACGTCATAGCCCGGCTGATCCAGCGCGGCATCGAGGGTGGCGAGATCGTCACACGACACACCGATCCGCAACGCCTTGCCCGCGCCACGCGCCGCCACCAGCGCGAGTGCAAGATCGGCATCGGCGGCGACATGCGCGGGTGGGCTGTGGAGCAGGAACGCCTCGACCCGATCGGTGCGCAGGCGCTTCAGCGATCCCTCCAGGCTGGCGATGATCGCACGCGGGCGCCAGTCGGCGCGCACCGCATCGCCGCGGCTGGCGGTGACGACGTTGGCCGCGCCGCCGCGTCGCGCCAGCACCGCGCGGATCACCGGTTTCGCGGTGCGCAGCAGCCGGTATTTCGCGGAGAAGGTCTGCCCGCCCTTGGTGACGACGAAGGCGGCGTCACGGCGCGCGGCGATCGCGCGTCCGATGATCCGTTCGCTATCGCCCTGTCCATAGATGCTCGCAGTATCGAGGACGGTGACGCCCAGATCCAGCGCCGCACGGACCAGCCGCTCGCTGTCGGCGGCGGGGGCGGGATTGGCGAAGGAACCGAACTTGCTGCCGCCCAACCCCAGGCGCGACACGACGCTCACCGGCCGGTCAGCCGATAGCCGCGCACCCAGTCGATCTTCATCCGCGCCGGCCATTTCTGATCCGACGCCGGCGCGCCGGGCCAATGGCCGCCGATCGCGAGATTCAGGAGCATATAGAGGGGCTGGTGGTAATCACGATTGGGCACGCGACGCACCGCGCGATCGTCGAAATACCATATCAGCTCCTTGGGCGTGACCATCATGCCGTAGGTGTGGAATTGCGACAGATCGGCGCCGCTCGCCCAGGCCATGCCGTCGGGCTTCTTCTGTTGCTGGGGTAAGTTCGGGAACCAGGTGAAATACAGCTTCCCCGGTTCGCCGATCGATTCGAACACGTCGATCTCGGTGGGCGGCGGCTGTTGCGGCTTCCCGTCCTTCTCCTGCGGGACGGGGAGCAGCCAGAAGGCGGGCCACAGTCCCTTGCCCGACGGCAACGCCACCCGCGCCTCGACATAGCCGTAAGTGAAGTGGAACGACCGTTCGGTGGTAATGAGGCCCGACAGATACGGCAGATGGTTGGTCGCCGGATCGGCGCGATACGGATTGGGGCGCGCCGCGATCGTCAGCGTGCCGGGCTTCCATTCGAACGCCGACATGCCCGCCGCTGGATCGCCGTAATATTGCAGCTCGCCATTGGGGGTAAGCGTACGCGGCTCCCAGCCCTTTTCGGCGCGCGTCGGCTGAACGCCGAACCAGTAATTCGTCTTCCATCGGCCACGCGGGTTCTTCTGCGCATCCCAGAAATCGGGCGCGCGATCGAAATCGTCCGTGAAGACCGGGCGGAGCGCGGCGCGATCGAGCGTCGCGCCACCGGACGCGGACCAGCCGGCCCAGAGCGCCGCGGCGAGCAGCAGCGCGCGCACGATCATCGCCACACCGACCCGCCACAGGCGCGGATATAGGCGGCGGTTTCGCGCGAGATCGCCTGACGCGGCGGCCGGCCCGGGCGCGCGCGCCACGCGAGGAATTGTCGCACGGCACCCAGCACGCTGGCCTGGCCGCGCTGGCGGATCAGCAGATAGGGCGTGAACAGCGCGGCGTTCACCAACACCTCCGGAAACGGCATCCGAAGGTAGCTGATGATATATTTGTTCGCCAGCCGTTGCGTCTGGACCCGCTTCTTCGCGTCGCGTCCGGCGGGATGCTCCAGTTCCTCGCAACTGACCGCCGGATCGTAACGGATCCGCCACCCGGCATCGATGATCCGGTACGACAGCTCGATCTCCTCCAGCCCGTAGAAGAAATCGGGCAGGAACCCGCCGACCTGATGCAGGCACGCGGTGCGGAATGCGACGCACCCGCCGACGAAGCGGAAGGTGAGGAAGGTCTGCGTGAGATCGACGTCCTTGGCGGTGTGCGGGATCAGGTCCACCCGCCTGCGCGTCTCGCCACGCACATGCTTGCGTATGGTGATCGCGCCCAGCCGGTCGTCCTCGGCGAACCGCGCCGCGAACAGGTCGAGCATGGCGGGCGTTTCGACCAGCACGTCGTCATCGAGCAGCACGATGTACTCGCCGCGCGCCGCGTCGAACCCGTCGTTGCGCGCGTGAACGCCCTTGTTCCCGCCGGAAAACAGATATTGGTGGTGCGGGAACGGGGCGAGCAGCGCCGCACGCGTGTCGCGCGCGGCATTGTTGTCGACCAGGATCACCTCGTAGTCGTCGCGCGGACCCAGGCGATCGTGGAGGCGCGCTAGCGTATCGGCGAGGATCTGGTCGCGCGCATAGGTGAGCACCACGACGGAAAAGCGGATCGTCATGCCGAAGGCTCCGACAGGCGGTGACGGGTGAGCGCATGCCGCTCGGCCAGCGCCAGCAGCAGGATATTGGCAAGCTGGCTGACTGCGATGGCGATCGCCATGCCTGCCACGCCGTGCGGGATCGCGAGCACCAGCGCCGCGAGCGTGACCAGCGCGGTGGCGGCGCGCGTGACGAACATCGTGCGGCTGGCGCGCAGGACGATCAGCAGCGTCTCCGACGGCTGGTTGAGGCAGAACAGGAAGAAGGCGGCGCACAGCAACTGCACGTCACGTTCCACCCCGGCATATTGGCCGTGGAAGACCAGCGCGATCAGCGGGTGCGCGAATAGCGCGACCAGTGCCAGATACCCGCCGGTCAGCACGATCAGCGTGCGGCGCGTGCCGCCGATCGCATGGCGCAGGCCGGGCGTGCCGCCTTGCGCCAGTGCGGCGGCGGCGCGGGGCTTGTCGGTGGAATCGATCGCCGAGACGATGCTGACCGCCGGATTGGTGAGCGTGCGCGCCGCGGTGAAGACCGCCGCCGCGCCGGGCCCGAGCAGCGCGCCGATCAGGATCACGACCGTCGCGGTGCTGTAGACCGTGTAGGGGAAGATGTTCAGCGCCAGCCAGCCCGCGAAGCGCCCATGCGGGGCGAAGCGGCTCCAGGCGCGGGCGGCGGCAGGGCGCGCGGGGCGGAGAACGACCAGCGCGGCAATTGTGGCGAGCGTCGCGGCGGCGCCCCAGGCCAGCGCGCCCGCGACCGCATCGGGGCGCAGCGTCGCCGCAAGCAAGGCGCCGCCGATCAGCGCGACGAAGAACAACGTGGAGACCAGCGCCGCCGCCCAGGCACGTTCATGCTTGTAGAACCACCGGCGCACGAAATCGGCGGCGAGCAGCGGCGGGGTGATCGCGGCGCCCAGCGCCAGTGGTTGCGCCAGCCAGCGCTGCGCGGGGAGCGCGACCTGCACCGCAGCAGCGATTGCCACCAGCGCGATCGCCAATGCCAGCGCGGCGGCGACGTTTAGCCACCACCAGTCGGAATGATAGCGGCGATCGTCGGCGGCATCGCGCGCATCGCGATGCTCGGTGACGTAGGGCAGCGTGATCAGCGAGCGGTGAAAGCCGGCGACAAAATAATATGCGCCGATCGCCACGCCGACCGCGCCGAAGTCATCCGGGGGCAGGTGGCGTCCCAGGATCGCGCTGGCGGCGATACTGCCCAGCCCCTGGAAACCCTGATCGGCCAGCGCGAACACGCGGGCCAGCCGCCGGTCGCGCAGGCGGGCCGCCAGGGGCAGGGGCTGGGACGCCGCCATCACGGAGCCGGTCGCGACCGGATCACGACTTCGCGTAATAGTCCTTCATGTAGTCGGCGTAGTAGGACGGATCGCCAAAGCCCGACTGCGCCTGCACCTTCAGGTTGACCATCGTGAGCGCGACGCCGGTAACGCCCGCACCGACCGAGGTGATCTGGTGCAGCGCGGCGCGGGCGGCGCGCGCCGGGGTCGACCGCCAGCGCACGAGCAGCGCCAGCGCGTCGAAATGATGCGCCAGGACGCGCGTGTCGGCGACCGCGAGCACCGGCGCGGTATCGACCACGACATGCTCGTACCGCTGGCGCAGCTCGGCGATCAGCGCGGTGAACTCGGGCGTCTCGAAGATGTGCGACGAGGTGCCGACGGTCGGTGCCAGCGGCAGCACGTCGAGCCCGGTCTGCTCCTCGCGCAGGATCACGTCGTCGAGCGTCGCGGTGCCGGCCAACACCTCGCCCAACCCCACGCGGGCCTGCGGCGCCAGCGCGACCGATACCGAGCGGCGGCGCAGATCGGTGTCCATCAACAGCGTGCGCGAGCCGCCGGTTGCCAGCACGCGCGCGACCGAGGTCGACGTCGTGGTCTTGCCCTCCTTGGGAAGCGCCGAGGTGATGCCCAGGATCTTGCCGCCCGGCACCCCCGCCACCGTGAAGCTCATGCTGGTCGCCAGGTTGCGATAGGCCTCGGTATAGGCCGACAGCGGGTGCAGCAGCGCCGCCTCCGCCGGATCGCTGGTGCGCGGCTTTTCGATCGACGAGGCTGGGGTCGGGACGCTGTTGAAATAGTCGACGCCGAGCATCGTCTCGATGTCGTCGACCGTATCCAGCCCCTGCACCCAGCGTTCGCGGACGTAGGCAATGCCCAGCCCGATCGCGAGGCCGGCGACCGCGCCCATGAACATCAGCACGGGGACGTTCGGCGAGCTGGGGGTCAGCGGCAGCGTCGCGGGTGCGGCGATGCGGCTGTCGGGGCGCATGATCGATTGCTGCGCATTCTGCTGCGTGCTGGTGGTCAGCAATTGCTGATAGGCGTCGCGCGCGTTCTGCGCGGTACGCTGCAGGTCGGCGAGTTCGACCGAGGCACGGACGTTATTGGCGAGGCGCGCCTGCGCGGCGGCGAGGCTCGCCTCCAGCGAGGCGGCGGTCGAGCCGGCGGCCTGGGTAGCGTTGCCCGCCGAGCGCGACAGGTCGCGCATCTCGCGCGAAAGCTGCGCGTCGATCGCGTCGAGCTCCTTGCGGGCATCGGCCAGCGCCGGATAGCGCTCGCCATAGCGCGACTGGAGCGATGCGACGCGCGCCGCGACCTGCGCGCGCTGCTGGCGCAGCGTCGACATTGTCTGCGTGCTGTACGGGCTGTTGGTGCCGCCGCCGACAATCGTCGAGCCGCTGGCGCTGCTGCGGGCACGCGCCGCCGCTTCCTCGGCGCGCGCGGAAGCGAGCTGGCCGCGGATCGAGGCGATCTCCTGCTCGGCGGTTACTGAATCGGGAAGGCCGAGCAGGTTGTTGCGCAGGCGGAACGCGGCGACGGCGGCGTCGGCCTGCTCCAGCTTGCGGCGCAGTTCGTCCAACTGGCCGTTCAGCCGCCCGTCGACGTCGCGGAACTGCGCGACCTTGGTCTGCATGTCCTCGACCATGAAGGCCTGCGCGAAGGCGTTGGCGATCTGCATCGCCTTCAGCGGGTTCTTGTCGGTATAACCCACCTCGAACAGCGAGGTGGTGCCGACGCGCGCGGCGCTCAGATTGGCGAGCAGCGCACCGGCGATCGCCTGCCGGCCCGTCGCCGCATCGGTGACGAAATCCTTCGCGGCGGCGCGCAGTTCTGGGTCACGGTCGAGCTTGAGCTGTTCGACGACGCGCACCGCCACCGGCAGCGACTTCATCGTCTGCACCTCGGCATCGATCTTGGCGTCGCGCGCCAGATCCGACAGCTGCGCCTGCGGCGTGCCCGCGATCGCGTCCTGCGGGGTATATTCCAGCTGCGCCGCGGCGGTGTAGCGCTTGGGCAGGATCTTGCCGACCCCCCAGGCGAGCACGATCATCGCCACCATGCAGGCCAGGATGATCGGCAGGTGCCGTTTCAGGCGGGAAAACAACCCGGCCAAATCCTGGCGTTCTTCGGGCCGCATGTTCGTCGCATCCGCCATCGCTTACCCTTTTTACTCGCCCGCGTTCCGGCTCAACGCCGGAGCGTCAGGCTCAGCCCTGCGCGCAGTTCGTTGAATCGCTGTCCGATCTGCGCACCGCTGCTGTCGCGGTTGGAATAATCGATCGACGGCGTCAGCACCACCTGCCGATTGAGCGTGTACAGCGCACTCGCCCCGACGTGGTACAGGGTGTCGGTACGATCGATGCGCGAGAAGTCGTCGTTCTCGATGTCCGCACGGGCCACCAGGATCAGGTTGCGCAGCAATTCGTGATCGACCTCGGCCGCGAACCGCGCCGCGGTGTAGCCCGGCGAGCCGAAGATGATCGCGTCGCGCACGTCGCGACGCGCCGACAGGCTGATCGTCGTCAACTGCGTGATGAGGTAATCGACCTGCGCATCAAGCGCGAGGCCGTTCAGGCTGGCAACGCCCGGCGCGTCATATTGACGCGTCAGGTATCCGACGCCCAGGCGGGTGCGGATCAACGGGGTGAGATCGAACGCCGCGCCGCCGATCACGCGCAGTTCGTCGCCACTACGGTCGAAATCGAAGCCGCGGTTCTTGTAGGCATGCATTGTGTAGATGCCCTGCACGAACAGCGACGTAACCGGGGAGACGTTGTATTCGGCACGCGCGGTCAGCCGTGTGGCGGTGCGATCGAGATAATCCTGATCGATCAGCGTACCGTCCAGCGCGCGCGTGTCGCTGTAGTTCAGCCGGGTGACGTTGACGTCGCCGATCAGTTGCAGCCGGTTGAACCCCCATGTGCCGCGCAGCGACGCCACCTGCCGATCGAGCGGCACCGACGCGGCGGCGAAGCGCGGGAAATCGCCCGACAATTGGTTGATGTAGATGCGGTCGGCATTGAACGCCGCACGCACGTTCGATTCGCCCACGATATCGAGCCGGCCCTCGACCCCGATATCGTAGCCGTCTTCGTTCTTGATCGGATTGTTGAGATAGCGGCGGAAGTTGCCGCGCGCGTGCGCCAGTAGCTGATGCCGCGACCACTCGCTGCGTGCATCCAGCTTCGGCGCGAGGATGGCATAGCCGTCCGACACCGCGTCACGCGTGGCACCGAAGACGTTGCTGGTGGCGTTGGCGGCCAGATCGACCTGCGGAAAGACCAGGAACGCACCGGCGTGAACGCCGATCGCGTCGATTTCCGGATGCGGGCGCTGCAACACCGTCACGCGATCGGTCTGCGGCAGATCGAACGGAATGCCGGTATCGAGCACCGACCGTGCGGTCTGCGCATGTGCCGCCGGGGTGGCGGCGATCATCGCCGCCAATAACGGCGCCTGCGCGAGCAGGTGCCGCCGGACCGTCGCGAACCGCACGTTGGCCATCGCCGATATCAGAAGAAGCGCTCCGCGACGCGGATCGTGTCACCCGGGCGCACCGCCAGCCCCGGCGTCGCCTCGACCTTCGCCTCGCCCCCGCCCGTTTCCGGACGGATAAAGACGTGGTTCTGCTGCGCCCGATAGCTGTAGCCGCCGGCCAGCGCGACCGCGCCCTCCAGCGTCATCCCGGTCTGGTACGGATACTGACCGGGCTTGTTGACCTCGCCCAGAATATAGAAGGGACGATAGGTGACGATCGTCCCCGCGACGCTCGGGTTGCGGAGATAGCCGTCCGAAAGTCGCTGCCGGATCTCGGTGCTGACGTCGCCGACCGTGCGCCCCTGCGCCTTCACCGTGCCGATCAGCGGCACGTCGATCGTGCCGTTCGGGTTGATCGCGTAATTGCGGGTGAGATCGGTTTCGCCATAGACGGTAAGCGCGATCTGATCGCCGACGCCCAATTGATAGGTGGCGTCGACCGGCGTCGCCTGGTCCCGACCGAGCGACGACGCGCTTTGCAGCGGCAGATCGCCGCCACGGCCGGCGCATCCGGCCAGCAGCGCCATCGCCGACACAATCATCACCAGCCTGCTCATGTCGATGGGTTCCCCGGTGTATGCCGCACGTGCGAAGTCAGCGTGTGGTAAGCGATGTTGCTGCAAATGCAAGCTATCTCGCCGTGGGGCATGGGACAGGTCGACGGACTTGCCTTGCAGGAATGTGTTTACTCGCTATGGCTTAGGGCCAGCGGCGAGGGTCTATCGACGGCGCACGGTGCCCGCGGTGGCGTGGGCGAAAGGGAGCGGCGGGACACGAGCATGATCTGGGTGTGCATCATCGCTGCCATGCTGCTCACGCTGCTCGCGATCCATCCGTTCGTGATCTATCCGCTGACGCTGCGGCTGTTTCCATTCCGCGAGCCGGTGGACATCGTGCCGCTGGCCGGGGAGCGGCCGTCGCTGGCGATCTGCATGTCCGCCTATAACGAGGCGCGGTCGATCCGCCGTCGTATGGAACGGCTGATCGAGGCCGCCGACGCCTATGGCAATGCCACGGTGCACGTCTATGCTGATGGTCCACGCGACGGCACGATCGAAATCCTGCGCGAATTCGCCGATCGGGTCGATCTGGTCGTATCGGAAGAGCGCAAGGGCAAGACGTTCGGGATGAACCAGCTGGTCGCTCGATCGACCTCGGACCTGTTGATGTTCACCGATGCCAATGTGATGCACGGCGCCGATGTGATCGCGCCGCTGGTTGCGCCGTTCGCCGATCGGCACGTCGGATGCGTCAGTGCGCGGCTGGTCTATTCGAATGCCGACGACAGCCCGGCGGCGGCGACGGGCGCGGCGTACTGGCGTGCGGAAGAGTCGATCAAGGCGATCGAGAGCCGCACCGTCGGGCTGATCGGCGTGGACGGTGCGATGTTCGTGCTGCGCCGCGAACTGCATCGCCCGCCGCCGCCGCACCTGATCGATGACCTCTACCTGAGCCTGGTGGTGCTGACGCAGCACCGGCAATTGGTGAGCGTTGCGGACGCGTTGGTCTACGAGCGCAGCGCCACCGCCGCCGAAGAGGAACTGGTGCGCAAGCGGCGGATCGCGTGCCAGGCGATCAACGTCCACCGCGCGCTGTGGCCCGAACTGCGGCGGCTGCCGTGGCCGGCCCTCTACGGCTATGCCTCGCACCGTATCCTGAAGTGGATGACGCCGTTCCTGCTGGCGGGGGCGGGCCTGTTCGCGCTGCCGGTGGCGGCGGCGGTGCTGGGCGTGGAGGCGGTGGTGGCGCTGGCGGGCGGCGCGGTGATCGCGCTGACGGTCGGTCATGTGCTACGCATCGGCCCGGCGCAGCGGATCGTCGCCGCATTGCTCAGCCTGGTCGGCGTCGCGATGGGCGTGATCGATTCGGTCGTGCGCGGAAAGACTTATGCGGTGTGGCAGCCCGCTGAGTCGGTGCGCGACTGAGACGTCCGCGAGTTGCCGTGACCGGCGCGTCGCTCTAGACGCGGGTGCAGCATGGACGCGCCGGCCCCGGCGCCAAGCGAAGGATGAGATGATGAGCGGCCGCACCGATCCGATCCTGGTCACCGGCACCGCCGGCTTCATCGGCCACGCCGTCGCGCATCGGCTGCTCGATCGTGGCGAGCGCGTGATCGGCGTCGATATCGTCAACGATTACTACGATCCCGCGCTGAAGGAGGCGCGGCTGGCGACGTTCCAGGGGCGCAACACCTTCGCGTTCCACCGTGCCGATATTGCGGATGCCGAGGCGATGGCGACGATCGTCCGCGACCAGGGCGTGCGCCGTGTCGTCCACCTCGCCGCGCAGGCGGGCGTGCGCTACAGCCTCGAAAATCCGTTCGCCTACGAACGCTCCAACCTGGCCGGGCACCTGTCGATCATGGAGGCGTGCCGCCATGCCGAGGGGTTCGAGCATCTCGTCTACGCCAGCTCCAGCTCGGTCTATGGCGACAAGCCGATGGGCGGCGAAGGATTCACCGAGGACGAGGCGGCGGTCGATCCGGTTTCGCTATATGCCGCGACCAAGCGCGCGTGCGAGCTGATGAGCCAATCCTATGCGAAGCTGTACGGCTTTCCGCAGACCGGCTTGCGCTTCTTCACGGTCTATGGCCCGTGGGGGCGGCCCGACATGGCCTATTTCTCGTTCACGCAGAAGATCATGCGCGGCGAGGCGATCGAGGTCTACGGCGAGGGCAAGATGGCGCGCGACTTCACCTATATCGACGATATCGTCGACGGGATCGTCGGGGCGCTGGACCATCCGCCCGCGACCGGCGAGCACCGCGTGCTCAACATCGGCGACAGCCATCCCGTCGGCCTGATGGAGATGATCGAGGCGCTGGAGGATGCCATCGGGCACAAGGCCGAGAAGGTGATGCGTCCGATGCAGCCCGGCGACGTCACCGCGACCTATGCCGACGTGTCGAAGCTGCACGCGCTGACCGGATATCAGCCCAAGGTGATGTTGCGTGAAGGGCTGGAGCGGTTCGCCGACTGGTATCGCGGCTATTACGGCCCCGCCGCCTGAGCGGCGCGGGTCAGCGGTACGTCACCAGCCGGAACAGCTCCGCTGGGGCGCCGGTCATGTTGAGCTGCCACGCGACCCAGCGGATCGCATAGGCCAACGCGATCATCGTCGCGGTGGCGAGCACATCCTGTCGCACGAACGTGACCCGCTCGCGTGCCTGGCCGATCAGCAGACAGGCATAGCGCATCAGCTCCGCCAGCACCGTCGCGCCGGCTGCCGCGACGATCCCGTAGCGCACCAGCCCGAGCGGGAGGAAGATCAGCAGCCCGACCAGCTTCGCCACGCTGCCGAACGCGCTGTAATGCGGCTTGCCCAGCCCGAGCATCAGGTTCTCGTTCAACGTGCTGAGAATCATCAGCCAGGCGGACACCGCCACCCAGGGCACCAGCAGCGCCGCCGTGTGGTAACGCGGATCGTACAAGGTGTTGATGATGAAATCGGATAGCGCGATGAACCCGGCGATCGCGACCAGCGCCAGTCCCTGGAACTGCAACCGGCGGTGCGCCAGCTTGCGCTGCAGCTCGTGGCCGCGCAGGTCGCTCGCCGCGATGCTGGGGAAGACGACCTCGGCGCCGAGCTTGACGCTGAACTGGGTGAAGACGTCCGCCAAGGAACGGGCGACGCCGTAGATGCCGAGCGCGGCGAAGCTGACGTATTTGGCGAGGATGAGCCGGTCGAAATTGGTCGCCAGAAAGAACACCACCGACGCGACGAACACCCATTTGCCGAAGCCGACGATCTCCCGCGCATAACGCGTATCGATCATCAGCCGGTGCTTCAGCCCCGGCATGGTCGCGTAGGAGATGGCGGTATGCGTGGCCGAGGCCAGGATGCTGCCGAACATCAGCCCCCAGATCGTCGGCCAGATCCAGGCGACCACGATCAGCGACAGCGCGGCCGACAGCGCGCCGGCGACCTCCACCTTGGCGGTGCGGTGCATCGCCAGCTCCTTGATCGTCAGCGGAAGCCCGATCGAGGTGAAGCCGGTGAGGATGAAGAACACGGTCACATACGGCAGCAACTGGTGAAGCACCGGATCGCCATAGAACCGCCCGATGACCGGCAGCAGGAGCAGGAAGACCAGCGACAGGATGACGCCGCGCAGCACCTGCAGCGTCCAGGCGGTGTTGTAGAAGCGCGGATCGGTGGCGTTGCGGCTGCTGACGACGTTCTGCGCGATGCCGATATCGGTGAACAGCTCCAGCCCGACGCGCAGCGTGGTCAGCAGCACCATGATCCCGAACAGTTCGGGGGCGAGGATGCGCGTGAGGATCAGGTTGCTGGCGAAGCGGATGATCTGCGCCAGCATGAAGCCGGACGTCGCCCAGCCCAGCCGCTTCAACAGCGCCTCCGGCACGTGGACGCGCGCGAAGAGCCTGGCCCGGAGCGTGGAAGTATCGGCCATGTCGGCGGTAATCCGTGGAAGAGCGATGATCGGCGCGGCCCGTCGTGCCAGCGCGGCGACCGCTACCGCAAAGGTGCGGGGCGGGGAAGCACGTGGATGCGGCGGGATCAGCGCATGGGGTGCGCGTTCGGGAGGATCACGGCGCGGCGGCGGGGCGCGGCGGGATCGGCACCAGCCGCTTCGGCGTCGTCCACACGAACGGCGTCGACTCCTTCAACTGGCGTCCGTCGCCCAGATCGCCGCTGTTGCAGGAGCGCAGCGCCTCGATGCAATGCTGCGTCCACATCGCCATCACCTCGTCGTCCCATGCTCCGAACCAATCCGCGTGGAAGGTGGAGCCCGCCGGCATCCGCTCCATCCCCGGCATCTCGTCCGACGACAGATACCAACTGTCGGCGCGCTGCTCGTCCACGGTGTACCAGGCGCCGAGCGTGAAGGTGGGCACGATATGCGGATGCGACGGCGGGCAGCGCAGATAGCCCCAGGAGCCGTAGCTGGGGTTGGCCATGTGATCGCGGTGGTTGGGACTGTCGAGCCGCTTGCCGTCCCAGCACCCCGGCGCGCCGATGATCGCGCCCAGCCGGTTGCCGGCGGGGCAGTTCGCCGCCGCCTCGGTGATCGTCTTGTAATGACCGGGCGTCGCGGTCGGCCCGGTGCAGTCGAAATACGTGCCGCCGGTGGGGGTCCGCCCGCTGACCATGTCGTAGCCGAAGATGAAGCGCAGCCCGCGCGGCAGCGGCACGCAATCCTTCGCCTGGCGCGTGCATTCCGCGCTGTCGGCGGGCAGGCGCTTGTAATAGATCGACACGTAGTCGGGGCGCACGACATGCCCCTTGCCGTCCAGCATCGCCGGCATCCAATAGGCCGAGCGGTTCAGGATGTTCATGCACGTGCTGCCGCCGCTGGTGCGCAGGCTGGCATAGGTGGAATGCGCGTCGGCGGCGGTGTTGCCGAACCATTGGTGGAGGTGACTCTTCCCCGGCTGCCCAGGGTAGACGATCGGATCGTCGTAGCTGATCTGGCCCGGCTCGCACATAAAGCGGAACGCGCCGACCGTATCGGGCGCGGCGCTCTTCGCCGGAACGCCGATCCGCGCGATCAGCGTGTCGGGGCGCACCGTGGAGGGGATCGACGCAGGCATCGTCAGCACGTCGTGGCTGAGTTCGGGACGGACCATGTCGCCGTGGGCGCTGCCGACGTTGTGCGAGTGGCCGTCCTTCTTCGCCATCGCCACTTCCTGGGGCGAGCGCAATTCGTACACCGCGTCGTCGGCACGCAACTGCGCACGCTGCGCCGGGGTCGACGCCGCGCAGGCGAGCAATATCGTGGCGAAGATCAGGCGGCGGTACACGGGTGGCGGTCTCCAGCAGGCAACGCGCTTATACGCGCGCGCCATCGCCCCGACAAACGCGGCGACGGCGTCGCCATCAGCCGTAGAGGCCGATCGGCCCGCGCCCGTTGGTCGACCATGTGCCCCAGTTCGGGACGACATAGCCCATGTCGGCATCCGCCACGCCATGCCATTTCAGGATCGCGCCGAGATACTCCTCCTGCGCCATCGTCGGCAGGAAGCGGCCCTCGTTGCTGATGTCGTCGGCGCCGCCCAGCGTCGGATCGGGATAGCGCCCGAACACGCCCTTCGGCGTGACGCCGCCGCCGATCACCAGATGGTTGTTCCCCCACGCATGGTCGCTGCCGTATTGGGCATTGCCGCGATAGGTGCGCCCGAAGTCACTCATCGTGAAGGCGGTGACATTGTCCTGCAGCCCCAGCGCCTCCATCGCCTTGTAGAAGGCCGACAGCGCCAGCGCGAGATCACCCAGCAGATTGGCATGCACCCCGCTGGCGACGTCGCCCCCGGTCACCTGATTGTCGTGCGTGTCATAACCGCCCTGCGAGACGAAGAACGACTGCCGCGTGTGCCCGAAGGTGGAGCGCGCCTCGATCATGCGCGCGACCTTCTTCAGTTGCTGCGCGACGTCGGAGGTCAGTGCGCTGCCGGTGGCCGGATCGACGAAGAAGCCGTCGACGCTACCGGTCGCGCTCAGCACCGCGCTCGTCGCCGCGCTCATCGCATAGGCGTCGGTGAGCGTCTGCGCGGTGGAGGCGGTGACATCGTCCAGCCCGGTGCCGCCGGCGAAGCTGTTCACCGCCGCGTCGATCGCGCTGTTCCCGGTGGCGGTGCGGGTGAGGACGGCCCGCGACGGCAGGACCAGCGGCTGCGCCTGCTGCCCGATGAGCGCGACGTTATTGCCCCCGAACGACACGACCGGGGGCACCCCGCCGACGACCCCCATGCGATCGTGCAGCCGGCCCATGAAGCCGTCACGGTTGACCCCCTGCGCGCGCAGCCCCTGCCAATGTTCCTGCTCGTCGGAGTGGCTCATCAGGTTGGACGGGCGCAGATCGGGGCGGCTTGCCCATGTCGCCTTGGTGAGCGGTGCGGCGAGCGTGCCGGCGTTGAGCACCAGCGCCATCGCGCCCTTGTCCCAGATCGGTGCCAGGCTGGCCATCGCCTTGTGCAGCCCCAGCCCGCTGCCCGCCAGCGGCGTGACTGCGGACGGCGGCAGCGCCACCGTCTGGCGCGACGCGACATAGGCGGCGTAAGTCGCGGTGTCGGTGGGCACGAGCATGTTCCAGCCGTCGTTGCCGCCGAAGAGGAACAGGCCCACCATCGCGCGAAAGCCGCTGCCGGGTGCGCCATATGCGACGCCGCGACCGAACATGCCGAGCGCGGCCGCGGCGCCGGCGCTCATCGCCATATGATGGAAGTGGCGGCGGGACATCAGGGTCATGGTGAGCGATCCTCAGCGATCGACGAGGAAATTGGGGCTGGTGGCGGCGATGTAGAGCAGCGCCTGCGCCCGTCGGCGCGCCTGCTTCTGCGCGTCGGTGTTGGTGATCGACAGTGCGGCGCTGCGCAGCGCCTGCTTCTGCGCCTCCGTCGCGGAGTTGTTGAGCATCAGCAGGTTCACGACCGCGACGAGCCGGTCGACATCGCCGCCAACCGCCTCCCAACCGCCCCATAGCGGCGCGGAGTTCGCCGAGCTGCTGGTGTTGTCGAGCGCGTTGTTGAAGTTCCAGTCGCCGCGGTTCGGCTCGCCCTTGATCGTCCAGTCGTAGACGAGATTATGGATCGCCACGGTGCCGCCCGCCGACCACAGCTTCGATGCCGGGCTGACCAGCCCGCTGCTGCGCGCCAGCGGATAATCGGGTGGGTAGAAATTGAAGACCGACGGCGCCTGGAACACCGGCTGACCCAGCGCGGTGTCGCGGATCGTCATCGCGGCGCCATCGGTCTGCAGCCCGATCGCGCGGACCAGCGCGGTCATCACCAGCACCGGCTCCTTCACCTTGCCGAACCCGCCCCCGCGCGGTTCGTCGCCGCGCGCCTCGGGATCGAGCAGGATCGCGCGGACCACCGCCTTCAGGTCGCCGCGCACGCCCTTGCCATTGTCGGCGAACACCGCACCGATCCGGGTGACATAGCCGGACGAGGGGTTCGCCTTCACCAGATGCTGGATCAGCAGCTTGGCCACGCGTGGCGGCGTGCTGGGATGGTTGAATGCGGCGTCCAGCGCGATGCGCACGCTCTCCGCGGGCGCGGCGCCTGCCGGGACGGTGGCGCCGAGGAACGCCTTCGCCTGCGTATCATAGGCCCAGTTGCCGCTGCGCACGACCATCGGCAGCGAATAATCATTGCCTGTCCAGTTGGTGCGCCCGCCGCTTCGCGCATAGGTCCATCCGGTCAGCGCGCGCGACAGTCCCTTGATATCGTCGGGACCATAGTTGGGAACGAGCGCACCATTGCCGGCCAGCACCGGCGTACCGTCCGCGTTGAGCTGCATCGGCCCCATCGTGAACAATTGCAGCATCTCGCGCGCATAATTCTCGGAAGGGGCGCTGCGCGCGCTGTCCGCCATCGACAGATACAGGCCCATCGACCCGTGCATCGTCACCTTGCCGAGCAGATCGCGATAGTTGCCGAACGCGCCGTCGAGCAGCAATTGCTGATAGGCGGCGATCCCGGCGGTGCTGTTGACGGTGTTTCCCGACACCACGAGGATCTGCGACAGCGCGAAGGCGACCCGCTGCCGAAGCTGATCGGGCGCCAAGGCGGCATCGGCGTAGAAGCGCGCCGCGACCGGCACGCGCGTGAAATTGTTCTGCCAGCAGTTCGGGATCGTGCGGTCCGCCGAGCAATAGTCGTTCGGCACCCATTTCACGAGATCGGCATAGGTGCTGCCGCGGACGCGGAACTGCTCGTCGATCCAGCCGGGTACGCCCAGTTCAGCGATCCGGGACACCAGCTGCGGCGTCGGGCCGAACGACGCTTGTCGCGCCAGGCGCAGCACGTCGACCGGCACCGTCGCCGCGCCGTTGACGGTGGTGACGGGCTGCGCGAAGATCGACAGGCCCGCGCTCCATGGCGTGCCGGTGCCGTTGGCGGTGAACAGCGCCACGAACTTCCAGAACGCATCGACGATCGAAGACGCCAGCTCGCTGACGCGCGCGGCGAGATACGCAAACCCGTCAGTGGGAGCGGCCTCCTCGGGTAGCTCGACGACCACCGGGGTCGGCGTGGGGGTCGGCAGCACCACCACCGGTGTGGGCGTAGGAGTGGGGGTGGGCGCAATCACCACCGGGGTCGGCGTGGGTGTCGGGGCGGGCGTGGGGCTCGCGTCCGGGGATGGGCTGGCGGATGGCGTGGGCGACGGCATCGGCGTGGGGGTCGGTGTAGGCGACGGTGCCGGCGTCGGCGTTGGCGCGACGATCACGATCCCGCCGTCGGTCGAAGACGGCGATGGCGATGGCGTGGGAGTGACGCCCGGCCCGGCGCTACCTGATCCGACCGACGGGGTCGGCGTGGCGCTGGGCGTCGGGGTTGCGGCGGGCGTCGGGGTTGCGGCGGGCACCACGACGGCCGGCGCGGTCGAGCTGCTACCGCCGCCTCCACCGCCGCCGCCGCAGCTCGCCAGCGCGAGCGACGCGGTCGCCACGAGAAGATGGGAACGTATCCGCGAAATCGACACGATGGGCTGCCCGAATCCATGTTTCCACCGCCAGTCCGGCGGATGAGCAGCAGCTACGCGATCGGGTTAAAGGCGAGGTTAATTGCCGGAAAGTAAAGCCGCTTAAGTTGAGCGTTTTCGCATGTTGTGGATGCGTAACGAACGCGCGATCAAGCCGTTAAGCGTGGCTTACATCTTGTTAAGACCTGTGACTTACCTTCGTCACTCTGATTCGATGATTGAGGGCAGGCGACATCATGCCGACGGCAGCGACCGGTCACGACACGCTAAACGACGATGCGGCGGCGGCTTTGCGCCGCGCGATCGGCTTTGCGGGACTGTTCGGACTGGCGGGTGTCGCCGCGATTGCGTGCACCGTACGTTCCACGCCGCCGGTCGCGGGGATCGCCGCCGACTGCCTGATGGCGCAGGAGGCGCGATGGGCGGCGGAGGCTAATGGTGCGGCCACGATCAAGGTGCCGGCGGCGTTGCAGGCCCGCCGTGGCGAGCCCGCGGTCGCGGCGGCACTGGCCGAGGCCCAGCGGCAGGTTCAGGCCGATCGTACCGCTGCGGAGACGCGGCGCGATCGAGTGATCCGCCGCATGGATGAGGTGCGCGCCGACCGGGACTTGCGCGAATCGCAGCGCTCGGTGCTGTCGATCAAGGTCGAGCAGAGCTACGCCGAACGCGGCGCCGCGCTGGCGCGGGGTGACACCGCTGCGGTGCGTACGCTGGATGCCGCGATCATGTCGCTACGTATTCAGGCGGCGAAGGTGACGGGCGATGCGGCGATCGCGAGCCGCACGCTGAACGCGTTGAGCGCGCAGATCATGGCGCAGGTGACCGCCGACCGCAATTACGCGAACGAGCGACTGGTCACCGTGCGCATGCAATTGCGCGGAGGCTGACGCTCAGTAGGATCCTCGCTGGAACAACACGCTCGGCACGGTGAAGGCGATGATCTTGACGTTCATCGCACAGGAACGTGCCCGGCTGTACGTTACGTCGTAGGCGACGCGGCGGCGATACGACACGTCGTTGCGTCCACCGATCTGCCACAAGCCCGTGATGCCGGGACGCACCAGGCAATAATGCTCGAAATATCGGCCATAGCGGCTGATCTCGCCGACCACGATCGGGCGGGGGCCGACCAGGCTCATGTCGCCACGTACCACGTTCCAGAGCTGCGGCAGCTCGTCGAGGCTGGTCTTGCGCAGGAAACGACCGATGCCGATCACGCGCGGATCGTCACGAAGCTTGTGGTCGCGTTCCCACTCCGCCCGCGCCTCAGCGCTGGTCTCCAGCAGGTGCCGCAACCGGGCATCCGCATCGACCACCATGCTGCGGAACTTGAGGCACGGAAACGAGCGTCCGCCACGACCGATCCGCTGATGCGCGAAGATCACGGGGCCGGGATCAAGGATGTAGATCACCGCCGCGACGACCATCATCAGCGGAGCAAGGATGATCAGTGCGGTGACCGCCAGCGTCACGTCCAGCAAGCGGCTGGCGACGTCGTCCAGACGCTGCCACCGATCCGGTGCTATCGTGCTGCTTTCTACGCCGGTCAAGTCCGGCGCAGCCATCATGGCCGCCTCATGCACGGTTTCGCTCCCTGACGTTACGCTGCATTGCAATATGTAATGCACTTGGAGACGAATGGAAACCGCAAGAATCAGCAGGTTCGTTCATCTCACCCCGCAGGCATGGCGACCCACCGTGGCGAAGGTTAAATTATCGTTAGGAAATTCGGTTCCGATCACGCCTCGCCGGCGGCCACGGCAGGGCGTGCGCGGGGCAGCAGCCGATGCCGCAACGCGCGCACCAACGGACGCTCGACGATGAGGTGGAAGGCGACTCCGATCGCCCCGACGATCGCGACCGTGGCCAGCAGCGTGAGCGCATGTAGCGGCAGCGCCGTGACGCCGAGCCGCGCATAGACGATCGATACGGCCTTTATAACGAACGGATGTGTCAGGTAGATCGCGTAGCTCGCCTCACCCAGCAGCAGCGCCACGCGGCGCCCCCGTCCGGCGTGGCCGCGGTCCAGCGCCAGCGCGGCGGCGACGATCACGATCGCGGGCACTCCCCAGCGCAGCACCTGCGGCACCATCGGCCAAAGCGACTCGCCCAGTGGGATTGCCGCGAACCCCGCCGCCATCGCGATCAATGCGGCGCCGCGCGACAGGGCGGCGGCCCCACGGCGCTGACGACGCTCCCACAGATAGCTGAGCCAGAGGCCGGCGCCGAATTCCAGCAGCAACGGGCTGGTATAGGTCACGCCCGCCGCGCCACGCGGTTCCAGCATCACGCCGGCAAGCACCAGCAACAGCAGAACGCCGCTGACGATCGCCAGCCGGATCACGGGGCGCGCCACTAGCAACCCGGCCGCGAACACGACGTAGAAGAACATCTCGTAATTGAGCGTCCAGCCCAGGAACAGCACCGGATGGATCTCGCCGGCATCGTCGTAATAGGGCAGGAACAGCAAGGAGCGCAGGATGCGTCCGGCATCGGGCACGCCGCCGCTGCCCGCCAGCGCGGGGACGACCTGTCCGGCAAGGCCGATCGCCACCGTCAGCAGCCAGTAGAGCGGCAGGATGCGGATCGCCCGCTTTAGCATGAACGCGCCGGGGCGTCCGCTATCGTCACGCGCCGCGACGTGCTGGATGATGAAGCCGCTGATGACGAAGAAGATGTCGACACCGGCACGACCGACGTCGAACGGCAACATCCGCCCGATGGGAGTCAGCAGCCGCGCATGATACAGGACGACCAGAAACGCCGCCACCGCGCGCAGATATTGGATATGCGGAAGAAGCGACCGGGGCGGCGCGGCGCGGACCTTGTCTTGCAAATGCAACGGTTTCTCCGCCTCGCCGAGCCTTTCAACTCACTAAACGTGAGGGGCGCGCCACGGCAAGCGATTTGGCGGCGGCGTCACAGCAGACTGGCGATGGCCTTGATGATGCCGGCCCACAACAGCGCGGAGCCGCCGACGATCACCCCCAACCGCACCGCGCCGGGGAACCGGGCGATCTCCGGTTCCGGCAGCGCGGGCGTGAAGGGTGCGCTGGCGGTCAGCTGGATCACGGTGCCGCCACGGAACGTCTGCATCACCTCGGCACGACCAAGCGCCTCGACGAACTCGCAGCCATAGCCGCCGCTCACCTGACGCACGACCCGCGCGCTGGCGCGACCACGCCCCGGCAGACCGATCGTCACCGTCGAGCCGATCTCGAGCCGCGCATCCGTGGCGACGCTGAAGCCGGTTTCGGACAGTTCGCGCACATAGACGTCGGTCGCCCGCGCTTCGTGGTCGCGCAACGTGGATGGTTGATTGATCGGCTGCCGCTCGGCGGAGCGGCGGTCGTCAGAATCGCTGGGTAGCAGTATCGCCGGAAGCAGCATCGCCGCGCCTTTCATTGATGTTCAAGCTTTTAGTGATCGCGACGCTACCAACCCGTTAACGCGCCGCCCGCGAGCGGGCACGGAAACATCAGCGACGGCGTTCGTTCATCTAAATGCAAGCTTTCTGTGCCGTTCCGGGACGTTTCCGGGGCGACGATGAAAATGGAGGGGGAAATGCGCTTCGACCGGTCGGAACAATTCGCCGCCAGCGGCGTGCCGCTTGTCTTCGACCGATTCGGGTTGATCGGACCGTTCGTGGCCGAGGTGAAGGATCCGCTGTCGCCAGCCCGCGGCATCTGCCTGGGGCTGGGTTCGGCATTGCTGCTATGGGCCACGATCGTCGCCATGGTGATGTGATCGCGCACAGCGTCAGTCCGGCAGCGCCACGAGGTGCGGCTTGGCCGTCCAGGTGAACCCGGCGAACATCTTGAGCTGCTTGCCGTTGCCCAGATCGCCGCCGCTGCAGTTCAACAGCTTGTTGATGCAATTGTCGGTCCACATCTTCATGACCGAATCGTCCCACGCGCCGAACCAGTCGGCATGCAGCGTGCTGCCCGGGCGCATCGTCGGCATGCCGGGCATCTCATCCGACGCCAGATGCCAGCTCGACGTGCCGCCGTCCCACTTGCCCGACGTGTCGAGATCGTCGTCGGTGGTGTACCACGCCGCCAGCGTGAACCCCGGGATGACATAGGGGTGCGTGTCCGGGCACTTCTCATACCCCCAGCTGCCGTAGCTGGTGTAGGCGACGTGCGAGCGGTGGTCGGCACTGTCCAGATTTTTGCCGTCCCAGCAGGTCGGCGCATTCAGCACCGCGCCCAGCTGGTTGCCGGCGGGGCAGTTGCGCGCCGCCTCTACAATGTCGGCATAATGGCCCGACGTGCCGGTCGGCCCCTGGCAGTTGTAATAGCCCGCGCCCGTTTTCGGCGAGCCGTTGATCATGTCATAGCCGAACACGAAGCGCAGCCCGCGCGGCAGGTCGACGCACGCCTTGCCCATGCGCTGGCACACCGGATCGTTCTGCGGATGGCTCTTGTAATAGATGCTGATGTAGTCCGGCCGCACGACGCGACCCTTGCCGTTCAGCATCGCCGGCATCCAGTAGGCGCTGCGGTTCAGCGGGCTGTTGCAGGTGCTCCCGCCCGAGCTGCGCAGGCTCTGATAGGTGGAATTGGCGTTGGCGCCGGTGTTGCCGAAGAACTGGTGCAGGTGCGACCGGCCCGGCTGGCCCGGGAAGACCACGGGGTCGTCGCGCAGCTCGTGGCTGGGATTGCAGATGAAGCGGAACGCGCCGACCGTGTCGGGCGCCGCGGACTTCGGCAGTTCGCCGGTGCCCCACGACGGTACCAGCTCGGCGGCGACATCGAAGTTGCTGGGGATCGACGCATAGCTGTCCGCGACCGCGAGGCTGCCCGGGTTGATCGCGCTGGTGGTGGGGGAGGGCGTCGGGGTCGGTGCGGGTGCCGGCGCGGGGGTCGGGCTGGGGCTGGGCGCCGGGGCGATCGCGACCGGCGCATCCGAGGCGCTGCCCGTCGCACCGCCCCCGCTGCCGCCACCGCCACCACACGACGCCAGCGCCAGCGTGGCCGCGGCGAGCGTCAGGGATCGGCCGGCGCGACGCGTCAGCGCCACCGGTGCCGCGCAGCGCAGCAACGACATCATGTGAAAGCTCCATGCCCAGGATGTCCGGATCAGGTCCGGTGGGGATGACGCTTTCTACCGCCGGGTGGTTAGGGTCGGATGAAACGCTATGGTTAGAAGCTGGTAAACATTGCGGCGGCGGTCGCGCTCATGCGGGCTGCGGCACGGCCACCGGCGGCGTTTCCGCCTCGGCGTCCGGCGCGTCGGGGCGACGGACGGTCCGGCGGCGCGCCTTGGTCCAATAGCCCATTTGCTGTGCGACCCCCGCGATCATCCCGGCGATCAGCGCGTAGAAATATTGCACGCTGGCGGTGACGAAGATCCATTCGAATTTCGAGTGCAGCGCGACGATCAGCAGCGCGGTGGCCAGCCCCAGCAACAGCTCTCCGCGGGGATCGCGCTTGTACCGCCATGAACAGCGCAGCGCGACGATCGCCGGCCACACCAGCATCAGGATGATCGCGGCGAACCCGGCATAGCCGGTTTCCGCCCCCGCCAGCAGATAGGCGTTGTGGACGTGCGCGGCGCGGCTGCCGAAGGTCGGGATCACGCCCGCGCGGCTCGAATAGCCCTTGATGTTGGCCACCAGCACATATTGGTTCGCGCCGACGCCCAGCGGATGATCGTGGAGCATCGCCTTGGCCGCGCGTTCGAACGCGGCGCGCTCGTCATAGCTGCCGAGCGGCGCCTCCTTGAAGCGTTCGCCCAGCGTCAGCATCGCCAGGGGCGCCGCGAGCGCGAGCGCGATCACGCCGGTGACCGCGACGGCTCGCTTGCGCGCGGTCGGGCGGCGCGCGATCGAGAGCGTCAGCAGCAGCACGACACCGGCCCCGGCCAGTCCCAGCGTGGCCCGCGACGCGGTCATGATCGCGATCAGGCCGCCCGCGACCGGGCCGAGCCACATCCACTTTTCCTTCTTCGTCGCCAGCAGGATCGCCAGCGACGGGAAGACGACGAAGTGCGTCATCATCCCCAGGGTATTCTGGTGGCCGAGCGTGCCGGCGGCCTGCGTCGCGCCGTGCAGGCGTTCGTTGAGCGACATGATCGCCTGGAACGCCATGCCGAAGATCAATCCGCGGATCAGCGCGGGGGGAACGCGTGGATCGCGGCACGTGATCGCGACCGCGGTGACCATCAGCGCCATGCGCGCCAGCTGCCACGCATAGAAGAACGCCGCCTGCGGTTCGTCGGCCTGGGTCATGCTGACCAGCACGCACAGGATGTAGAACAGGATCGGCCAGCGCAGATGCGCCACGCGCGCGCGCGCCGGAGCCGCCAGGATCAGCGCGACCGCAATCGCATCGACCAGCGATAGCTCGACTCCCTTCGCAAAACCCGGCCAATAGGCCCAGGAGATCGGCGCGACCGTCAGGTGCAGCAGCCCGCCCACGAATTGCAGCACCCCCAGCGCGAACATCACCTTGGGCAATTCGCGCGGGTTGTTGCGGAGCCAGCCGACCGCCACTGGCAACAGGCCCAGGACGACGAGGATGACGATCCACTTCATGCGCCGGCCGTCCCCGTATTGCGGCGCGCGATGTGCCGCTTGATCCGCCGCGCCCATTGCGCGGCCTGCCGCAGTCCCGGCCAGCGATCGAAGAAACGCAGCTCGGCGATATCGGTGCGCGATGGCCGCTGGTCGGCGATCGGCGGCACGGCGAAATGCGTGACGATCGCGGGATGGGCACGCCGGAACCAGACATAAGCGCCGTCGATCGGGGGGTGATCGTCGAGGTCCAGCAGCCCGCGCACGTAGCGGGCGAGCGCCGGCACGATATCCGCGCTGAACCCCATGCAATGCGCGCCGATGATGTCGCTGTTGGCGAGATCGTGTGGCTGCGCCGCGTAGTGGCCGCCGTAGAAAATCTGCCACCCGGTCGGCGGCACGGTGGCGCGCGCGGCGGGGGTGAAGTCGACGTCGTCCTCCAGGATCAGCACGCTGGCGCCATGCGCCGCCGCCTCTTCGAGGATCGCGAGATGGCTGTGGTACACGCCGCGCGCGCCGATCGAGGTGAAGGAGCCGGCATCGTCGAAGCGGCAGGCGTCGAAGAAGGCGACGCGCGGATCGTCGGCGGCATCGATTCGGCGCAGCTCGCCGAGCATCTGCGCGCGCCGATCGATGCGGTGCTTCAGGTTGATGATGCGGACCTGGTCGAAATGGTCGAACAACATCGCCTTACCTTCCGCCGAAGCGCGCGACGAGCGGCAGGACCGCGGTCGCAATGTCGAATTCGCCCGCCACCTTGGCACGCGCGGCTTGCGCCAGCCGGTCGCCCAGGGCGGGATCGTCCAGCAGCCGGGCGATCTGGCGGCGCAGGTCGCCCCAGTCACCGGGGTTGAACAGCAGCCCTTCCTCGCCGTCCCCGATCAGTTCCGGAACGCCCGCCACCCGGCTGCCGACCACCGGCACGCCGATGGCCATCGCCTCCATCAGCACGATCGGCAGCCCTTCCATGAAGCTGGGCAGCACCAGCAGATCGGCGTTGGCGATCGTCGCGAGCGTCGCGGCCTCGTCCAGGCGCCCGACGAAGCGCACGCGCTCCACCAGTCCCAGCCGCGCGACGGCCGCCTCGATCTCCGCCAGCATCGGCCCGTCGCCGACCAGCGTCAGCGTCGCCTCGAGCGGGGCGATCGCCTCCAACAGGCCCAAGTGCCCCTTTTCCGACGATAATCGTGCGACGCAGACGATCGCGCGGCGCGGTCCGCCGCGTGCGGGAGCGGCGGGGAGGGACGGGAGGTCGAGGCCGCAGCGGACCAGCGCGAACTTGTGCCAATGCGCGGGCGCGGTGACGCGCATCGCCTGCGCGCGCCCGAACCAGGAGACGCAGGCGGCGAAGTCGGCGGCCTCCAGCTTGGAGCCCAGCGTCAGGCCGGCGGGATAGTCGGTTTCGGAAATGCCGTGCAGCGTCAGGCTCCACGGCAGCCCTGCGAAGCGCGCGGCGAGCATCCCGACGGTGGCGCCGGCATTGGCGAAGTGATTGTGAACATGCGTGATTTGGTCGGTACGCCACATGTTCGCCAGCACCACGGCCTCGGAAAAATGGAATAGCGACCATAGCAGCGCCTTCGCGCCCGGCGCGCGGTGGCGCAGCGCGAGCCGCAGCAGCCCGAACCACGCCGCCGGACGCGTGACGAGCGCGCGCAGGTGCGCGCCCAGCAAGGCCGGTAGCGACAGCGGCAGCACGAAGCGCGTTTCCGCGAAAGAAGCCTTGTCTTCCGGTGCCTTGAGCTCGGCGGGGGAGGGACGGCGGATGCTGTAGGTGCGGATGTCGACGCCGTGGCGGCGCAGGCTGTCGACCTCGCGCCGGATGAAGGTGTGCGAGGAGGCCGGATACTGGCTGACGAGATAGGCGATGCGCGGTGTCGTCATTTGTAGGTGATCGCCGAACGATGCTGCCGTGCGCGCCGGTAGCGGAGAATGCCCTGCAATTCGGGGAATTTGGACAGCATGGTGTACCAGGCATGGCGAATATACATGCCACCGGCGCGATTCCGCCACGCAATTCGCGCGATCTGGACGCCGAAAGCGACGATCGGGAGCAGCAGGAACAACGGATGCACGAGCAGCCCGAGCGCGACCCCGACGCACGGCAGGGTTCCGGCCCACAGCATCGCGCGCTTCACCTCGGTCCGGTACAATGGCTGCGGCAGGGCGGCGGTGGCGTCGCCGGCCTGCGCATAGCCGAAGCCGGTGCGCACCGAGCGCCACCACCATTGCCGGAAGCGCAGCATCGCGGCGTCGTGGCGCGTCATCTCCGCATTGATCCGCCAGACGCGCCAGCCGGCGGCACGCAGCCGCGCGCATAGCTCCGGCTCCTCGCCGGCGGTGAGCGTGTCGCGAAAGCCGCCCAGCGCCCGGACCGCGTCGGCGCGCATCAGCGAGTCCCCGCCGCAGGCCGCCGCCTCGCCGACCGGCGTGTCCCATTCCATGTCGCACAGCCGGTTGAAGACCGACGCGTCCGGAAAGCGCTCGCGACGACGACCGCAGACGACCGCGACGTCCGCGTGCGCGTCGAGAAAGGCGGTCGCCTTCGGCAGCCAGTCGGCATCCAGCTCGCAATCGCCGTCGACGAACTGCACCAGCTCGACCGAGGGGAGCGCCGCCAGCCCGGCGTTGCGCGCGCGCGCGGCGGTGAAGGGCAGCGCCATGTCGAGGTCCACGACGTGCGCGCCCAGTGCACGGGCACGATCGGCGCTGCCGTCGGTGGAGGCCGAATCGACGTAGACGACCGCCGCGCCGCTGCCGTCGAGCGAGCGCAGGCAGCGCATCAGCCGCTCGCCCTCGTTACGGCCGATCGCGACGATGCCGATCCGGGTGGGCACGTGGGGGGAGGAAAAGGTCATGCGGGGCGAAGCGGTCGTCCAGGGAGCGTTGCGAATCAAGCCGGATTGATCCACCGCCCGAGTCTGTAGCATCGCACAGGTTAAATTCGAGGGACCACCGCCGGCCCGGACGCGGTACGTGCGGGCGCGACATAAGGACATGACGATGCGCATTCTGTTCGCCCTGCCCGGTTTCCACCGATTCGAACGCGGCGCGGAGATCGCGCTGCTATCGCTGGCCACCGAATTGGGGCGCGCGGGCGAGCAGGTGACGGTGATCGGATCGGGGGAGCCGCACGCCGGGACGCCGTATCGCTTCCTGCATGCCGGATCGGTGCGGCGCGAGCGGCTGGAGCGGATGCCGCGCGTGCCGGCGTTGCGCAGCGACACCGGCTGGGAAGAGGCGACCTTCGCGCCCGGCCTGCTGCGCGCCTATCGCCCGCAGGACCATGACGTGACGGTCACTTGCTCGTTCCCCTTCACCAACTGGGTGTTGCGCCGCCCGGTGCTGGGCGGACGGCGCCCGCCGCACGTGTTCGTCACGCAGAACGGCGAATGGCCCGCGATCTCGAACGACGCGGAATTCCGCACCTTCGGGTGCGAGGGGCTGGTGTGCACCAATCCCGATTATCTGGAGAACAATAGCGATCGCTGGCGCTGCGCGCTGATCCCCAACGGCATCGACGCGACGCGCTTCACCCCCGGCGCGGCGGAACGCGCGCGGCTGGGCCTGCCCGAACAGGGGCCGATCGTGCTGATGGTGAGCGCGCTGATCCCGACCAAGCGCGTCGCGGACGGGGTGCGCGCGGTGGCGCAACTGCCCGGGGCGCAACTGGTGGTGGCGGGCGACGGGCCGGAGCGCGAGGCGGTCGACCGGCTCGCGGGCGAGCTGTTGCCCGGCCGCTTCCGGCGGCTGACGGTGGCGGCGACCGAGATGCCCGCGCTGTACCGCTCCGCCGACGTGTTCCTGCACCTGTCGAAGGAGGAATCGTTCGGCAACGTCTTCATCGAGGCGCTGGGGTGCGGCGCGCCGGTGGTCGGGCATGATTCGGCGCGACTGCGCTGGATCGTCGGCGAGGATGCGGTGCTGCTGGATACCGGCGACCCGGCGGCGGTGGCGCGCGCGCTGGGCGAGGCGATCGCGGCCCGCGACACGTTGGTGCCGCGCGGCGTGGCGCGCGCGGCGAACTTCGCCTGGCCGCGCGTGGCGGCGCAGTATCGTGATTTCTTCGCGGAGGTGATCGCGGCGGCGTGAGCGGGGTGCGCGATTTACAGGCGTGGTGTTCGGCGGCCTGGATTGCTTCGCTTTGCTCGCAATGACGGAAGGGGGCGGGGGTTTTGGTCGCGCGATCCGGGCGGGCGCGGCGGCCCGCCCGGGTGGGATCAGTTCGCGAAGTCGCGGAAATATTCGATCGTGCGCTGCAACCCCTCGCGCAACTGCACCTTGGGCTCCCAGCCCAGCTTCGCACGCGCGACGGTGATGTCGGGCTGGCGTTGCATCGGATCGTCCTGCGGCAGCGGGCGATAGTCGAGCGTCGAGGACGAACCGGTCAGCTCGACCACCAGCTCGGCCAGCTCGCGGATCGTGAATTCGTTGGGGTTGCCGATGTTGATCGGGCCGGGAACATCGGGGGCGGTGTCCATCAGCCGCAGGAAGCCCTCGACCAGATCGTCGCGGTAGCAGAAGCTGCGCGTCTGCGATCCGTCGCCGTACAAGGTGATCGGTTCGTTGCGCAGCGCCTGCATGATGAAGTTCGACACGACGCGCCCGTCGGCCGGGTGCATCCGCGGACCGTAGGTGTTGAAGATGCGCGCGACCTTCACCTCCAGCCCCATCTGGCGATGATAGTCGAAGAACAACGTCTCGGCGCAGCGCTTGCCCTCGTCATAGCAGGAGCGGATGCCGATCGGGTTCACGTTGCCCCAATAATCCTCCTTCTGCGGATGGACGTGCGGGTCGCCATAAACCTCGCTGGTCGACGCCTGGAAGATCTTGCACTTCAGCCGCTTGGCCAACCCCAGCATGTTGATCGCGCCGATCACGCTGGTCTTGGTCGTCTGCACCGGATCGTGCTGGTAATGGATCGGCGAGGCGGGGCAGGCGAGATTGTAGATCTCGTCCACCTCGACATACAGCGGGAAGCACACGTCGTGGCGCATGAATTCGAAGCGCGGGTTGCTGTGCAGATGTTCGATATTGCGCTTGGCGCCGGTGAACAGATTGTCGACGCACACCACCTCGTCGCCGCGATCGAGCAGCCGGTCGATCAGGTGCGACCCGAGGAACCCGGCACCGCCGGTAACCAGAATACGCTTCCGCGACTGATAGTTGCGCGCCATGCCGTTGCCGTCCCCCGATCCGTATCGCCGTCACGGGCGTCCGCCGCCCGCTCATAATGCGTTAGGTCGTTGCTACTAAGGAGGCGTTACGACCGGCGCAAACATTGTTATGGAGCCGCCCCATGCAGCGGATCGCGATCCTCGACGGCTGGCGCGCGCTCAGCATCCTGATGGTGCTGGCCGGGCATCTGTTGCCGATCGGGCCGCGAAGCTGGGCGATGAACGTCGCGGTGGCGGGCACGGGCATGGCGCTATTCTTCACGCTGTCCGGTTTCCTGATCACGCAGTTCATGCTGCACCGGCCCGACGTGCGCGCCTTCCTGATCCGGCGGCTGTTCCGCATCGTGCCGCTGGCCTGGGCGGCGATGGCGGTGCTGGCGATCGCGACCCGCGCCGATCTGGCGACGGTGCTCGCCAATTTCCTGTTCGTCTCCAACCTGCCGCCGACGCGGCTGATGCATGGCGGCGAGCATCTGTGGAGCCTGTGCGTCGAGGTGCAATTCTACGCCACGGTCGCGCTGATCGTCGCGGTGGCGGGGGCGCGCGGCCTGCGCGTGCTGCCGGTGCTGTGCGTCGCGGTGACGATCGGGCGCGCGGTGCAGGGCGCGATGATGAGCAACTATACCTGGCAGCGCGTCGACGAGATCCTGGCGGGGGCGACGCTCGCGCTGCTGCACGCGCATTTCCTGCGCCGGCCGCGCCGGGTGGCGCTGCCGGCGTGGCTGCCGCTGGTGTTGCTGGCGCTGACGGTGGCGGCGGCGCATGGCGCGACGGGTGCGCTGAATTACCTGCGCCCGTATCTGGCGGCGGCGGCGGTCGGCACCTCGATCGTTGCGGCGCCGGGGTGGATGCGCGCGGCGTTCGCGTCACGCCCCGCGCGCTACGTCGCCGATATCTCCTATGCGCTGTACGTCTTCCACGGGATGCTGAGCGCGACATGGCTGGGCAGCGGGGACACGCTGGTGCGCTATGCCAAGCGCCCGTTGCTGTTCGCGGCGACCTTCGCGGCGGCGCATCTGTCGACGTTCCGGTTCGAGCATCCGATGATCGCGCTGGGCAAGCGGCTGGAGCGGCGCGGGGCGGTCAGCGCCCGGCCCGCAGCCAGTCGGTAGGGCGGCGGCGCACCAGCCCCAGGTAGAGCGGGATCTTCCACAGCACGTAGAGCGGCAGCCGCACCGCCGCCGCGCCCGACAGGAACGGGCGCCCGACGCGCGACCATGCCATGACGAGCGCGACGATCGCCGCGACCAGGACGACCGCAAGCAGCAGCGCGGGGAGCGCGGAGGCGCCGGCGAGCGCCAGGAGCGCGACGAGCGCCAGCGCGGCGCCATCGAGCAGCAGCAGCAGGGTGAGCGGCGGGATCGCGAGGCTGAGCCCCGCCCAGATCGCGCGCCCGTTCCCCGCGCGCAGTCCGGCGGCGAGCGCCGGGAGCGCATGCGCGCGCGAGGTGGCGAGGAAGCCGCCCTCCCAGCGGGTGCGCTGTTTGAGCGTCCCCTCCGCGCTGCTGGCCGCGCTCCAGACCGTCGCGCCGTCCGCGAAATGCGGCGGCGTGCCCTTGCGCGCGAGGTCGAGCCCGAGCGCCAGATCCTCGACGATGTCGGCGGTGGCCAGCGGCGCGTCGCGATAGACGGGCCAGGGGAAGGCCATGCCGGTGCCGGTCAGATTCACGCGCCCGGCCAGCCGCTGCAGCCCGCGCTGGCGCACCAGATTCTTGATCGCGAAGGCGAAGTTCGACACCTGCACCATCGGCGCGGCCCCGGGCTCGGGCTGCATCAGATAGCTGGCCTGCGCGGGGGCACGGTGCCCGGCGGCGATCAGCGTGGCGAGCGACTCGCGATCGATCGTGCAATCGGCATCGAGCACCACCACGACGTCGCAGGGGGTCGCCTCGGCGGCGAGGTGATCGCGCGCATGCGCCAGCGCATAGCCCTTGCCGCGCCGTGCGGGATCGTCGCGGCGCAGCACCTGCGCGCCCGCCCGCGCGGCGATCGCGGCGGTATCGTCGGTGCAATTGTCCGCCACCACCAGCACGCGGGCGCGATCGGGCAGCGCATCGCCCAGCAGCGCCAGCGTGCGCGCGATCACCGCCGCCTCGTCATTGGCGGGCATCACGATCACGGTCGCGGGGGTAGGCGCGGGGACGGGCGCGGGGGTGCCGGCCGACACCGGGCGCGGGCGGAGGCCGGCGAGCAGCTCGATCGCGAACGCCGCGGTCAGCACCACCAGCGGCGCGGCCACCGCCGCCGCCACGATCGTCGCGATCACCCCGATTGCCGACACGTCATTTCCCTTCGTCTGCTCCGCCCCGCTCGCGTGTAGGCGGTGTCGCGTGCGGCGACCATGCCATGTGCACGGTTTACCGGAACTTGAGAAACACCGCGCATACCGCACGTGTCTCGCGGCGGGAGCGCTCGCCACGGGGCAAGGATGTCGCGTCGGTTGCAGCGGGGGACGGTGGTGTCTAGAAGGAACAGGCCGGATGGGGCGCCGGTGCCAAGTCGGATTGTGCCCGCGCGTCGGAAGCGAGCAAGGTGAACAACGAAGCCGTCGGAACATGGGAGGCCACGGATCGCGCGCCGGTCCGGCGGCGCGCCGTGCCGCTCAAATGGCCCACCCTGTCCGCCGCGACGTGGCTGCTGATCGCCGGGATCGCGGCGCTGGGCGTGCCGACGATGCTGACCGTCGCGCATGTCAGCTGGTCGACCGAACAGGGCGGGCACGGCCCGCTGGTGCTGGCGACCGGCCTGTGGCTGATGTGGCGCGAGGTGCCCGAGGCGCTGCGGCTGCGTCGCGCGGGCCATCCGCTGCTGGGCTGGGGATTCGTGGCGCTGTGCCTGCTCGCCTATGTCGCGGCGCACATCACCGGGATCATCGAGGTCGAGGGATTCGCGTTCTACGGCGCGCTGCTGGGCACGGGCTATCTGCTGTTCGGCGGGCCGGTGCTGCGCGAATTGTGGTTCCCGCTCTTCTACCTGGGGTTCGTGTTCCCCCCGCCCGACCAGGCGGTGGCGGTGATCACCCAGCCGATCAAGATCGCGATCTCCGAACAGGCGGTGAACCTGCTCCATGCGCTGGGCTATCCGATCGGCAGCTCGGGCGTGTCGATCCAGATCGCGCAATACGATCTTCTGGTCGCGGCGGCCTGCGCGGGGTTGAACTCGATCATCAGCCTGACCGCGATCTGCCTGTTCTATATCTATGTGCGACACCGCGCGAACTGGCGCTATGCCGCGCTGTTGATGCTGACGATCATCCCGATCGCGGTCTTCGCCAATTTCGTCCGCGTGATCCTGCTGATCCTCATCACCTATTATTTCGGCGATGCGGCGGCGCAGGGCTTCGCGCATGATTTCGCCGGGCTGGTGATGTTCCTGATCTCGGTACTCACGATCTTCGCGCTGGACGGGCTGGCCACGCCGCTGCGCCGCGCGCTGGGGAACGGCCATGACGACTGATCGCGCCGACGGCCCGTTGCTCACGCGCCGCCAGGCGGTGCTGGGGGCGGCGTTCCTGGGCACCGCCGGCCTTGCCGCCGCGCGCGTGCCGCGTCACCGCATCGACCTGCTGGGCGACCGCAAGCTGGACAAGCTGATCCCGACCGCGATCGGGCCGTGGCGCTTCTATTCGAAGAGCGGGCTGGTGGTGCCGCCCGCCGATCAGTTGAAGGACGCGCTCTATTCGCAGCTGCTGACCCGCGTCTATCTGGCGCCCGACGCGCTGCCGATCATGCTGCTGATCGCGCAAAGCGGCGGGCAGACCGGCGTGCTGCAGGTCCACCGCCCCGAATATTGCTATCCGGCCGGCGGCTTCACGCTGTCCGACAAGGGCGTGCTGCCGGTGACGCTGCCGGGGGGCAGCACGCTGGAGGCGGTGACCATCTCCGCGCACGCCGACGATCGCAACGAGCAATTGATGTACTGGACGCGGGTGGGCGACGACATGCCGCTGACCTGGGCGCAGCAGCGCTGGTCGGTGGCGCGTGCCAACATCAAGGGCGACGTGCCCGACGCGGTGCTGGTGCGCGTGTCGACGCTGACCCCGGACCGCGAGGCGGGCATGGCGGCGATGACGCAGTTCGTGCGCGATATGTTCGCATCGGTGCCCAGCGACGTGCGCCGGATGCTGGACATCGACGCGCGCTGACGCCGCGCGGGCGCCGGCGCGTCCCGCGCGCCGGGGCCGGGCTCAGGAGCGGCGCGGCAGATCGATCGGCTTCAGCACCAGCACGATGAACGCCAGATTGGCGACGATCAGCGCGGCGGCCAGCAGATCATGGCCTTCGTTGCCGAGATAATTGGCCAGCGCACACATCGCGGCGCCCGCCAGATAGGCGATCATCGAATCCTGATGATCATCCGACATCGATCGCTGTAGAAACAGCACGACGAGGCCGGCGAAGATGGCCAGAGTGACCCAATCGTAGACCGTTTCCATTCAATGTTCCCATATCCCGCGCCGAGGCACTACAGGATTTGTTCAGCCGGTGCTAGTAACGGTGCGACACCGAAGTGATCCAAAGGGGGAACGACATGTTGAAGCGTGGTGCATTGCTGGCGATGACCGGCCTGGCGCTGGCGACCGCCGCGTGCGATCGCAAGCCGACCGGGCAGAGCGTCGCGGTCGTCAACGGTGAGGAAATCTCGGCGGGCGAGCTGAACGGCGACCTGCAACAGGCGAACGTGCCGCCGGGTGCCGACCAGAAGCTGGCGCGCCAGCAATTGCTGCAGGGGCTGATCGACCGTCGCCTGCTGGCGCAGGAAGCGCGCAAGGACGGCGTCGACAAGTCGCCCGAGTTCCTGAGCCGCCAGCGCCGCATGACCGACGAGCTGTTGATCGCGATGAACGCCGAGCGGCAGGCGGGCAGCAAGAAGCTGCCGGACCAGGCGGCGGTCGACGCGTTCCTGGCGCAGAACCCCTATGCGTTCGGACAGCGCCAGATCCTGACGCTGCAGCAGATCGCGATCGATCCGCCGTCGGACCCGAAGGCGCTGGCCCCGCTGGCCGAAGCGCATACGATGGACGCGGTGGCCGCGACGCTGACGCGCCTGAAGATCCCGTTCGTGCGGACGAACGGCAAGCTGGACACCGCCAGCGTGCCGCCCGAAGCGCTGAAGCGCATCTTCGCGCTGCCGCCGACCGAGCCGTTCGTCCTGCCCGCCAACGGCAAGCTCTACGCCAACGTGATCGTCGGTCGCGAGCCGGTGCAGATGTCGCAGGACGACATGCGCAAGGCGGCGGTGGCGGGCCTGCGCCAGCAGACGACCCGCGACGGGCTGGCCAGCGAGCTGAAGCAACTGCGCGCCAAGGCGAAGATCGAGTATCAGCCCGGTTACGCCCCGGTCGCCAGCGCCACCCCGGCCGCGGGCGCGGCCAAGAAGTAACGTCGAAGCGGGGCCGGCGCCCGTCGCCGGCCCCGTCGCCACTGCGATGCTTGTGGCGACGCGTACTATCTGCATAATACACCCCCGAACATGCAGGGGGAAATGATGCGGTCGCGATTCGGAACGATGCGGCGCCGCGCGGCGATGCTGGCCGGCGGGTTGATGACGACAGCCGCCGCCACGGCAGGGGCCGACGCGGGGGCGGGAGCGGGGGCGGGGGCACAGGATTATGTGCCCACCTTCCATCCCGATCGCCTGAAGGGGCCGCCGCCCGGCCCGGCCAATCAGGTGCTGGTGCTCGGCAGCCCGCATCTGTCCGCCTACAAGACGCTGCCGCGCGCGGCGGTGACGCCGTTGCTCGACAAGCTGGCCGCGTGGCGCCCCGAGGTGATCGCGACCGAGGATCTCTCCGGACGACTCTGCGACGCGATGCGCCGCCATCCCGAGCGTTATGCCGAGAGCATCGACACCTATTGCCCGGACCCGAGGGTGGCGGGCGTCGCGCTGGGCCTCGACGTGCCGGCGGCGCACAGCGCGGCGGAGCGGATGCTGGCCGACTGGCCGGCCGCGCCGACGGCGGCGCAGCGGCGGCGGCTGGCGGCGCTGTTCCTGGCCGCCGGCGAGCCGAATTCGGCGGTGGTGCAGTGGCTGCGGCTGCCGGAAGGGGAGCGGCATGCGGGCGACGGGCTGGATGCCGCGATGGCCGCCGAGATCGGGCGGCGCTGGGCCCGGCCCGGCGAGAGCGAGTGGGTGGCGGCGGCGCTGGCGGCGCGGCTGGGGCTGGAGCGCCTCTACAGCGTCGACGATCATTCCGCCGATGCCGCAAACCCGCCCGCGCTGGAGAAAGCGTTCGGCGAGGCGATCGCGCGGGCGTGGGACAATCCCGCCGGACGGGAACGCAAGGCGTTCATGACGCCGTTCGAGGACGCGATCGCGGCGCCGGGCGGCATTCTCGCGATCTATCGCGCGTACAATTCCCCGCGCGCGCAGGAACTGGCGTTCCGCAGCGACTTCGGCGCGGCGTTGATGGAGCCGTCCGCGCAGCGGTTCGGGCGGCAATATGTCGGCTATTGGGAGACGCGCAACCTGCGGATGGTCGCGAACATCCGCGACGTGCTGGGGCTGAACCCGGGCAAGCGGCTGCTGGCGATCGTCGGCGCCTCGCACAAGGGATATTACGAGGCGTATCTGAACCAGATGCACGACGTGCGGCTGGTCGATGCGGAGAAGGTGCTGCGCTAGACGGCGACGACGTCACCTTGACCCGCGATCGTCATTGCGAGCGCAGCGAAGCAATCCAGGACGTCCTGATCCGGCCCTGGATTGCTTCGCTGCGCTCGCAATGACGAGTTTGACGACGCCGCATGTCATTTGACGACGCCGCAGGTCATCAGACTCCCATGCCCGCGTGCGACGGGGCAGAGATGGCGGGGGCGGCGCCGGCCCCCGCCACCGGGGTTACTTGTTGTAATAGTCGCTGTAGCCCGCGCCGTAGCCGTAGCCATAATTGTCGGTCAGCAACCCGCCGTCGAAGCGGTTGAGGACGACGCCCGCGCACGGTGCCTGATCGAGGACGTGCAGCGCGTCCTGGATTTGCTTGCGGGTGGTGCGGCCTTCTTCGACGACCAGGATGAACGCGTCCAGCTTCGTGGTGACGATCGTGGCATCGTCGTTGGCGAACACCGGCGGCAGATCGCACAGGAACAGGCTGTGCGTCGGGCGCGCGCGCATCGCGGCGACCACCGCGTCCATGCGCGGCGACGACAACAGCTCCGCCGAGCGGGCGGGTGCGTTGTCGGTGGGCAGGATCACCAGCCGCTCACCCTCCGGATGCACCGCCAGCGTCTCCAGCGACGGCACGGTGCCTTCGAGGAAGTCGCGCATCCCGTGCTCGACGGTCAGCCCGAAATTGGCGGCGATCGATCCGCGACGCAGATCGAGATCGACCAGCGTCGTGTCGATGCCCGGCGTGCGGGACAGCGCCGCCGACAGGTTGGTGGCGACGAACGACTTGCCGACCGCCGGGGTGGCCGAGACGATCCCGAACAGCCGCCAGCCCTTCGCCCGGTGCAGCTTGAGCAACCGCGAGCGCAGCATGTTGAACGGGCGCGAGCGCACGTCGCGGCTGTCGAAGCCATAGATGCCGCGCTGCTTGGCGACGGCGGTCGACCAGGCGAACTGCCGCGCCTCCTGCAGCGACGGGATCGGCGCCTCCGGGCGCAGGTCGCTGGCGATCTTGGTCATGACTACCTCGGTCATCAAATGGCCCCCTGCGGCTGGGCCGCGCGGCGGCGGCGGCGCCACGGCAGCAGGCGGGCGAAGCGGCGCGGCTTCTCACCCGCCGGCAGATCGGGGACGAAGGTGGGCACCAGCGCCAGCGGCTCCAGCCCGAGCCCCTGGATCTGCGCGACGCCACGGATCGGGCGCAGCAGCAGCTCCAGCCCCAGTGCCAGGACGATACCCAGGCCAAGGCCCGCGCCGATCCCGCCGCCGATCAGCAGCAGGCGGTTGGGCGACACCGGCTTGTCCGGGGCCGAGGGCGGATCGACGACCGACAGCCGCTCACCCTTCTGTTCCTGCGCCATGCGCGCCGAATTCTGCGCGCGCAGCACGTTGCCCGACACGTCGCGGAGTTGATCGCGCAGGCCGGCGGCCCGCGCCTCAAGCTGCGAGACCTGCTCCTGCAGCGCGGGGCCGCGCGACTGCGCCGCCATGCCGGCCGCGGCGCGGGCCTCGTCGGAGGCGCGATATTGCTGAAGCTGCGCGATCTGCGCGTTGTTGGCTTGGATCTGACTCTGGATCAGCGCGCCGTCGGAGCCGGCGCCCTGCGAGGCGGCGATCTCCTTGGCCTGTTGCAGCCGCGACTTCGCCCGCACGACGTCCGGGTGGCTTTCGGCGAAGACCGCGCGGGCCGCGATCAGCGCCGATTCGGCCTGCTGCACCATCGGATCCTTGCCGCCGCTGCGCTGCATCTGCGCCATCAACTGGCGGTTCTCGCCCTGCAACTGCGCGATCTGCGCGCTGTAGGTGCCGGTGTTGGCGGGCATCACCATGCCGCCGACCGCCAGCGCGCTGCCGTTGCGGGCCTTGATCGCGGTGATCTGCCCCTCGATGGCGTTGATCTGCTCGGTCAGCTTGCGCGACTGATCCTGAAGGAAGTCGACGGTGTTGTTCGCCTGCGCCGCCATGGTGGTGGCGTCGATCTCCAGGAAGCGGCTGACGAAGCTCTGCATCACCGCCTGCGCCTTGGCCGGATCGGCGTAGTCATAGCTCATCGTGAAGGCGATCGTGTTCGTGCCGCCCGAGGGCGCCGCCGCGCCGCCACCGATATCGCCGCTGACCGCGTCGAGCTTCGTCGCGTCCTGCATCTTCGTCACGATCGACGACAGCGGCTTGGACCGGCGGTCCGCCTCGTACAGGTTGTTCTGCTCGATCAGCTCGATCAGATCGCCGCGGCTGAGCACCTGCTCGCGGATCTTGGCGATCCGCTGGTCGATGATCGTGTTCATCGGCGAGGTGACGAGCGCGGAGGGCAGCTCCTGCGATTCGACCAGCAAGGTCGCGCTGGAGCGGTAGATGCGCGGCAGCATGAATGCCGCGACCACCCCGGCCACCGACAGCAGCACGAACGGCACGATCACGAGCCACTTGCGCTCCCACAGGATGCGCGGGATGTAATTGATGAAGCCGCCGCCCCCGGCGGACGGTTCTTCGAGGTCTACGCTGTCACTCACCGACGGTCACCCAATCTGGTACGCAGGAAAAGGCGGAAGGTGACGTCGTTCGGATTGCCGAACCCGTCGCCGGTCGCCTGACGATAACCCACCGACGCGCCCGCGAAGAGCCGCCGCGTGAAGCCGCGCTCGTAGCTGACCGAGCCGCCCAGGAAGCCGACCGACGGCACCTGGAGCGTGGTGTTCGAGGTGGCGGTCAGGTGCGAATAGTCGATCGTCGCGCGCACCACGTCGCTCTCGCGCAGGCGATACGAATAGTCGAACGTGCCGCCGTAGCGCCGCGAGACGTCGCCCAGCCCGGTCGGCTGCGCGTCGCTGAACGCGCGCAGGCACTGCGTCGTGCGCCCCGCCTCGCGACAGCCGTTGAACGTGCCCGACAGCCCGGTGACGTTCGAGGTGCCGAACGGCGTGGTCGACGAGACGAAGATCACGCCCGCGCCCAGCGAGAAGCGGATCTGCTGGCTGATCTGGCGATTGAGCGTGAACTGCGGCGAATAGGTGTGGCCCGAATAACCGGGACGATCATAGTTGATCCACGATCCCGAGCCCTGCACGCCGATGCTGGTCCGCTCCGACAGCGCGCGGCTGTAGCCGACGGTCGCGGCGGTGGTGCGCGACGACAGGAGCGCGGCGGAATTGCCGTCATAGGTGATCCGGCTGACGCTGCCCTGCGCGGTCAGCGTGTCGCGCGGGCCGACGCGCCAGTCCGCGCCCAGCCCGGCGACGATCGCGTTCTGGCGCTGGTTCAGCCCGATCACCGCGATGTCGGGCGTGCCCGGCGTCGGCTGCAACGTAGGATCGACGACTCCGACGACGCCCAGCCCGTTCTGCCCGATGATCGAGCTGTCGAACGACAGGT
Organism: uncultured Sphingomonas sp.; assembly: GCA_913777325.1. Lineage (GTDB taxonomy): Bacteria > Pseudomonadota > Alphaproteobacteria > Sphingomonadales > Sphingomonadaceae > Sphingomonas. The sequence continues at coordinate 12,565 of CAJYSA010000113.1, read as the reverse complement.
CGGCGCGCGCGGTGAGCGTCGGCGTCATCGCGCGGCGCGCCTGCGCGGCCACGCCGTACCCCTCGGCGGCGCTGTAGCGGGTCAGATAGTCGCTGCGGCGATAGCGCGCGAGGATCGTCGCCTCGCTGCGTTCGTCGAGGAAGGTGACCTGCGGGGTGACCGCCAGCTCGGTGGCGAAGGCGCCCGCGCCGCCGCCCCGGATCAGGAACGGATTGGTCGAATAGCTGCCCCCCACCGACACGTCGACCGCGGCGCGGGTTTCCTGCGCGTCGAGCGGCGCGAGCGGCAGCGCGGCGAGCGTGCCGGTCAGCAACAGGGCGGAGGCGCCGCGCGCCAGCGTCGCGGCGCGCCTCACGGGACGATGACCGTGTCGCCGCCGCGCACCAGCGGCAGCGTTTCGTTCGACACGTCGGCGACCTGGCCCTTCAGGATGTCGTTCAGCTTGACGCGGATCGCCTGCGAGCCGTTCGGCGTCTTGCGGATGATCACGACGTTGCCGAGCTGCGCGAACTCGGCCGGTCCGCCGGCGAAGCTGAGCGCCTCGAGCACGTTGACGTAGCGGCCCGGATTGAACGACCCGGGGGTGCGCACCTTGCCGAGCACCGAGAATTGCAGCCCGGCGGGGGTCTTCACCGACACCGTCACCTGCGGCACCGCGGTGCGATATTGCGACTCGAGCCCCTTGGTGATGCGCGCCTCGATCTCGCTGGGCAGCGCGTTCAGCGCGTCGACCTTGCCGACCAGCGGGAAGGAGAAGGTGCCGTCGGGCAGGACGCGGACCGTCCGCTGGAGGCGTTCCTCGCCCCAGACGAAGACGTCAAGCTCGTCACCCGGATTGATGCGATATGGCGTCAGCGCGGTGGCGGCGGCGGGCGCCGTCGCGCGCGCCTGCTGCTGCGCCAGCGCGGGTGCCGCCTGGACCAGCAGCAGGAAGGCGCCGCAGAGAAGCTTGGTCTTCATGTCGTTCCCCCATGCCGACCTGCCCGCACCTTCGGTGCTGACCTGCACATCGGCTCTTCCATCGTTTGCCAGCCCGTCCCTTATCGGGTAAAGCGCCGACCGTCAGGTGCCATACAGCATTTTCCTTACGAAATACGTACGAGATTGTCGGGGGTAGGCAGCATTCTTGTGCGTGCACAGATGATGAAGCGGGTCGAAACGCGGCGACGGCTGACGCTGGCGCCGCTGGTGGCGCTCGCCCTGCTGTCGGCGTGCCATTCGCGCGAGGAGCGCGCGGCCAAGTTCGCCGCGATCTACGAATCCGCGATGGCCGACAACAATCCGGCGATGGCGCGGCTGGCGATGCAGCAGGCGGTGGCGTTCGACGACGCGAACCCCGACTATTGGCAGCAACTGGGCGTCGTGCAGCTGTCGATGGGCGATTATTCGGGGGCGTATAACGCCTATCTGCGCGCCAACGAGCTGGACCACAGCCGCCCGACGGTGTTGCAGGCGCTGGCCGATCTGGCGGTGATCGGCGGCCACAACGACGAGGCGCAGCGTTACGCCAAGCAGGTGCTGGTGCTGCGCCCCGACGATCTGGCACCGCAGACGACGCTGGGCTTCGTCGCGCTGCGCAACCGCGACTATGACGCCGCGCTGAAGCGGGCCGAGACGGTGCTGGCGGCGCGGGTCGACGACGCGAACGCGACGATCCTGAAGGCGCGTGCGCTGGCCGGGAAGGGCGACGACAAGGCGGCGCTGACGCTGCTGCGCGATTATGTCGCGGGACACCCGAGCGATGCCGCCGCGCTCGACGCGCTGGGCGACATGTCGGGGCGGTTCGGCAATTTGGCCGGGCAGAAGGAGGCGCAGGGGCACGAAGTGCAGATGCGCCCCAACGACCTGAAGCTGCGCGTGAACTATGCGCGCACGCTCTATCGGCTGGGCGACCGGGCGGCGGCGCATGACCTGACCTATCCGATGGCGAGCAATGGCGAGCATGGCGGGCTGTTGATCGACATCCTGGGGCTGTGGCTGCAATACGAACCGCGCGCGCAGGCGCTGGAGGATGTGCGGCGGCTGGCGCCCGGGGCGTCGAGCGCGGACAAGATGCGCTACGCCTATTTCCTGATGATGGCCGGGCAGCCGGGCGAGGCGGAGGCGCTGATCGCGCCGCTGGTGACGCCGCCGGTGACCTCCGCCAACGCCGCGCCGCTCGCGCTGCTGGCGCAGGCGCGGGCGATGCAGGGGCGCGATCGCGAGGCGCTGGCGCTGCTCGACCAGGTGCTGGCGTTCGACGAGGGCAATATCATGGCGCTCCGCGCGCGCGCCGACGTGTATCTGCGCACCGGGCGCGGGCGGCAGGCGGTGTTCGACGCGCAGCGGCTGGTGGCGAGCAAGCCGCGGTCGGCCGACGATCGCGTCCGCCTGGCGCGCGCCTATGCGCTGGCCGGGCAGCCGCAACTGGCGGAGAACACCTATCGTGCCGGCATCGAGGACGTCGGCGCGGACCCGTTGCTGTTCAATGGCTTGCGTGCCTTTCTGATCAAAGCGGGTCGCCGCGACGAACTCCCCGCACTGGATCAGCGATTTGTTGAGAAAAAGCAGCTAGCACGGTCGCAATGGTGACGCGGGGCGACGGCGGCCCCGCCGATGGCATCGACGACGGCGCCGGACGGGAAGCGACGGGACAGGCACGGGTGACGGCGACACGGACGGTCCAGGGTCGACGCTTCACGTCGAACGTGATCCCCTCATTGGTGTTCACGGTCGACCTGCTGTGCCTGGTGGTCAGCGTGCCGGTGGCGGTGATCCTGTATACTTTGGTGTTCCGGCAGGAGGTGGTGCCGGGCGTCCACACCGCCGCGGGCTTCATCGCCGCCATCGCCTTCTTCCTGATCCGCCAGTCGCGCGGGGTATACAGCCAGTCGTTCTCGGTCCTGCAATCCGGCGACACCGCGGTCGCGGTCGATTACCTGATGTCGGCGCTGCTCAGCAGTGCGGTGGTGTGGCAGTTCGGGCTGGTCGACGAATTCTCGCGCGGGCTGACGCTGGCCTATGTCGGATCGGTCACGACGACCCTGTTCGTCAGCCGCTTCGTGCTGCGCGCAGCGCTGCGCCGGCTGGCGGATAGCGGGCGCATCCGCCAGCGCGTGGTGCTGTACGGCGCCGACAAGGACACGGTGGAGCGCACCTGCCGGATGCTCGACCTGCAGGCGTTGCCGCAGTTGCTGCTGGTGGGGATCGCCGACGATTACAGCCGCAGCGAGACGCGCGATCCGGTGGGGAACCTGCCGTTCATCGGCGGCTTCCCCGAATTGCTGGCGATGGCGCGCGAGGGCCAGGTGGACCAGGTGCTGATCGCGCTGTCCGACATGACGCGCGAGCGGATCGAGCTGATCATCGAGAAATTGAGCGAGGTGGCGATCGACGTGTCGCTGATCCCGCGCGAGGCGATCGCGCTGGCGCCCGATTACCGCGTGAACTTCGTCGGGCAGATCCCGGTGCTGACGCTGTGGCAGCGGCAGATGCGCGACGGCAACACGATCGTGAAGGATGTCGAGGACTTCGTGATCGCCACGCTGGCGCTGGTGTTCCTGTCGCCGCTGCTGCTGGCGACCGCGCTCGCGATCAAGCTGACCAGTCGCGGCCCGGTGATCTTCAAGCAGCCGCGCTTCGGGTTCAACAACCGCGAGATCCTGGTGTGGAAATTCCGGTCGATGTACACCGACCGGCAGGACGTGACGGGCGCGGCGCGCACCACGAAGGGCGACCCGCGCGTGACCCCGGTGGGGCGCTGGATCCGCAAGCTGAGCATCGATGAGCTGCCGCAATTGTGGAACGTCCTGCGTGGCGAGATGTCGATCGTCGGCCCGCGCCCGCACGCCACGCATATGAAGGTCGGGGACCATTATTATTTCGACGCGGTGCGCGGCTATGCGGCGCGACACCGCGTGAAGCCGGGCATCACCGGGCTGGCGCAGGTGCGCGGGCTGCGCGGCGAGATCCAGACGATTGAGCGTGCCAAGCGCCGGGTGGAACTGGACCGATATTATATCGACCATTGGTCGCTGGGCCTCGACCTGCGCATCATGGTGGAGACGGTCGTCAATCTGGCGTTCGACAAGAATGCCTATTGATCCGGTCGTGGCGCCAACGTCGCGTCGCGCGTTCGTCGGCATCGATTTCGACCCGCTCGATACCGAGGCGGCGGCGGCGTGGCTGTCGCGGGTGCGGCCCGGCGATCGCTATCGTTATGTCGTGACCCCCAATGTCGATCACCTGGTGCGACTCGACGCGCTGGGGCAGGACGATCCGGTCGGGCGCGAGCTGTGGCAGGCATATCGCGGCGCGGCGCTGGTGCTGTGCGACAGCCGCGTGCTGGCGCGACTCGCGCGGCTGTACGGCATCACGCTGCCGCTGGCGCCGGGCAGCGACCTGACGGTGCGGCTGTTCGACACGGTGGCGCAGCCGGGCGACCGGATCGCGATCATCGGCGGCGACGACGCGCTGCTGGGCGCGTTGCGCGCGCGGTTCCCCGCGCTCGATATCGTCCAGCACGTCCCGCCGATGGGCATGTTGCGCAACCCCGCCGCGCTGGCGGCGGCGGTGGCGTTCGGGCGCGAGTCGCGGGCGCGATTCCTGCTGATCGCCGTCGGGTCGCCGCAACAGGAGCTGCTCGCGGCGCGAATCGCGGCGGCGGATGGCGCCACCGGCTGCGCGCTGTGCATCGGCGCGTCGCTGGACTTCATCGTCGGGCGGCAGCGCCGCGCGCCGCGCGTCGTGCAGCGCCTGGGGCTGGAATGGGCGCATCGACTCGCTTCGCAGCCCGGGCGGCTGTGGCGGCGCTATCTGGTCGATGGGCCGCGCATCTTCCGGCTGGCGCACGCCTGGCATCGCGGCCGGGGACGGTGACCCCGCGCTGGACGCCGGGGATCGGCGATCCGGGTGTTACGGGCTGGGTCACGGTCGCGGCGTATATGGCCGCCGCCGTTGCCTGCGCGATCGCCGCCGGGCGCGAGTCGCACCGGGGCGGCGGCACCGGCGCGCGATTCTGGGCGATGGTCGCGGCGACGATGCTGGCGCTGGGAATCAACAAGCAACTGGACGTTCAGTCGTTGTTCACACAGGTGGCGCGCGATGCGGTGACCGGTTGGGGCTGGTATGAGCAACGTCGCGCGCTTCAGGTGGCGTTCATTTTCGGAGTTGCGGCGATCGGTGTAATATCGATCGTGCTTGCGCTGCGACGGCTATCGTTGCTGCGGCGCACCATGCGCGTTGCGATCGTCGGGATAGTCTTCATCTTTACTTACGTGTTCTTGCGCGCTTCATCGTTTCATCATGTCGACCTCTTCATCAACCGGTCGGTGGCGGGGGTCAAATGGAACGCGATCTTCGAACTGACGGGGATCATGATCGTCCTGGGCGCGGCGATCGTCGACGTGCGGCGGGCGCGCTTCCTGGACTTCTGACCCACCGGGGGCGGCGGTTGACCGTACGCCACCCTGAGAAATTCGACGGTTGCGTCCCGTTTCTGGACGTTGGCGTGCATGTTGCGGCGCATCTATCGGGCGGAAAGAGCGTTTCCCCCTCGTCGCGCTACTGGAAAAGCGTCACGAAAGTGAAAATTTACAGTTCTCGACGGTTTGCCGACGATCGCAAATTAACGATGGTTTACGAGCGGTTAAGGTGCGATAGAGCGACTCAGCGGTTGCCGGTTCAATCGGTACACCACCGCCATCAATGCGGGTCGCGTGAGTGGTACGGACGGACGTCAACAGGGTGCAAGGGGAGTATCGAGTATGAAGAAGATTTTTGGGGCCGCGGTCGTCGCGGCGGCGTTTGCGATGTCGACCCCCGCGATGGCGGCGACGGAAATCGTTCTCGGGCCGACGGGTTCGCAGGTTCAGTTCGGCGATTTCACGATCACCGGCCTGGGCTCGGCGACCAACCAGTTCGCTGATTACTACTTCACCGTGCCGTCGTCGGGCATCGTCAGCGCGTCGGGCACCGCCACGATCAGCCTGGCGACGAACAGCAGCATCAAGCTGACCTCGATCGTCCTCAACGGCGTCACCGCACTGGCGACGCTGCGTGCGGACGGCTCGGCCTATGACGCGGCGATCAACAACGTCGCGACGATCGCCAACCCGCAGACGCTGCGCGTCAACTATGACGTGATGAACGTGGGCCGCGCAACCGGCACCGTGAGCTGGACCAGCTCGGCGGTTCCCGAGCCGGGCACCTGGGCGCTGATGATCCTGGGCTTCGGCGTGGTCGGCTACGCGATGCGTCGCCGCACCTCGGTCCGTTTCGCGCAGGCGATCTGATCGCGGCATCGCCCCGGTGCCTCGGCACCGGGGCGATGACGATGACATGTGAAGGCGGCGGCGTACCCGATGGGTGCGCCGCCGTTTTCATATGCGCCGCGCCGCGTACCGGACGGTAGGGCGCGGTTAGGATCGCGATGCTATCGTTGCGGCCGTGACGTCGAGCTTCCCCCTGCCGAATCGATCCGCGGTGCGCGCGGGGCGCGATGACGACCGCGGGCGCGGCGCGGGGTCGCGCGGCGCGGCGGCGGTGCGCTAGGGCGGGCATCGATGGGATTGCTCCGCCACCTGATCGGGTTGCCGCCCCGGCGCCACGCGACGCTGCCGCCCGGCCTGCGCGTCTATGCGATTGGCGACGTGCACGGTCGCCTCGACCTGCTGCGCCCGCTGCTCGGCTGGATCGCGCAGGACAGCGCGACGCGCGCGGCGGCGGAGGTGCACATCGTGTTCCTGGGCGACCTGATCGATCGCGGCCCGGCATCGGCGGGGGTGCTCGACCTGCTGGCGATCGGCGTCGACGTGCCGGGCGCGCGGCATATCCTGTGCGGCAACCACGAGGAGATGCTGCTGGCGATCCATGACGGCGACGCCAGCGGCGCCAGCGACTGGCTGCGCCATGGCGGGGTGGAGACGCTGGCGAGCTACGGCGTCGATGCCGCGCCCTTCTGGGACGATCCCGAGGGGTTGCCGCTGGCGCTGCGCATCGCGATCCCGCCGCGCCATGTCGCGCTGATGCGCGCGATGCTGGAGCAGGTGCGGATCGGCGATTATCTGTTCGTCCACGCCGGGATCCGCCCTGGCGTGCCGCTCGACCGGCAGGCGCAGCGCGACCTGCGCTGGATCCGGCGCGAATTCCTGAGAAGCCATGCCGATCACGGCGTCGTGGTGGTCCATGGCCACACGATCGTGCCCGCGGTCGATTATCGCTTCAACCGCATCGCGATCGACACCGGCGCGTACCGCACCGGCCGGCTGACCGCGCTGGGGCTGGAGGGCGAGGCGCGGTGGACGCTGACCAGCCGGCTCGACCCGGCGTGATGCGCGCTTTCCTCCGCGGGCGATCGTGCGTAGCGAGGCGCGGATGATCGTGTTCGTTCTGGCCCGCGCCGACAATGGCGTCATCGGCGTCGATGGCCGGCTGCCGTGGCGGCTGCCCGCCGACCTGAAGCGGTTCAAGGCGCTGACCATCGGCAAGCCGATGCTGATGGGGCGCAAGACCTTCGAGAGCTTCCCCGCGCCGCTGCCGGGGCGGCGCCACATCGTGCTGACGCGCGATCGCGGCTGGTCCGCGCCGGGTGCCGAGGTGGCGCACGACGTCGACAGCGCGCTGGCGCTGGCGGGCGACGGCGAGCTGTCGGTGGTGGGGGGCGCCGAAATCTACGCGCTGCTGCTCGACCGCGCGGATCGCATCGAACTGACCGAGGTGCATCTGGCGCCGGACGGCGACGCGGCGGTGCCCGCCTTCACCGGCTGGCGCGAGATCGCGCGCGTGGCGCACCCCGCCGAGGGCGAGCGGCCGGCGTTCGATTTCGTGACGCTGGTACGATGACGGGGCAGACGCTAAGGGCCGCCGATGCAGCGGCTTGACGGCGGCTCGGCGGTGCCCGCGCGGCTGGCGGGGGCGATCGTCGCGCTCGGCAATTTCGACGGGTTCCATCTCGGCCATCAGGCGGTGGTCGCGCGCGCGGTCGAGCGGGCGCGGGCGGAGGGACGCCCCGCGCTGGTCGCGACGTTCGACCCGCATCCGGTCCGCCATTTCCGCCCCGACGCGGCGCCGTTCCGGCTGACCACGCTCGACCAGCGCGAGCGGCTGTTCGTGGACGCCGGCGCGGACGCGATGGTGGTGTTCCACTTCGACGCCGCGCTGGCCGCGCTGAGCGCCGACGCCTTCGTCGCGGAACGACTGGTCGGCGCGCTGCGCGTCGGCGGGGTGGTGACCGGCGAGGATTTCACGTTCGGCCACGCCAAGAGCGGCGATATCGCGACGCTGCGCCGCGCCGGGGATGCCGCCGGCTTCTCGGTGGATACGGTGGGCGCGGTGATGCTGGACGGCGAGCCCGTGTCCTCGACGCGGGTCCGAGCGGCGCTGCGCGGTGGCGACATGCACGGCGCGGCGCGGCTGCTGACGCGGCCCTTCGCAATCGAGGGCGTGGTGCAGCATGGCGACAAGGTGGGGCGGACGATCGGCTATCCCACCGCGAACATCGACATGGGGAATTACGTGCGCCCCGCCTACGGCATCTATGCGGTGCGCGGGCGGTTGCCGGACGGGACGATGCTGACCGGTGCCGCGAACCTGGGGATCAGGCCGACGTTCGATCCGCCCAAGGAGCTGCTGGAGCCGTATTTCTTCGACTTCTCCAGCGACCTGTACGGTCAGCGGATCGCGGTCGAGCTGATCGAATGGCTGCGGCCTGAGGCGAGGTTCGACAGCCTCGATGCGCTGATCGCGCAGATGGACAAGGACTGCGCGCGCGCCCGCGAGTTGCTGGCGCGCTGACGTGATGATGGTTAAGGCGGGGGGACATATGGCCGACGCATCCGATACCGCGCGCGACTGGCGCGACACCGTTTTCCTGCCCAGCACCGACTTCCCGATGAAGGCGGGGCTGGCGCAGAAGGAGCCCGCGATCCTGGAGCGGTGGAAGCGGATCGGATTGTACGACCGGCTGCGGCGCGAGCGGCTGGGGCGCGAGCGCTTCATCCTCCACGACGGCCCCCCCTATGCCAATGGCGACATCCATATGGGCCATGCCATGAACAAGGTGCTGAAGGACGTGATCGTCCGCAGCCGCACCCTGATGGGCTATGACGCGCCCTATGTTCCCGGCTGGGACTGCCACGGCCTGCCCATCGAGTGGAAGGTCGAGGAGGCGTATCGCGCCAAGAAGCTCGACAAGGATCAGGTGCCCGTCGCGCAGTTCCGCGCCGAATGCCGCGCCTATGCCGAGAAATGGGTCGCGGTGCAGGCGGGCGAGTTCGAGCGGCTGGGGGTGATGGGCGACTGGGCCGATCCGTACCTGACCATGAAGTTCGAGGCCGAGGCGGTGATCGCGGGCGAGTTGCTGAAGTTCGCCGAGAGCGGGCAATTGTATCGCGGCGCGAAGCCGGTGATGTGGAGCCCGGTGGAAAAGACCGCGCTGGCCGAGGCCGAGGTCGAATATGAGGATATCGTCTCGACGCAGATCGACGTCGGGTTCGAGGTGATCGACTGCCCCGAATATCCGGGGCTGGCGGGCACGCTGGCGGTGATCTGGACGACCACGCCGTGGACGATCCCGGTCAACCAGGCGCTCGCTTACGGTTCGGCGGTCGATTACCTGCAGTTCGAGCATGACGGCCGCCGCTATCTGGTCGCCGAGCCGCTGATGCCCGCCTTCACCAAGCGCACCGGCATTCCGATGGGCAAGATCATCGCGCTGATCAAGGGACCGGTGCTGGAGGGCGCGACCGCGCGGCATCCGATGCATCACCTGGGCGGTTTCTTCGCGACGCCGCGTCCGTTCTTCGAGGGCGAGTTCGTCACCACCGATGCGGGCACCGGACTGGTCCACATGGCGCCCGACCATGGCGAGGACGACTTCCTGCTGTGCAAGAAGCACGGGATCGATCCGGTCTTCGCGGTCGACGGGGCGGGCATGTACCGCGCGGACTGGGCATGGCTCGGCGGGCAGGGCAGCGTCATCAACAAGAAGTTCGTCGCCGCCGAGGGGCCGATCTGTGCGGACCTGCGCGCGACGGGCAACCTGCTGTCTGCCAGCGACGATTTCGCGCACAGCTATCCGCATTCGTGGCGCTCGAAGGCCAAGGTGATCTTCCGCGCAACCCCGCAATGGTTCATCCCGATGGACCGTAGCGGACAAGCGGACCTGCCGGGGGCAGGTCGGCCCGCGGAGGTCGGCGCGCAAAGCGCGCCGTGGGATGCCAACTCGAAGCCCTCTCCCCTCCGGGGAGAGGGTTTGGGTGAGGGGCGGCGCCTCGCAGCGAGCGATGGTCTCGGTGAGACCCCGGCCCCTCACCCAACCCTCTCCCCGGTGGGGAGTGGGCGAAATGGGGCCACCCTCCGCGAACTTGCGCTCGACGCGATCGGCCGCACGCAATGGATCCCCGCGCGCGCCGAGAATCGCATCCGCGCGATGGTCGAGGGGCGTCCCGACTGGGTGATCAGCCGCCAGCGTGCGTGGGGCGTGCCGATCGCGCTCTACGTCCATCGGCAGAGCGGGCAGTATCTGAATGATGCTGACGTCAACGCGCGGATCATCGCCGCCTTCCGCGACAGCGGCGCGGACGCGTGGTTCACCGCCGATCACCAGGCGCTGCTGGGCGACCGCTATGACCTGGCCGATTACGAGCCGGTCAACGACATCCTCGACGTGTGGTTCGATTCGGGTTCGACCCATGCCTTCGTGGTCGAGGCGCGCTATGGCGAGGGCACGCGCGCGAACCTGTATGTCGAGGGATCGGACCAGCATCGCGGCTGGTTCCAGTCGTCGCTGCTGGAAAGCTGCGGCACGCGCGGGCGCGCGCCGTATGACGCGGTGCTGACGCACGGCTTCGCGCTGGACGGGCAGGGGCGCAAGATGTCAAAGTCGCTCGGCAATGTCGTCGATCCGCTGAAGGTGATCGGCGAATCGGGCGCGGACATCCTGCGGCTGTGGGCGGTGTCGACCGACTATTTCGACGATGTGCGCATCGGCAAGGAGGTGCTGGCCACGTCGTCGGACGCGTATCGCAAGCTGCGCAACACCTTCCGCTACCTGCTGGGGGCGCTCGACGGGTTCACCGATGCCGAGCGGGTGCCGGTCGCCGAGATGCCCGAGCTGGAGCGCTATATGCTCCACCTGCTCCACGCGCTCGACCGCGACCTGAAGGAGGCGGCGGACGGCTATGAGTTCAACCGCTACGTCCGGCGACTGACCGACTTCTGCAACGAGGATCTGTCGGCGTTCTTCTTCGACGTGCGCAAGGATTCGCTGTATTGCGACGCGGCGGGCGACGTGACGCGCCGCGCCTATCGCACGATGCTGGACGTGCTGTTCCACGCGCTGGTCCGCTATGCCGCGCCGGTGCTGGTGTTCACCGCCGAGGAGGTGTGGCAGTCGCGCTTCCCCGCCGAGGACAGCTCGGTCCATCTGCTCGAATGGCCGGCACTGCCCGCGCCGGCGGGCGAGGACGTGTCGCAGCGCTGGCTGGCGATCCGGCAGTTGCGCGAGCGCGTGACCGAGGCGATCGAGCCGCTGCGCCGCGAGAAGACGATCCGCTCCAGCCTGGAAGCCGAAGTGACCGTGCCCGACCTGCCGCTGGACGCCGCGGCGCTGGCGGAGGTGTTCATCGTGGCGAAGGTGGGGACCGCGCCGACCATCGAGGTGACGCGGACCGATTATCACAAGTGCGGGCGCTGCTGGCGCCACCTGCCCGAGGTGACGGTGGACGGCGCCTTGTGCGCGCGATGCGCCGACGTGACGGGGACGGCGGCGTGACGCCGCGCGCCGGATTGTCGATCGCGCTGGCGGTGTTCGCGCTCGACCAGCTCGTGAAGTGGCTGGTCACCGGGCCGCTGCACATCGATTTCCTGGGGGCGTATCGCACGCTGCTGCCGATCTTCGACCTGCGCTTCACCAAGAACGAGGGCGTGTCGTTCGGCAAGCTGCGCGCCGAGACCGACACGGGACGCTGGCTGCTGGTGGCGTTCACCGGCGCGATCGCGGCGGCGGTGGCGGTGTGGATGTTCCGCGAGAAGAAGCGCGTCGACCAGCTCGCGCTGGGGATGGTGCTGGGCGGGGCGATCGGCAACATCGTCGATCGCGTCCGGCTGGGCTATGTCATCGATTTCGCCGACCTGCATTTCGGCGAATGGCGTCCGTTCCTGGTGTTCAACGTCGCCGATGCCGCGATCTCGATCGGGGTGCTGATTCTGCTGGTGCGCGCGCTCCTGATCCGCGAGAAGCGCGACGATGTTTCGGAGAATGTCCATGCGTAAGTCTGTGGTGGTGGTGGCCGGGATGGCGGCGCTGGGGCTGCTCGCCGGCTGCGGCAAGCGCGGCTACGATCGCGCGCGCCCCGACGAATTCGCGGTGGCGCGGCAGGCGCCGCTGATCATCCCGCCCGACTTCGCGTTGGTCCCGCCGCAGCCGGGGGCGGCGCGCACGCAGGGCAACAACCCGCAGGCGCAGGCGATCGAGGCGCTGTTCGGCGGGCCGGCGGCGCGCAGCGCGGGCGAGACGGGCGTGGTCGATCAGGCGGGCGGCGCGAGCGCGGCGACGCCGGGCATCCGCTCGGGCGTGGGCGATCCG
>CAJYSA010000112.1 GCA_913777325.1 uncultured Sphingomonas sp. | reverse complement strand
GACCGGTGCGGCCTTCACGTCACTGACGTTGCCAGCCGTCAGCATCAACGCATAGGGACGGCCGATAACGTCGGTGAGCGCGTGGATCTTGGTCGTCCAGCCACCGCGCGAGCGACCGATCGCCTGGGTCTGGCGCCCCCTTTTCCGCCGAAGGCCGCGCGTTGTGCCTTGATGTAAAGTGCTGTCGATTGCGGTGCTCTTCGTGACCACATGGTCGTTGACCTGCGCCCCGGAAATCATGCCACTGATAAGTTAGCTGGTCAGATGGAGACGAGCGATGCGGCGAGGCCGTTTTACCGAGGATCAGATCATAGGCGTGCTGCGTGAGCACGAGGCTGGCGTGAAGACTGCCGAGCTGTGCCGGAAGCACGGCATCAGCGGTGCGACGTTCTACAACTGGAAGTCGAAGTACGGCGGGATGACCGTGTCAGAAGCGGCGCGGTTGCGGACGCTGGAGGACGAGAACCGGCGGCTGAAGAAGCTGCTGGCGGAGTCGATGCTGGACGTGTCGGCGCTGAAGGATCTGCTGGGAAAAAACTGACCCGGTCTGTGGATCGCTACGCTGCGGTGGAGAAGCTGATGACCGACCACGGCTTCTCCGAGCGTCGCGCCTGCAGGCGGATCGGGGTCAATCGGTCGGCATGGCAATATGAGCCGCTTCGCGGAAAGGACGATGCTGTCCGCGAGCGGATGCGCGAGATCGCCAACGAGCGTCGCCGGTTCGGTTATCGCCGGCTGGCGATCCTGCTGCGTCGTGAGGGCAAGTGCATGAACCTGAAGAAGGTGTACCGGCTCTACCGCGAGGAGCGGCTGACGGTGCGCAAGCGTGGCGGGCGCAAGCGCGCGCTGGGCACGCGGGTGCCGATGGCGATCCCGCAGGAACCCAACCACCGCTGGTCGCTCGACTTCGTGTCGGATGCATTGGCCTGCGGCCGGCGGTTCCGCCTGCTCAACGTCATCGACGACTACAGCCGGGAATGCCTGGCGTGCATCGTCGACACCTCGTTGTCAGGCCGGCGTGTCGTCCGCGAACTCACCGCCATCGCCGAGCGTCGCGGGTTGCCGTGCATGGTGGTCAGCGACAACGGCACCGAGCTGACCAGTCACGCCGTCCTCGCCTGGTGCCAGGACACCGGCGTCGAGTGGCATTACATCGCGCCGGGCAAGCCGCAGCAGAACGGCTTCGTGGAATCGTTCAATGGTCGCTTGCGCGACGAGTGCCTGAACGAGCACCTGTTCCCCTCGCTGGCTGCGGCGAGACGGATCATCGAGGCATGGCGGACCGACTACAACACCGTGCGTCCGCACAGCAGCCTCGGCGGCATGGCACCCGCCGAGTTTACAAACCGCCCACGCCACCGGCATGAGGACAACGAAGCTAACTTATCAGCGGCCTGAAAATGGGGAGCACGTCATCGTCACCGCGGTCGCCTATGCCAGCCTCAAGCTGTATGACGAGCCGATTTGAAGCTGGTTGAGTCGTCGCCTCCTGACGCATGCCGGCCGTTGAAGAGGTGCGTCCAGTTGCTGGTTTTGCAGCCCGCCTATAGAGCACCGCCGCCGCGACAGCGTAGCGTGTCCAGCGTCAGGCCGAATACGACCGATGGCACTATTAAATCAACGTCCCAGTCTGTTCGAGAGCGGCGCAGGATTGGTGATCTCGGTGGCTCGAGCCATGCAGGTCACGCTGCCGCGACGGCGAGCTTGCTGGATATTTCCTGAGGTAAGCGCCCCTCTGCCCGCTGAACAGCAGGTAAAGGGGCGGCAAGAAGCGCGCCTTCGATCGGCCATATGCACGTGCCTCGAAGGCACCCGGAAAAGCCATTGCCCTCGACGATTGGAAGAACCCAGTCCGATGAAGCGGCTACCAAGCGATCTTTGCGGGCAGGAACTCGGCGAAAAGATCGTCGTAATACGGCTTTAGTTGAGTTAGATCTGGCTTGGCATGGCCTTTGGAGTACAGGTCGTACTTGTTGAACTCCAGTACCCACTTCATCATCGCGCGATCCTTGTCATTGCACAGATGATCGTACGCGCCGTGCTTGTGCCACGGATAGAACGAGTGGAAGCGCAACATATAGAGGGCTTCATCCGGCAGATACGGCTTCATCACCTCGCCGATATAGCCGTCATGTCCGAACGACATGTGCACATTTTCGAGGCCGCAGTTGGGTTCGTAAATTCCATATTTCGTCTGATACTCCGGGACGTGACGATCCGGGTTGCCCGCGAAATATTCGTGGAAGACGATATGCTCCGACCAGGCACAACCGACGGGATAGGTGTCGCCGACCACGCCCCACTGCGGCTCGCCCCACAGGCACAGGCATTTTCCCAGATCGTGCAGAAAGCCGGTCAGGATCATCCAGCGCGGCTGCCCGTCGCGGCGCATCGCTTCCGATGTCTGCAAAAGGTGATCGGTCTGTGACAAATCAGTGTCCGGATCGCTCTCGTCGACCAGCGCGTTCAGGAACTCGGCCGCCTCCCAGATCGACTTCTCACCGCGCGTCAGGCCAAAATATTCGACCTCCTTGCGCAGCACGTAGTCGAGCGTCATCCGTTCATGATTGGTTCGGTAGAACTGGGCGACATGCGGAACAACGGTCGCGTCATATTGACGAAACTCGTCCTCGGCCTTGCCTTCCCTGTAACGGGCTTCATCGACAGCCTGCGTGGCGCTTGCACCCATCGGTCCGCATCCTCCGGTCTTGGCCTGGCTGGCCAACGTTATCGGTTACGTAACCGGATATCGCAAATCATCCCATAGCTCAACACCCGCTTTCCTGCCCGGGTGACAGCGCATTGACACCTCCAACGTTATGGGTAACGCTTCACGGGTGATCCAGTCTCCCCGCAGAGAGAGGGAGGGATCGGATAGGGAGCGAGGATGCGGATGAACGAACGGCAGGGGACGCGTCCGTCCATATTACGCGCAGTCTTGACGGATATTCAGTTCTGGATCCCCGTGCTGGTTCTTGCCGGCGGCATCCTTCTTCTTGCGGCGATCAACTGAAGACACGCCGTCCGAAAGCTATAAATCCCACAAACGAAAGGAGCGCCGTGATGGCGTCTTCGCAAAAGACGGCCGCGGCGTCGGCCAATCCGCAACACCTGTTGGGCGTCTTGTGCGGCCTGGCTGCGGGCGCGTGGCTAGGCGCGGCGGAAGCGCCGACCAAGCTGGTGACAGCGGGGTTTTCTCCCTTTGCCATATCCCTGTGCATGGTGGCGGGTGTCTTCACGGCGCGCTGGACCTTCCCGACCCTGATGAAGGGCACGGGCTTCGTGTTCTCGGATATCGCGTCGAAGCCGCACCTTATCCTCTGGGGGCTGATGGCCGGCGCGCTGTGGGCGGTTGCCAATACGCTGACCATATTCGCTATCCGGGATGTGGGCCTCGCGACCGCGTTTCCGTTGTGGAACACCAATTCGCTGATCGGGCTGCTGTGGGGCTGCCTGCTGTTCCGCGAAATGCGCGGGGCAGGCGCCCGCACCACCGGCAAGGTGGTGCTCGGCACGCTGTCGATCATCGCCGCCGCCATCATGCTGGGCTTCAGCACGCTGCGCGACGCGGGCGCATCCCCGCACGCCGCCCGTGGCCTCGTTGCGGCAGCAGGCGCCAGCCTGATGTGGGGCACGATGTATGTCCCCTACCGCAAGGCCTATCTAAGCGGAATGGGCCCGCTGTCGTTCGTCACGATCTTCACCCTTGGCGAACTGGGCACGATGCTCGTCTTGACCTGGTGTTTCGACGGCGGCCCCAATTCCTCCGCGCTGCAGCTTCTGCACCACCGTGAGGTGCTGTTCTGGCTGTTTCTGGGCGGCTTCGTTTGGGTGATCGGGGACCTGTTTCAGCAATATGCCACCAAATATCTCGGCATCAGCCGCGGCATCCCGCTGTCCAATACCAATCAGCTGTGGGGATTGGCGTGGGGGGCGCTGGTGTTCGGCGAACTGGCGGCGGCCGACCGATCGCATATCGGGCTGGTCGTCGGCGGTTCGCTGCTCATGATCCTCGGGGCGCTCGCCATCAGCACGGCGGCAGCGGGTGCGGATGAAATGGGTAGCCGCGATACCGCCTTGCGACGCGAATGCGACCGTTATGGTCTCGACCATGATGATGCGTTAAAGGCGCAATATGGCGAGGGCGCCACAGCGTCTGGCAAGCGGCGCTGGTGGGACTGCGCCATCGTGGCCATCGCCGTCTCGCTCTTCGTTTGGCTCGCCGCGGATGCGGTTGTGCCGCCGCTTGCGATGAACTGGGAATGGGCCGTCGTGCTTTGCGTGATGCTGCTGGCGACGCTGACGGCAGGGTGCTGGGCATTGTGGACCCGCACGCGGTTCAACTAAACCGCTGCCGGGCCGCGGTCGGGGGAGTATGCGAATGGGCGAACATCCGTTGCAGCACTGTTGAAAAGCTTCCCCAATGGCCGTCACGCTCAAAGACATAGCCCGCGATCTCGGCGTTTCGACGGTTACCGTTTCCAAGGTCTTGCGCGGCCGAACCGACATCGGCGACAAAACCCGCGAGCGCGTGCTGAAGCGGATGCGCGAGCTGAATTATCAGCCCAACATGCTCGCCCGGGCATTGGCGGGCGGACGTTCCCATGCGATCGGACTTGTCGTACCCGATCTGATCCACCCCTTTTTCGGTGAGTTCGCCCGATCCCTGGCCGGGGCGCTGCGCTCGGAAGGCCTGGTTCTGGTCCTGGCCTCTTCCGAAGACGATCCGGAGATCGAAGAACAGGAGATCAAGACCCTTCTGGCGCGCGGCGTCGACGTCTTGCTGGTAGCATCGTGTCGCCCGGCGACGCATCCCTCCACGGCGCTGGCGGAGACCTCCACGCCGGTGCTGCTCGTCGATCGCCACTTTCCTGACGTGCCGATGGATTTCGTGGGAACCAACGATCTTACGGTCGGGGAACTGGCGGCGCGCCATCTGGCCGGCATCGGCCGCCGACGGATCGCCCATATCGGCGGGCGTGGCATCAGCCCCACGGCGGACCGGCTCAAAGGCTTCCAGCGCGCGCTCGCGGCGGCGGGCATCGAACTTCCCGAAGAGCGCGTGGTCATGCGCGATGGGTTTGAGGAAAGCGGTGATGCCACCGGCTACCACGCCATGCAGGAATTGCTGTCCCTGCGCGCGCCCCCGGATGCGGTTTTCTGTTACAATGATCTGTCCGCCATCGGTGCCATGGAAGCCGCGATGCAGGCGGGTCTGCGCATTCCGCAGGACATCGCCTTCATCGGTTGCGGCAATCTGCGCTATGCGGACTATCTCCGGGTGCCGCTGACATCGATCGACCAGAGCAGTCATCGGCTGGGAAATATGGCGGCGAGACGTGTTCTTGATCTGAGCACCGGAACCGGCGCGACCCCGCAGGATTTGCGGCTGGAACCGCGATTGATTGTTCGCAAGTCCACCGTGGCCTGAATGATCGGTCCAGATCGGGCCCTCTCGAGGACTGCAGGGCGCAACTCGCCCATCCTCGTCGTTTCAGCTATGCAGCCAGTCTCGCGAGAGCGGGGTGACCTCGCCGGGGCACTCGAGCGGGGCCAGATGTCCGCAGTTGCGGATTGGGCAGAAGCGGGCATCCGGAATGCGATTGGACAGTTCGCGGGCATCGGCGGGCAGGCAGATGCGATCATGCTCGCCGACCGCGACCAGCGTAGGGACGCGGACGGCTGCGATCGCGGGGGCGATGTCAGGCCGGGCGAGCAGGGCGCGCTGCTGGCGTTCGAAGACGGCGGCGCCGACGGGGGCCGTCAAACCAAATGCATCGGCTGGTAATCGGGGCAGGGTAGGGCGGGATCATGCCCCGCCCGCGCAAGCCCGCCTCGCCGTTCCGCTACTTCAACTCCTCGCCGGAGGTGATCTGGCTGGTGGTGCTGATGTACGTGCGTTTTCCGCTAAGCCTGCGTAACGTCGAGGACCTGCTGTTCGAGCGCGGGATCGACATCCGCCATGAGACGGTGCGGTTATGGGTCGAGGCAGGCGCTGCGGACCAGCAATGCTCTCAGGCTATCGTTGCGCAGCGAAGGCGCGTCGTACTAGCTGCCGCGATGATGCACTAAGAGGCATGTGCGACGGAATGTTATCGGCAGGTCTCATGCCCGCAAAGCGGACGATTGCGGCGGGCTGGGCAGTCGTCGCACTCGCCTATGCACCGGCGGTCTGGTTGGTTGGCGCTACACAGGGACGGCGTGCGTCGCTGCCAGAGACGCTTGGCGCGATGGCAGTGTTCTTCCTACCTTGGGCGTTGTCGACGCCGACGATACTGAGATTGAGCGCGGGGTTGCCGCTGATGCCCGGCCGAACGGCACGGTCGCTCCCGCTCCTCGGTCTGGCCGGGATCATCGTCATTCCGACAATCACTTCGGTCGGTCTCGGCCTAGAGGTGACTCTTGAATTGGCGTTGGGCAGTCGAGCACCATCGTCGATGGTCCAACTGGCTACCGGTGTTGCGATCACTTCCTTCTTCTCGGTCCCGGTCTACTGTGCAGTCGTCGGCGTCGGGCAGACGCTCGTCTGGATAGAGCGGACTCGCCACCGGGAACGGATGCTCGCCAGGGCGCGCCTCGAAACGTTGCGTGCGCAGATCAATCCTCACTTTCTCTTCAATGCTCTGGGCGCAGTCGCCGAGCTTGCCCATCGTGACGCCACAGCGGCACAGAACGCGATTGCGCGTTTGGCGGACGTGCTCCGCACGACACTGGCAAACGACGCGGAGGAGTCGACCTTGGCCGAGGAGGTTGCCCTCACCAAGGATCATATCGAACTGCATCGGTTGCTGCTGCACGCTGAGCTGGATGTACGCATGACGATGTCGGACCAAGCCTGGACGGCACTGGTGCCTGCCTTGATCCTTCAGCCGTTGGCCGAAAACGCGTTTGTGCATGGATTGAGCCGGATGGCCGAATGCGGCTGGCTGACGATCACGGGCAATGTTGACGATGGTCGGCTTGTTATCGAGATCGCGAACGCGGTCGCGGACGCGAACCTGTCCTCGCGCGGCCTTGGCTCAGGGGTGGCGGGGGTCCGCGAGCGGCTGACGGCGTGGAATGATGGATCGGGAACGATGACAGCGGAACGGCGTCCGGACCGCTTTGTGGTGCGCATCGACATACCTCACGTCGATGGTAGACTGGAGTCGTGATCCGGACGCTGATCGTTGAAGACGTGCCGCTGGCGCGGGCCGGACTTTGCCGCTTGCTATTGATGCATGACGACGTCGAGGTGGTCGCAGAGGCGTCGACGCTGCAAGAAGGGCTAGCCAGGGCGGAGGCGATGCGCCCCGACCTTGCCTTCCTCGACGTACAGCTGCCCGATGGCACCGGATTGATGCTTGCTGAACGTCTGTGCGAGCCGCGCCCGGCGCTCGTCTTCCTCACCGCCTTTCATGAGCACGCACTGCGCGCTTTCGGCGTGGCAGCGATCGACTATCTGCTGAAGCCGGCCACACCGGCGGACGTGGATCGTGCGCTTGCCCGCGTGCGGCGCCTCCTTCATCCGCCGGCGATAGAAGCGACCGTGCCGGCGCACCTGGAGATACGCGACGGTGGCCGAACCATCTTCGTGGCGCTTGATGCGATCGAGCGGGTCGATGCTGCAGGCCACTACCTGTGCATTCATGCGGGGGGTGACGTGCATCTGTTGCGGACGCCAATCACCGATCTGCTCGATCGCCTTGGGCCTGCGTTTGTCCGCGTCCATCGCTCGGCATTGATCCGGGTCGACCGGATTGCCGCGATCGCCGACCGGCGCAACGGCGACGGCGATATCCGGCTCTCCAGTGGCGCGATCGTGCCGCTCAGCCGCTCCTACCGAGCCGTGCTTGAGGCGCGTCTGGCCGCAGCACGACGTTAGCCGGCACGATCTACGCCGCCCGCCGCACGGGTCAGGCCACGACGCTTGCCCGCATCCCGCCGCCGGGCTCCGTAGCGCCGATGGAATTTGGGAGGTCGGCATGAGACTTGGGGCATATCTGGCGGTGATGGTGGCCACGGTGATGGCGGCAACATCAGCGCAGGCCCGAGATGGCAGCGTTCTTATTCGCGGAGCCCGGGTGTTCGACGGCACCCGCATGCTGGGTCTGAGGGACGTGCTGGTGCGGGATGGGCGTATCGCGTCCGTCGCTCGGCGGGTGGTAGCACCGAGCGGCGTCGAACTTGTCGATGCGGGTGGTCGGGTACTGATTCCCGGCCTGATCGACGGCCACGTCCACGCCTTCCCTGGAGCACAAGCCGACGCGCTACGCTTCGGAGTGACGACGGTCTTCGACATGTACTCGCTCGCTGATCGCGCGACGATCGACCACTGGCGCAAGCAACGCACTTCGTTCGCTCAGGTCGGTGAGGCCGACACCTTTACGGCCGGCATCGGCGCGACCCCACCAGGCGGCCATCCACTCGAACTGTTCAGCGATATGCCCAAGGGGACAGCGCTTCCTCCGACGCTTGCGCCTAGGGATGATCCGGCGTCGTTCATGAGCGCCCGAATTGAGGCCGGGTCAGATTATATCAAGGTGCTTCAGGACGATGGTGCCCGGCCAGACCGCCCCGCGAGTTTACCCGCGTTCTCACCGCAGCGCTTCGCGGTCGTTCTGGCCGCTGCCAGAGCGACAGGTAAGCCGGTGGTCGTGCACGTCCAGCAGCTCGCTGACGCCCGCATCGCGGTCATGAACGGCGCAAATGCGCTCGAACACGCGGTGTGTGACGTCCCCATCGATGATGCCCTGGTGGCGGAGATGAAGGCGCGCGGCGTAGCGCAGACCGCGACGCTCGCCACCTATGCCGGTTTAGCCGGCGCGGACGATGCGCGCCGTTTGGCGGCGGACCCCTCGGTCGCACCCTATCTGAGCGCAAGACAGCGCGGCATGCTTGGGCTGGTGTGGACGTACCCGCGTCTGAAGGACTTCGAGATCGCCTCGGCGAATACGGGGCGCCTCGCAAAGGCGGGTGTGACGATCATCGCCGGAACTGACGCACCGAATCCAACGACCGCGTTCGGCGCATCGCTGCATCTCGAACTGGCGCTGATGGTCCGTGCTGGCCTGACGCCAAAGCAAGCGCTGGTCGCGGCAACCTCGGCTCCTGCGGCGTTCTTCGGCACTGCCGATCGTGGTCGCATCGCAGCTGGCCTCAAGGCCGACATGATCCTGGTCGATGGTGATCCGACACGCGACATCGCCGCTACTCACAGGATCGTCTCGGTCTGGAAGAACGGCCACGTCGTCGATCGGACCAGACATGAATGAGCCTGCACCGCTGAGGCTCACAATCCGGCGCCCGCCCCGCCCGGAAGGCCATGCTGGACCGAGCCATCGCTGACTACACGTTGATCGCGATTTCCGACATGCGAGCGGCCTACCTTGCCATAAGCGCCCGGCTGTTGAATGCAGCGGTCATGAAGACAGCCCGTTCGATCGTCTGCCTTGCCACGCTGTTGCTGCTGCCTGCAACGCCGGTCCTGGCACAAGAGGTTACGACGCCGGCCGCAGCCTTCGATGCGGCGAAGGGCTGGGCATCGTTCGTCCAGCTTCTGCAACAAAACTACGGTTATTTCGACAGGCCGGGGATCGATGGGGACGCGATCCTTGCCGCCTTTGCCGATCGGGCGAAGGCAACGCGGACGGACAAGGACTTCTTGATCGGCGAGGTTCGCGTAGGAGGAGATGCGGCGCTCAAGGGAATGCGACCGGGCATGTCGGTCGTGCGTGTCGATGGCGTGTCGCCCCGCGCGGCCATCGAGGCCATAACAGGGCGCCCGTTCGCGAACCTCAGCCCCGTACAGATCGGCTTTGCCTTCAACGTGGCGCTGGCGGGGCACCGCAACCAGGGACGCACGATCGAGCTCCGCGACGGCCATCGCACACATTCCTATGCATCGGCCGCGACGAACGACTTGGCGCTGCGCGTCGAGGATGGCCCACTGTTGGACGTCGAGCGGCGCGGCAGGACCGGAATCATCCGCATCAACAACTCGCTGGGCAATCAACAACTGATCGATGCCTTTGCGAAGGCGCTTGCGTCGCTGGCGGATACGGACATCTTGCTGATCGATCTGCGCAACACCCCCAGTGGCGGCAACACGAGCGTGGCCCGCGGCATCATGGGGCATTTCGTCGATCACGATCGCCCCTACCAGATGCACGTCATCCCTTACGAAGGACGGATGCTGGGGCCGACACGCAAGTTCATGGAATATGTCGCGCCGTTCGGGACACGCTACGTAGGCAAGCTGTACGTTGCGGGCGGTCGCTGGACCGGCAGCATGGGCGAGGGAATGATGATCGGCTTCGATGCGATCGGAGCGACGACAGTGGGTAGCGATCTGGCCGATTTGCTGGGTGCGTGGAGCAACGAGACGATCGAGGGCTCTGCGGCCAAGGTGGACATCGGCACCGAACAGCTCTTCACGGTAACCGGGCTGCCTCGCGAAGCATACCGCCCGCAGGTCTACCTCCCACAGGCCGAACGCACGTCGGAAGGCGACCCCGTCCTCGATGCGATGGCGCGCTAGAACGTCCGCGCCATACCACCACTCGAGGAGCATCTGATGGCCTAGTGCACGCTGGGATTGACTGCATTGGTCTCGAGCCGGGCGTGAAAGATCGTCCGAGTTGGCTAGGTGTTCAGTCCCGGCATCTGGTGGATTGGGTCGACGATGAACCGGTCTGGCTCTGACGTCCAGATCTTGGTGATGTATTCATAGGGTGTGAGCCCGCTAGGGTCAGGACTCATTGCTCATAACCAGAAGATGACAGTGGCAGCGAGTGCGACGGCGGAGAAGAAGGCGGTCGGGCAGCGGTCGTAGCGGGTGGCGATCCGTCGCCAATCCTTGAGGCGGCCGAACATGATCTCGATGCGACTGCGGCGCCGGTAGCGGCGCTTGTCGTACCGGACCGGCTCGTTGCGCGACCTGCGGCCCGGGATGCAGGGCTGGATGCCTTTGGCCTGAAGTGTGGATCGGCGTGGAAAAGGGACCCCGGTAGCGGAGTGATCGGCGTCGAAAAGGGACCCCTCATCCCGTTGGTCTAGGCTGTTCGCTTGGCGGTGTGTCAGGCGGCGAGATCGGGATGCTGGTAT
>CAJYSA010000111.1 GCA_913777325.1 uncultured Sphingomonas sp. | reverse complement strand
GGGGTGGAGCAGCCCGGTAGCTCGTCAGGCTCATAACCTGAAGGTCACAGGTTCAAATCCTGTCCCCGCAACCAACGATATCACATCAGCCCCAGACCCCACGGTCCGGGGCTTTTGTGCGTTTGGCGGATGCCGAGTTCGATCATGAACGGGCACGTATGCTCTCCGGTCAGCCACCTGCATCTGATTTCTGGCAGATCTTCGGGGATCATCGCGCAGACGTGAGGTAAGCCGCCCGCTCGATCAATTAGGAAGGTCTATGGTCGTGCCGTCAAAGGTAACACAGCGACCCGCGCCGTGCTTCTAAAGGGTGTGCGGCACGTTGGTTTTTCAGTGCGACGAACCTGCGTATTATGGTCGCTGCGAACCCGACCGATGCACGAGCAGGGCGCAAGCTCGCGGTGAGCGTGTCCGGCGCGGTCGCTTCGACGGGCCGTCCCAAACGCCGGAGGCCAAACCACGCCACCTGTTCACTGCCACGCGGCACGTTCCGGCAGCACCGTCACGGTGTGGCTGGCGCGCTTGCCGTCGGCCGTTACGGTGCGCAGATCGACGGCTCCGGTCACCGCCACGGGAGCGGCATAGCGGGCCCACGCCGCACCATCCGCGCGATAGTCGATCCTCTGCCCGGGCGTTTCGCTGTTCGCCTCCAGCCGGCCGTCGACGATCCGCGCCCCCGGCGGGGTCAGTCGATAGGTGATGCCGTCCCGGTCGAGTGCCGGAAGCCGCTCTGCGACCCGCGCCGCGAAATCACGCCAGCCCGCCAGCATCGCGCTGTGGTCGACCCGTTCATCGCCGTAGCTATAGGCGGCACCTGGCACGTATGCCGGCTCCCATGCGGCGCGCGACCAGCCGCGCTCCGCCAGTGCGAACAGCCGCGGGAACAGCATATAGTCCATCTGCGAATCGCGTCGGACCATTTCGCTCCACAACTGCCCCTGGATGCCTGCCACCTGATGGCCCGGCGTCAGCGGCGTGCGATCGTCGATCACACCCGGTTGGTTGAGGATGTTGGTGATCGTCGCGGCGTTGGCGGGCAGATTGCCGGGCATGAACGCATAGAGCCGGAACAGGTCGATCTCGCGCGTCGCCCACGTCGCGCCTGGCTCGTCGGGCGACACCGCCTGCGGCATGTCGAGGTAGGTGACGTCGGGTATCGAGAGGATGACCGGCCAGCCGCGATTGACTTGCGCGTGCGCCTCCGCCACCCCGCGATCGAACAGCCCGCCCCATATGTAGGAGTGAGTCTGCGCCGGCAACGCGGACGGATCGGCATGAGTCAGCCCGTCGCTCCAGGCGCCCGCGTGGATGCCGCGTGCGGCGAGCATCGTCGCGACGCGCTCGACGAAGCGCGCGCCGAGATTGGCGACCGGCGTGCCGGTCCGCGCCGCCTCGGCGCGGCACGCCGGTGAGTTGCGCCACGCCCCCGCGGTCTCGTCGGCCCCGATATGGTAGAGGCGCAGCGGGACGCCGGCCTGTTGGTGCAACCGGGCCATGGCGGACACGATCGTGTCGACGAAGCGATAGGTTTGCTGGATGCAAACGTTCAGCGTGTTGTCGTCGTAGTTCTGGATGCTGGCGTAGCGGGTGGTGTCGCCGGGTTCGACCAGCCGGAAGCGCTCGGCCTCCGCAAGTCGTCCCGCCGCCGCCAGGCGCCGGTAGCGCGCCTCCATCGACTTGATCGCCGCCCGCGAATGGCCGGGCATGTCGAACGACGGCACCACGGTGATCTGTCGCGCCTTGGCCGCTGCGAGGATGGCGAGATAGTCGCCGGTGGTCAGATAGCCGTTGGTGGGTGCGTCGCGCGCGGGATCGGCGCCCAATTGCGGTTGGAGACAGGTCGCGTCGGACAGATCGAGGCAGCGATAGGCGCCGACCTGCGTCAACTCGGGCAGTGCGGGGATCTCCATCCGCCATCCTTCGTCATCGCCGAGATGCAGGTGGAGCGTGTTGAGCTTGAGCGCGGCCATCTGCTCGACGATGCGCAGGATCTCGTCGCGGCCATGGAAATTGCGCGCGAGATCGACATGGAGCCCGCGATAGCCGTAGCGCGGCGCATCGACGACCGTCAGCGGCTTCATCCGCAGTCGCTCATGCGCCGCCTGTTGCGCCAGCGAGCGCAGCGCATAGCTGGCCCCTGCGACGTCGTGCGAAGCGATGCGGATGCCGGTCGCGGCCACGTCGAGCCGATATCCCTCGGGGGCGATCGACGGATCGCCGATCGCGATCGACAGCGGCACCGCGCCCGATCCGACGCCGACCCTCGCGAGCCCGGCCAGCGCCGGGATCAGCGCGGTGCGCGATCCGCCCCGCAACGCCAGTCGAACGCCCCGCGACAGGTCGAGTGTCGCGCCGTCGGGGCGTGTCGCCTGCACGGGCTTGGGCAGGATGACGATGTCGGGCGCCGCTGCGGTGCCGCGTGCGGCGTAGCGCGCGAAGGCGCGTTCCGGGGTCAGCCAGACATTGCGATCGACCGCCGCCGCGGTCGCCAGCCGTGGCTCGTCGGTCATCGGCGCGACGAAGGGCAGGGTCTCCAGCCCGGTGTCGGGATCGGTGCCGGGCCGCGTCGCGGCGATCACGGCAGGCGCGACGCCTGGCGCCGCCAGCACGGCATTGGGCAGCACGAACGCGCGCGAGAAGAACGGCACGCTGGCGGTCATGCGGATGCGATAATGCCGCCCGGGCACCAGCGTCCGCCCCGGCTTCAACGCAAAAATCGTCACGTCGCCGTTCTCCACCCGGCTGGTGAAGTCCGGGCTGTCGAGCCGTAGGACGCTGCCGATCAAGCTGGTGCGCAATTCCAGCCCGGCGGGCGCGGCCACGTTCGCAGGCATGTCGAGGTCGATGTCGAGCACCATGCACCTGCGGGGAGGCAACGGCACGGGCGGCGCGACGGCGGGATCGAGCGGCAGTGGCGGGCAGTCGGCCGGTCGGTTGTCGATCACCGTCACGCGGTAGCCCAATCCGGCGGCGAGCCGCTCGAGCGCCGAGCCGGCGGGCGCGGTAGAGGCCATCAGCAGCGCGGTCACCAGCATTCGTGAATTCCTCCAGCTAATTCCGCCGCCTACCCGCCAGATAGGACCGCGTTCCCCGTACCGCGAAGCAGCGCGAGCAATACCAAAACGGCACCTCGGGATACAATCAGACACAATCAGGTAACGTTTGCACTTGCAAAGTGCGCAAGATCGATGTTTTTTGATCGACAATTACGAGCGGACCTCCGCGCTTCGCGCGCTGGGCGATCTGCCGATTGATACCAAAACAACACAAATGATGGGGGCAGTCATGATCGCGAGGGGCGTGTTGTCGTCGGCCAGCCTGCTGGCCTTTGCAGTGGCCACGCCGGCGCTGGCGCAGGAAGCGCCGTCGATCGCGACGTCGGATCAGCCGCAGGATGCGCCCCCCGTCGGGCAGATCCGCAGCGGGATCGGCGACACCGATGGCGACATCGTCGTCACCGGCATCCGCGCCTCGATCGAGGCCTCGCTCAACCAGAAGCGGCGGTCGGACATGGTGTCCGAAGTCATCACCGCCCAAGATATCGGCAAGTTTCCCGACAAGAACGTCGCGGACTCGCTCGGCCGGCTGACCGGCGTCAACGTCGTCACGGGCTCATCGGCGGGCGGCGGCTTCGGCGAGAACCAGTCGGTGTCGATCCGCGGCACCGATCCCGAACTCAACCTGACCTTGCTCGACGGGCACAGTCTGGCGACCGGCGACTGGTTCGTGCTCGATCAGGCGAACGGCGGGCGCAGCTTCAACTTCAGCATGTTTCCCTCGGAGATCGTCGGCAGCCTCGAAGTCTACAAGAGCGCACAGGCCGACATCCCCGAAGGCGGAATCGGCGGCACGATCAACGTTCACAGCCGCCTGCCGCTGGATCTTCCGTCGGGGACGTTCAACCTGACCGCGCAGGGCGCGTACAACGACCTCTCCGACAAGTGGAAGCCGCAGGTGTCGGCGGTGACGAGCTGGAAGAACAAGGCCGGGACGCTGGGCGTGCTGGTCGCCGGCTTCTACGAGGCGCGGTCCTTCCGCCGCGATGGGCAGGAATTTCTCGGCTATTCGACGCAGGAGAATTTCAACAACAGCGGCGTCGACGTCGCCTATCCGGTGCTGATCGGCGACGCCTATTTCACGCAGGAGCGGATCCGCAAGGGCGGCACCTTCTCGGTACAGTTCAAGCCCACCGACCGGCTCGAACTGACCGCGACCGGCCTCTACACCCGCATGAGCGCGAACAACGTCAACGTGAACGGCATGGCGTGGGTCAGCAAGCTGGTGGCGGAGAATTCGACGCCGGGAATGCCGGGTTACGCGCTCGGCCAATATACCACCAAGGATTATGGCGGGGTCACCTATCTCACCTCGGCGGCGTGGGGCGCGACGGGGGCGGGGGGCACGCCAGCGTTCGGTCGCGTGCAGGACGATATCTTCCGCACCGCATTCTCGTCGACGTGGAACGGCACGCTGGAGGCGAAATGGCGCCCGGCCGACGGCATGACCGTCCACGCCAATGTCGGCTATACCGAGGGGCGCGGCGAGACCACGAAGGAACGTGCCTGGGAAAGCTATTGGCAGACCGGCATGAGCTACGCGATCCAGGGCAAGGGGGCGACGCTCGGCTATCCGGGGCTGCCGACCGACCCGACGTCGCCGGCGTACCTCAAGAATTACTTCAGCGGCACGTGGGGCGGGTCGACGGTCTCGCCCGACAAGGAATTCTACGGTCAGATCGATCTCGAACAGGAATTCGCCGACTCCGGGTGGCTGCGCGCGATCAAGACCGGCGCGCGCTTCACCAGCCACAAGCGCGCGGTGAACGCGACCGGCATCCTGTGGGCGGGCAACGACACGCCCGCGGTCGATCCCGAGTTCGGCGCGTCGGGCACCAACCAGATCGGGCTGGCCGACGTCTTCGCCGGGGCGACCACGCCCGGCAATTTCAACCGCCGGATCGGACAGCCGTCGCGCTACTCGCTTGCCGATCTGGGCAAGGTCGAGGAGGTGCTGAAGACGCGCGGCGGCACCAGCGAGGCGTTCTACCCGCCGTCCAGTTTCTCGGTGAAGGAAGACGATACCGCCTTTTACGCGATGGCGCGGGTCGGCAACGACCGAAACTGGCGCGGCAACATCGGCCTGCGTTCGGTGCGCACCGACATCGACACGCTGCAATATTCGCCGAACGTCACCCCGACGATCATCAACAAGTTCGGCGAGTTCGGCGAGGTGAAGGACGGGCGCGCCTATTGGGACGTGCTGCCCAGCGCCAACCTGACCTACAACGCCACCGACAAGCTGCTGCTGCGCGGCGCGGTGGCCAAGGTGATGTCGCGCCCCGGCTATGCGCAGCTGGCGGGAGCCTTCTCGGTCGACGATCTCAGCCTGTCGGGTAGCGCGGGCGGCAATCCGCGGCTCGATCCGTTCCGCGCCTGGCAGTTCAACCTCGCGGCCGAATTCTATTATGCGCCGCAGTCGTTGTTTTCGGTCGGGATCTTCGCGCTCGATATCAAGAACTACATCACCACCACGACCAGCCGGCGCTTCTATCGCACCGTCCTGCATCCCAATGGCGCCTATTTCCTCGTCGAGGAACCGGTCAACGGCGGCGGCGGCGTCAACAAGGGGGCGGAGATCAACTGGCAGCAGCCGATCTGGGGTGGGTTCGGGGTGATCGCCAACTACACCTATTCGGACGCCAAACGGAACAGGGACTCCGTTGCCCCGGGCGACCGGCTGGGCCGCGACATCGACGGGAACTCCAAACACACCTGGAACCTGACCGGCTATTTCGAGAACGACCTCGTCAGCACGCGCTTCGCCTACAGCTATCGCTCCAAATTCCGTTCGGGGATCGATCGCGCGACGGCGATGTGGCAGGACGGCTTCGGCCAGCTCGACGGGTCGTTGCTGGTGCATGTCACGCCGCATCTCGCGCTCAGCGCGGACGCGCAGAACATCACCAACGCCAAACTCTATTACTTCGTCGGCGATCGCGCGATCCCGCGTTCCTATTACGACAATGGGCGGACCTTTTATCTCGGCCTGCGGGTGACCTATTGAGGGCTGGGCGAAGGGAAGGGAGGCTTGGATGACCACAGCCGTTGAGACATCGCCGGGCCCCGTCGCGACGGGGCCGCGCGATCCGCATGATCGCGCCGGGCGGCGGCTCCGCTCGCTCGACCTGTTGCGCGGTGTGACGGTGGCGGGGATGATCACCGTCAACGCCACCGCCGGCGTGCAATCGCTCGACAAGCCGGTGTTCGCGACGCTGCTCCACGCCGATTGGGCGGGCTTCACGCTCGCCGACACGGTCTTTCCGGCGTTCCTGACGATGGTCGGCGTGTCCATCGCCGTGTCGGCGCGTGGCGATGCCGGCGGCGTGGCGGCGACCCGGCGCGTGCTGGCGCGCGCGGTGCGACTGATCCTGATCGGGTTGCTGCTCGGCCACATGTTCTTCCTCGCCGATTTCCATAAATATGGCGTGCGGCTGCCGGGCGTGTTGCAGCGGATCGGGATCGTCTTCGCGATCTGCGCGCTGCTCTATCCGCGGATGGGGATGCGCGCGCGCGCGATCGCCGCCGGCGGGCTGCTGATCGGTTACTGGATGCTGTGCCTGTTACCGGTTCCGGGCGGCGGCGCGACCGACCTGTGGGTGCCGGGGCACAATTTCGTCTCATGGGTCGACCGTATCGTGTTCGGTGAGTGGCGCTACGTGAAGGGAGCGTTCGGTTACGATCCGGAGGGGCTGCTCGGCACCTTGCCCGCGGTCGCGCAGGCGTTGCTGGGCACGCTGGCGGGTGATGTCCTTCGTCGTGGCCTGCCCGTGATGCGCACTGCCAAGACCCTGCTGATCGCGGGGCTGGCGGGGATCGTCACCGGGCTGGCATGGGGCGTCGTTTTCCCGATCGCCAAGAACCTGTGGACCAGCAGCTTCGTACTGTTGTCGACCGGGCTGACGATCATGCTGCTCGGACTGTTCCATTACTGGTTCGATCGCGACGATCGCCCGGCGCGCAAGGGCGACCTGTTCGGCAGCTTCGGGCGCAACGCCATTGCCGCCTACGTGCTGCACGAGGTCGCCTCGATCATCCTCACTGGCGATGCGATCCAATTGCCGTTCAAATGGCTGGCGCCGGTCACGGGAACGCAGATCGCGGCGCTCGCGCCGGTGGCCTTGTTCGTCGCGATCGTCTGGTATCCGATCGCCTATATGGACAAGCGCGGCTGGTATCTGCGCGTCTGACCCTGACGGGTCAGATCGTATAGCCGTCGCGCCCGATCGCGTCGGCGACCACCGGCACGATCGATGCCAGTTCGGCGGCGTAGTGGCGCCAACGCCCCACCGATCGATCGTGCACCGGCTCGCGCACCTGCGCGTGGCTGGGGGTAGGGGCGTGACGCGTCTGGCGATGGAAGGCGGCTTGTGCGGGATGTTCGGCGATCCCGATGGCCGCCATCATCCGCGCCCGTTCGCGCACCGGATCGGCGACCAGATCTTCATACCGCACGATGAGCGGCTGGATCGACAGCCGCTCGCGGTAACAGGCAAGGAGCGCGGACACGCCCGCGAGCTGGTGTGCGGCATCTTCGATCCGGTACGCGCAATTGCCGCCATGCGTCATGTCGTGCGCCATCATCGACACCAGCACGTCCAGCGGGTGCCGCCGGACCAGGATCAACGGCGCCTCGGGAAAGGCGAGCCGGATCAGCGGCGCATCGACCTCATTGAGCGGCATCTTGTCGGTGAAGAAGCGCGCGTCTCCGCCCAGCCCACGGACCGCGGCTCGGGCGAGATAGAAGTCGCGGAACACCGCCGGCAGATGATGCCGGTCCGCCACGCGCAACCGCGCGATCGTCTCGGCGAGGGGCGCGTCGCTGCCCAGCAGCGCACCCGCAAATCCGCGCAACTCCGCGACGAACGGCAATTCGCCGCCCGCCTGGATATCGGGATGCGCCGACAGCATGTGCTCGACCAACGTCGTCCCCGAGCGTGGCATCCCCATGACGAAGATCGGCTGCGCGACGTCGGACCGCCGCTCCGCCGCCGGTAGCCCGACCGGCCATCGTCGCTGTGCCGTGAAATGGGCGTCGGCGGCATCCTGATCGTAGGCACGCGCCAGTCGTGCCTTTCCGGCGACGAAATCCGCCCACGCGTCGGCATGACGCCCGGCGCGCTCACGCAGCCGCCCGCGCAACAGCAACGCCGCGCCACCGGCATCGTCGGGCAGTCGATCGAGGGACGTGAGCGCGTCTCGCCACCGTGTACCGATCGCAAGCACCCGCGCCGCCAGCAGCGTGACATCTCGCCCATTCGCCCGTCGCCGCACCTGGTCGAATGCCGTCATGGCGCCGTCGGCATCGCCTCGCTGCTCGGCGATTTCGGTGGCGAGCAACGCGGCCTCCAGCGACACGGGCGCTTCGGCGGCCAGTCGCGCGGCGTCGTCGAGATCTCCGATCCGCACCATCGCCTGGCCCAGAGCCGGCGCCAGTGCGGCAGCGCCCTGCGGCGACAGCCGTCGCCGCGCCGTGCGCAGATGCCACGCCCCTTCGTGCAGCCGCTCGCGCCGGATCAGAAGCTGGCCGAGAAACGCATGCGCCGCCGGGTCGTCGGCATCGAGCGCCAGTGTCGCGCACGCCACCGCTTCCGCCTCCTCCACCTTTCCCTGTCGCAGCAGCAGGTGCGCCAGGTCGTCGCGCGCCCATCGCGCCTCGGGCGCGACCGCGACCAGATGGCGCAAATGGCGTTCTGCGCCCGCCGGATCGCCACCGGTCTCCGCGGCGAGTGCGGCGATTTCGAGGAGGTCCACGTCGTCGGGCGCATCCGAAAGCAACCGCTCCGCCGCTTCGCGAGACCATTGATGGCGACCTTCCCGAAGCGCCTCTCGTAGCGTGTGGATCGTCGGTGGTAACGTCATGCCGTGATCTCGGTGCCCTCGTCAGGAATTGGCTCGACGTTGTGCGACGTGCCGGCACCCGATGGATCGGAGTTGACGATGAGACTTTCTCGATCCGACGTCCAGATCATCGTCATGTCTTCGCAGGGCGTCGTGGAGACGATCGCTGCGGTATGAACTGAGCGAGACGCAGTGACCGGGGGGCGCGATGATGGCGTCGGCTTGATATATTAGCAATATCTATATAAGATCTGTCTTATGGAGTGCGACGGTGCATGATTCGCCGATGGACATGGCAACCCTCGAAAAGAAGGCGAGTGCGGTGGCCGATACGCTGCAGGCGATCGGCAATGCGCGGCGGCTGATGCTGTTGTGCAAGCTGCTCGAACACGGCGAGGTGAGGGCCACCGACCTCGCCCGCGACATCGGTCTCTCGCAATCGGCGTGTTCGCAGCATCTGGCCAGGATGCGCGACGAAGGCCTCGTTGCGTTCCGGCGGGATCGCCAGACGCTCTGGTATCGGATCGCCGACGCACGGGTCGAGACGTTGCTCGCCACCCTCTACGAGCTTTATTGCAAGGAGTGACGTCCGTGAGCCTGACGCCCCTCTCCCCCGCCGACGCCCATCGCGCACAGGGATGCGGCGCGCGGCTGATCGACATCCGTGGCGCCGACGAACATGCGCGTGAACGCATCCCCGGCGCGATCCACCTGCCGATCGAGCGCATCGCCGAATGGGTCGACGATGGCCAGCCCGTCATCTTCCACTGCCGCTCCGGCATGCGCACCGGCACCCATGCGGCGCGATTGGCCGAGGCCGCCGGGGCGGCGCCGGCGTTCCTGCTCGCGGGCGGGATCGATGCATGGCGCCAGGCCGGACTGGCGACGACCGTCGATAGCGCGCAACCGTTGGAGGTGATGCGACAGGTGCAGATGATCGCCGGCGCGCTGGTGCTGTCGGGCGTCCTGCTCGGCGTGTTCGCCGCGCCCGCCTTCTTCGCGCTGTCGGCGTTCGTGGGCGCGGGACTTCTATTCGCCGGCATCACCGGCTGGTGCGGCATGGCCAAGCTGTTGCGCATCATGCCGTGGAACCGGCGACTGGCCCGCTGACGAGCGGCGCATCCTTCCGGTTACCATGCATTGCCCTTCCCCGCCGATCGGCGGAAGATGCGTCGAACCTGCCGCACGGCGGGTCGCGGATTGGCGGGAGAGAGCGAATGGCGGGCTACCTGAGGTTGGGCATGCGTCGCCCTCTCCGGTCGGCGGGCGTGGCATTGGCGTTGCTGGCCCAGACGATGGCGGTCGCGCAGGATACGCGCGCGATGCCGGGCGCCGCCGCCCCCGCAACCGCCGCCTTGGAAAGCGTCGATCGTCAGCTCCGGATCGTCGCCGATGTCGATCTTGGCCGCCGGCCGCCGCCACCGACGCCGGCGGCGCGAACCGCCTATCTGCTCAGCTACTTCCAGGAACATGTCCACGCGCTGCATTTTGCGATCTCGCGCGACGGCTATCGCTTCACCGCGCTCAACCACGGCAGACCGGTGCTGTTCGGGCTGACGATCGCGAAGCAGAAGGGGATCCGCGATCCCTATCTGATGCGCGGGCCGGATGGCGCCTTCTATCTCACGATGACCGACCTGCACATCTACGCGCAGGAGGAGGGGTTGCGCGCGACGCGATGGCAGCGTCCGGAGGCGCGCTATGGCTGGGGAAACAACCGCGACATCATCCTGATGAAGAGCCGCGACCTGATCCACTGGACCCACGCCAGCGTGGACGTCACGCGGCTGTCGCCGGCCTATCGCGACGCCGGGATCGCCTGGGCGCCCGAGGCGATCTACGACCCCGCGGCCCGCCGGATCATGGTCTATTATTCGACGCGGATCCGCAACGGCCCGAACTATCTCGTCTATGCCTATGCGGATCCGGCGTTCCGGACGCTGGGCGCGCCCCGCCGCCTGTTCCCGTTCCCGCGCCCGGGCAAGAGCGCCGTCGATGGCGACATCATCCGCGTGGGGCGCCGCTATCACCTGTTCTTCAGCACCGATGACGGTGCCGGCAACCTTCGCCAGGCGGTCTCGGACCGGATCAACGGCGGTTACGTCTATGATCCCGCCAAGGTCGATCCCGAACGGGTCGGGACCGAGGCGCCGATGGTCTGGCGGCGGCACGGCACCGACACCTATGTGTTGATGTACGACGTCTATGCCGCGAAGCCGAACAACATGGGCTTTTCGGAAACCCGCGACTTCAAGACCTTCCGCGACATCGGTCGCTTCAACGCGCCGGGATCGCCGATGAAGGCGTTGAATTTCTCGTCACCCAAACATGGGTCGGTCACCGCGATCACGCCAGCCGAGGCGGACCGGCTCGAACGCTATTTCGCTGCGCCGTAGGGCGGGGGGCGCCGGCTCCGCGCGCTCAATCGGCGATCATCGCCTTCAGCGGCACATCGGCCTGCGACAGGCGTACGGGATCGACCGCCGCGCGCGCGAGCACCAGCGCCCGACCCTGGACGTAATCCTTCACGCAGTTGATCGCATCGATCGCGATCACGCGCCCTTGCTTGAGATAGATCGCGCTGAAGCTGCGCGTCGCCGGATCGCCGCGCACCACGACATCGTCATGCCCGATCGACAAGCCGACGGTCTGCAGCTTCAGGTCGAACTGGTTCGACCAGAACCAGGGCACCGCGTCATAGGGCTGCGCCGTATCGTGGATCGCGCGGGCGACGACATTCGCCTGATCGGTGGCGTTCTGAACCGATTCCAGCCGGATCACCGCGCCCTCGGCATGGACGTTGGGATGCGCGGCGCAGTCGCCGATCGCATAGATATCGGGCAGGCTGGTGCGGCAGAACGCATCGACGATCACGCCGTTGCCGCATGTCGCCCCCGCCGCCTTCAGCGGGGCGATCGCCGGAATGATGCCGATCCCAACGATCACCATGTCGCACGCCAGCAGCTCCCCGTCCGCCAGCCGCACCCCCGACGCCGCGCCCTCCGTTTCCTCGATACAGGCGACCGCGCAGCCCAGCCGGATGTCGACTCCGTGCGCGCGATGCTCGGCCTCGAAAAAGCGCGAGACGGGTTCCCCCGCCACCCGCGCCAGCACGCGGTCCAGCGCTTCGATCAGCGTCACCGATTTGCCGAGCTTCGTCAGCACCGCGGCCGCCTCCAGCCCGATATAGCCGCCACCGATGACGGCGACACGCGTCGTGTCCGCCAGCTCGGCCATCATGCGGTCGACGTCCGCGCGCGTCCGCACTGAATGGACCCGCGCCAGATCGTGCCCGGGGCAGCTCAGCCGTCGTGGCGCGCCGCCCGCCGCCCAGATCAGCGTGCCATATCCGATCTCGTCGCCGCCCGATCGGGTGACGACATGGCGGACGGGATCGACCGCCGTGACCCGGTCGCCCAGCAGCATCGTCACGTCGCGCTCCGCCCAGAAGGTCGCGGGGCGCAGCAGCAGGCGATCGAAGTCCTTCTCGCGCGCCAGATATTCCTTGCTCAGCGGCGGGCGCTCGTACGGCAGCTCGGGTTCGTCGCCGATCATCGCGATCGTGCCCGTCACGCCGCGCTGGCGCAGCGCCACCGCCGCCTGCGCGCCGGCATGTCCCGCACCGACGATCACGATGTCGAACCTGTCGCCCATGGTCAAAGCCTCCCCGATGTGGCGTCCGTGGGTGTCGGATCGCCGCCGATTGCCTGAGGCGTCCTACGGAAAAGGACGCTCCCCCGCCATATCCACCAGCGACGAACGCCGTCGCGGGCGGCGTCTATCGCGGTTGCGGTGCGCGCGGGGCGATGCGATAGCGGGGGCGGGTGGCCGTCCGCGCGATGGTCAGGGTTTTCACGCTGGTCGGGCCGCCAGCGGCTCTTCGTCGTGTGAAGGTGCCCGATGGCCGATCTCGAAC
>CAJYSA010000110.1 GCA_913777325.1 uncultured Sphingomonas sp. | reverse complement strand
CAGCTCGTCCAGGCTCAACCCGAAGTTCAGATAGCGCTCCAGATACAGCGCCGTCATGTCGATGTTCGCCGGATTGTCGAACCACGCTCGGCTGCGCAGCTTCGTCGCGTCGATAGAGGCGGTCATGCGGGAAGGCTCCAGAACGAAAAGGGTGATATAGTCTGACAATTACCGCGAACGCAATTCCGCCAGCGGCACCGCCCCCGCCATCGCCGCATAACCGGCGATGCTTGGATGCATTCCGTCGCCGCTGTCATAGGCGGGTAGCAGCCGGTCGGGGTGCGCGGGATCGCGCATAAGACGATCGAAATCAATGACATGATCGGCGTTGCCGGGCGTCCGGATCCACGCGTTGATCGCCTGCCGGTCGGCCTCGCTCGCCGCGCCGGGATGATAATAACCGTTGCTGGCAAACGGCATGATCGTCGCGACATGCGTCATGATGCCGTGCGCACGCGCGCGCGCGATCATCTGCGCATAGCCGCCCGTCACCCCGGCGACCAGCGCGCGATGCGCCTCCGGCGTTGCCGGTCGCTCGCGGGTCAGCACGCCGATATCGTTGACGCCCTCCAGCACGATCAAGTGCCGCACCCCCGCCTGCCCCAGCACGTCGCGCTCGAACCGCGCCATCGCGTTCGGCCCCAGCCCGTCGAGCAGCACGCGATTGCCGCCGATCCCGGCGTTGAGCACCGCCACCCTGCCACCCAGCCGCCGCGCGAGGCCATCGGTCCAGCGCGCATTGGTGTTCGGCTGCACGCCGTATCCGTCGGTGATCGAATCCCCGAACGCCACGATCGCGCCCGGCGCCGCGCAGCGCTCGACCTCGATGCCGGACAATTGAAACCAGTGATCGGTGCCGGTCGCGCCCGGCAGGTCGGTCATCCCGGTCCGCTCCCCCTTCGCGATCCATGATGTCGCGCGCGATCCGGGGTGCGACGTCTGCCCGTCCGGATCGCCCGGCAGGTGCAGCGATACCGACAGATCCTCGAACGCCGCGACCGGTAGCGTCACCGCATCGCTCAGCCACTCCGCCCCCGGCGGCACCGTCACGCCCTTCGCGCCCGCGAACGTCAGCGCGCGCAGGCTCCCCTGCTGCACCCGCGCGCTGTCGTTGCTGGTCGCATGGCCGATGCTGGCGGCATCGATCGTCAGCGGCGCACGCCCGAACAGGTTCGAGAACCTGACCCGCACCCGCCGCCCGCCGATCGACGGGCGCACGATCTGGCGCAGCGTCGCATCCGCCAGCGTCCCCGCCGCCAGCACGTTATTCCCCTCCGGCGCCATCTGTGCCGAGGCCCATGCCGCCTGCCACGTACAGGGCGCCGCCGTCGCGGGCGTGCCGGCGATCAGAGCGGCGGTGGCGAACAGCAGCGTCGGTCGCATCGGTATCTCCACAAGCAAGGAAGGGCCGGCCTTCGCCAGGAAGACCGGCCCAGGACCACGGCGCGCCGAAAAGGGGGAAAGCGCGCGCCGGATCTCTTAGAAGCTGGCGCGAACGCCCGCCAACACCTGCCGCCCCGGGTAGAAGACGTTGTAGGTGGCATTGTCATAGCCGATCGTGGTGCGGATCGGCGCATTGGTGATGTTCAACACGTCGAGCGTCAGGCGGAACGCCTTGTTCATGAACGGCAGTTGATAGCCCGCCGACAGATCGAGCTGCCCGCGCGCGTCGGCTTCGATCGGCACGTTCAGATTGTTCTGCGGCGGGTTCGCCGCGATCACGCCGCCCTGCCAGACGTAGTTGAGGCTCAGCGACAGGCCGTAATTCTCGTAATAGCCCTGAACGTTATAGCCCCACTTCGGCACGCCCGGCGCGACCAGCCCGGTATCCGAGCTTTGCGTGATGTGCGTGCCGTTCGCCTGGAAGCCCAACCCCTTGATCGCGAAGTCGAGCGGCTGGTTCCACGTGCCCTCGATCCCCTTGATGACCAGATTGTTGAGGTTGATCGGGCGGTTGACGGTGATCGGCACCGCCCCCGGCGCCAGCCCCGAGGCCGCCGCCCGGTCGAGCAGCGCCTGGCGCTGGGTCGACTGGAGCGAGTCGAGCGGGATGTTCAGGCTGGCGAACGGCGTCTGCTGCTGCACGGTGGCGGTGAAGCCGTTGATGCTCTTGCGGAACAGCGCGACGCCGATATAGCCCGCTCCGCCGGTGTAGAACTCGCCGCCGACGTCGATATTGTCGGAGGTATACGGCTCGAGCTGCGGATTGCCCGCGCTGGCCACCTGCGCGCTGGGGTCGGAGAAGGTGACACCCGGCAGCACCGATCCCGCGTCCGGCCGCGTCATCGACTTCGACACCGCGAAGCGCAGCTTCAGATTGTCGAGCACGTCATAGCTGATGTTGGCCGACGGCAGCACTTCGACATAGGTCGAGCGCGCGGTGATATCGACGATCGTGGTGCCGATCTGACTTGGCCCGACCACCTTCTGCCGCGTCGAGGTGTAGCGCACGCCCGCGTTGGCGCGCAGCTCGCGTCCGAACAGCTGCGAGGTGCCGTTCACCTCGGCATAGCCGCCCCACACCGTCTCGTCGATGTCGCCGGTCGGGCTGCCGGTCACCGATCCGCGCGTCTCGGGCGCGCTGTCGCGGAACTGCGCATAGTTGGTCGCGCGCTTCAACGCGTCCAGATCGGGGACGATGAAGCTGGTGAAGCCGAACGCGCCGCGCGACAGATGCCCGAAATTGTCGATCGGCGTGCGCAGCAGATATTGCGCCAGCGCGCTGGTCGGCACCGATCCGGTGTTGCCGGTGCACGGATCGCCGCACACCGCGCGTTGGAACGCGGGCGAATTGTCATACGCGCGGATGCTGCGCTGCGCGGCGTCATAGGCGGCGCCGAACTTCACGTTGACCGTATCGTCGCCGACATAGACGTCGAGGTGCGCGCCCTTCGTCTCGGTCTTGCGGCGCACGTTCTGCACGTTGGCGCGATACCATTGCCAGCCGAGGTTGGGGTCACCCAGGTCGCGATTGGGGGTGATCAGCGGCTGCGGATTGCCGTTGGTGTTGTCGTAATTCACTTCCACGCCAGAATTGGGCGCGGTCTGGAACCCGAAGGTCGGCTGTTCGCGGAAGAAGGTGCTCTTGCCCCAGTTCGCCGACAGATCGACCTTGACGCGCTCGGTCGGCTTCCACGACGCGCTCGGCGTCACGTTCCAGAATTCGGTATCCTGGTTGAAGATGCTGTTTTCGGAGAAGAACGACGAATTGGCGAAGATGCCCGAGGTGACGACGTTGTTCGCATCAACCTTCACATCGAACGGCACCATCCCGCCGGTCGATTGCGGCGACGTGCCCGGCCCGGAGTTGCGCACCTGCCAGTTCATGTTCGACCGCAGATAGTCACGCTTCGACTTCGCCCAGATGCCGTCCAGCGCGAAGTGCAGTTCATCCGACGGGCGCCATTCCATCGATCCGATCGCCGAGATCCGCTCCCGCGTCCCCTCGGTCAGCGAGGTGCGGCCCAGGCGCGGGATGATCGCGCTGGCCAGTTGCGACAGCGACAGCCCCGATGTCGCGGCGAGGTCGACCCGCGATCCCGCTACCAGCCCGCGCCCGACGTTCGCCGGCACGGTGTTGGCGAAGCTGAAGCCGTTGCCGCCCGGATTGGGGCAGTTGCTGGTCTGCCCGGTCGCGCACAC
Organism: uncultured Sphingomonas sp.; assembly: GCA_913777325.1. Classification (GTDB taxonomy): domain Bacteria; phylum Pseudomonadota; class Alphaproteobacteria; order Sphingomonadales; family Sphingomonadaceae; genus Sphingomonas. The sequence goes on along the minus strand of CAJYSA010000110.1, from coordinate 36,457 downwards.
CGGCAGGTTCGCGTCGGTGAAGCCGATCGTGTCGTATCCGTCGATGCGCGTCCGCTGCCGTACGCCCGCCACGCCGACCAGGATGCCGAACGTGTCGCCGAAGGTGTGGCTGGCGACCAGCGCGCCGCGCGGACCCACCTTGTCGTTGCTGTCGGTATAAGCGCCCTGCGCGACGACCGTCACATGCGTGCCCGGCTTGTCGAAGGGGCGCGCGTTGCGCAGGTTGACGGTGCCCGCGATCCCGCCCTCCAGCGTCGAGGCGGTCGGCGTCTTGGCCACGTCCAGCCGCGTGAACAGCTCGGACGGGAAGAAATCGAGATCGACCTCGCGGTTGCCGCCACCCGATCCGTTGGTGCCGCCGTCCGATGCGACCGCGAATTGCGTGCCGTTCAGCAGCACCTTGGAGAAGCTCGGCCCCAGCCCGCGGATCGACACCTGCGTGCCCTCGCCGCTGATGTCGCGGTTCAGCCGCACGCCGGGAATGCGGTTCAGCGTCTCGGCCAGGTTGGTCGCGGGCAGCTTGCCGATATCCTCGGCGAAGATCGAATCGCCGAACGCCACCGAATTGCGCTTGGCGTTGGTCGCGCTCTGCAGTGAGGCACGGATGCCGGTGACGACGATGTCGTTGGCGGGCTGCGATGCGTCGGTGGCATCCTCGATCGGCTGCACCGCGCCCTGCGGCACCTGCGCATCGGGATTGGCGGCGGTGTCGACCTGCGTGGCGGGGGATGGAACCTGCCCGCCGGGACCGGTCGGGGCGGTCTGCGCCGCGGCGGCAACACTGGTCAGCGCGGTCATTGCGGCGGCGCTGAGCAGCGCGGCGCGAACGGCGTGACGACGAACGATAATACGCATCTTCCTCTCCATGAACGATCTTGTCGGCCACGCTTCTGACGGCGGGTCCAAAGCGCTATCTGGTAGCGCTATCAGCAAATTGGCCTAGCAGATTGCGTGCGCTCGTCAAGCAACCTGCGTGCTGATGCAGGTGAAGCGGGTCAGTACGCCCGCTTCCTGCTATTTTGCCGTCGCGTGGAGATGCACGTCGCGATAGCGGGGGTTCAGCAACTGGAAGACCAGCAACGCCACCAGATAAGCCACCCCGCACGCCACGAAGAACGGCCCGTAGCTGCCGACCGTGTCCAGCAGCAGCCCCAGCGACTTGGAGGCGATGAACCCGCCGACTGCCCCCGCGAAGCCGCCCAGCCCGATCAGCGTGCCTTGGGCGAAACGCGGGAACTGGTCGCCCGGTAGCGCAAACAGGTTGGTCGAAAAGCCCTGGTGCGCCGCGCACGCCAGCCCGATCAGCGTCACCGCGATCCAGATGTTGCTCGCCTGCCCCGCGAACATCACCGGCAACGCGAACAGCGCGGCGGCGAACATCGCCCGCTTGCGCGCGCGCCCCGCGGTCACCCCGCGCTTCAGCAGGTGCGACGAATACCATCCGCCCGCGATCGCGCCCAGATCGGCGAGGATATAGATCGCGACCAGCGGCGGGCCGAAGCCCTTCAGATCGTAGCCATATTGCTTGTTGAAGAAATCGGGCAGCCAGAACAGGAACGTCCACCACACCGGATCGATCAGGAAGCGCCCCGCCATATAGGCCCAGGCTTCGCGATGGCGCAGCACCTGCAGGAACCCGGCGCGCCCCGCATCCTGTTGCGGCTCGGTCTCGATCCAGGCGCGCTCCTCGGGCGACAGCCGCGGATGCTCGGCGGGCTTGTGGTACAGCCGCCACCAGGCGAACAGCCACACCAGGTTGAACAGCCCGGTGATGATGAACGCCCAGCGCCAGTCGAGCAGCAGCCCGGCGACGATAAACCCGATCAGCAGCGGGGTGACGACCGCGCCGACGTTGGCGCCGGCGTTGAAGATGCCGATCGCCAGCGCGCGCTCCTTCTTGGGAAACCATTGCGACGCGGCGGCCAGCGCCGAGGGATATGTCCCCGCCTCACCGAAGGCGAGCGGGATCCGCGCGATTACGAAACCGGTGGTGGACGTGACCAGCGTCTGCGCGAAATGCCCGAGCGTCCAGCTCCCCATCGCCAGCAGATAGCCGTATTTCGGACCGATCCGGTCGATCAGCCATCCGAACAGCAGGAAGCCGATGCCGTAGAACACCTGGAAATAGCCGGTGACGTCGCCGTAGCCGGTGTTGGTCCACTGGTAGAGTTCGGTCAGTTGCGGCTTCAGCACGCCCAGCACCAGCCGGTCGATGTACGACAGCACCACGGCGGCGAACAGCAAGGCGCAGATGATCCAGCGGATCCGCCCCCTCGGGCGCGGCACGTCGTGCGCGGCGGTGTCGGGCGCGTGCTGCGCCGCCTCGGTGAAGTCGCTCATGGCCTGTCCTCTTTCCTCACCATCACCGCCGGTATTCGCCGGGCCGGGTCGTTCCGTCATCAAGCGGGCTTCGCATTATCGAAGGCAAGCTCATGACCCGACCTGTGCCCACCGACCCGGCGCGCGCCGCCGCCCGATCAAGCGCCGTCGCTTGTCTCAATCCGACACCGACCGCGTAACCCCGACCTTCGGCGGGGTCGCCTCCGCGCGTCTCACCAGCTCCACAGCGTCCCGTCTTCCAGCCGGTTCACCGGCAGATAGGCACGGCTGTATGCGTACCCCGCCGCCAGTTCCTCATCGATGTCGACGCCCAGTCCCGGCGCGTCGCCCGGATGCATCATGCCCTGGTCGAAGCGATAATGATGCGGGAACACCGCATCGGTCGCCTCGGTGTGCGGCATATGCTCCTGCACGCCGAAATTCGGCACCGACAGCCCGAAGTGCAGCGCGGCGGCCATCGTGATCGGCGACAGATCGGTCGCGCCGTGGCAGCCGGTGCGCACCTGATACAAATCCGCCAGCGCGGCGACGCGACGCAGATGCGTGATCCCACCGGCATGGACGATCGTCGCGCGGATATAGTCGATCGATTGCGTCTCGATCAGCGTCTTGCAGTCCCAGATCGAATTGAACACCTCGCCCACCGCGATCGGGGTGGTGGTGTGCTGGCGGATCAACCGGAAGCCTTCCTGTTGCTCCGCCGGCGTCGGATCCTCGATCCAGAACGGGCGATACGGCTCCAGATCCTTGCCCAGCCGCCCGGCCTCGATCGGGGTCAGGCGGTGGTGGACGTCGTGGAGCAGATGGACGTTCGGCCCCAGCGCGTCGCGCGCCGCCGCGAACAGCTCGGGCACGACGCGGAGATACTTTTCGGTCGACCACACGCTTTCGGACGGCAAGGCCGCGTCCGCCGGCTCATAGCGTTGCCCCGGCTTGGCGACGCCGTAAGTGGAGGCCAGCCCGGGCACCCCGCATTGCAGCCGGATCGCCTGATAGCCCTTGTCGCGCTCCGCCAGGGCGACCGCGATCGTGTCCTCGATCGTCATACCGTTGGCATGGGCATAGACCATGCACGCCTCGCGGGCGGCGCCCCCCAGCAACTGATAGACCGGCAGGCCGGCGACCTTGCCCTTGATGTCCCACAGCGCGACGTCGACCGCCGCGATCGCGGTCATCGTCACCGGCCCGCGCCGCCAATAGGCGCCCTTGTACAGATACTGCCAGATATCCTCGATCCGGTGCGCGTCCCGCCCGATCAGGCACGGCACCACATGCTCCGACAGATAGGCGGCGACCGCCAGCTCGCGCCCGTTCAGCGTCGCGTCGCCGACCCCGGTCGTCCCGTCGTCGCAGGTGATCTTCAGGGTGACGAAATTGCGCCCCGGCGAGGTGATGATGACGCGCGCGTCGGTGATGATGGGCATGGTCTCTCTCAGGCGATGTCGAGCGTGACGGTCTGCACGTCGCGGCTGTTGGGGCCGGTCATGATGTCGAAGCGGCCCGGCTCGACCACTTCGCGCATGTCCGCGTCCCACATCCGGAACGCCTCCGGACCCAGCGTGAAGCGCACCGTCTTGCGCTCACCGGGTTTCAGCGCGACCCGCGCGAACTCCTTCAATTCCTTGACCGGGCGCGCCACCGACGACACCTGATCGTGGACGTAGAGCTGCACCACCTCGTCACCGGCGCGCTGCCCGGTGTTGGTCACGTCCACCTCGACCGTCACCTGCCCCGCCGGCGCGATCGTCGCCGCCGACAGGCGCGGCGCGGACAGCGCGAACGTCGTGTAGCTCAGCCCGAAGCCGAACGGGAACAGCGGCGCATCGTCGTCGAACAGGTAACCCCGCCGCGCCGACGGCTTGTGGTTGTAATAGAAGGGCACCTGCCCGACGTCGCGCACCACCGTCACCGGCAGCTTCGCGCCCGGGTTGACCTCGCCGAACAGCACGTCGCCGATCGCATGGCCGCCCTGTTGCCCGGCGTACCAGCATTCGAGCATCGCGTTCGCCCCCGCCACCACGGTCGGCCATGACGGCGGGCGCCCGTTGATCGCGACGACCACCACCGGCTTGCCCGTCGCCTTGATCGCGCGGAACAGGTCGTTCTGCTCGCCGACCAGATCCAGATCGGTGCGGTCGCCCAGATGGTTCTTGGCATAGCCCTCGCGGCTGGTCTGCTCGGTGTCGCCGATCGCCAGCAGCACGACGTCCGCCCCCTTGGCGACCTCGACCGCCTCGGCGATCAGTTGCCGGTTGCGCGCCGGATCGGCGAGCACGACCTCGTTGGCGGAGCGGTCCTCGCTCTGCGTGATGAACACGCCCTGCGCATGGACGACCTCGGCCCGCCCCTTCAGCCTGGCGCGCACCCCGTCCAGCAACGACACCGGCGCCACGGGAAGCGACGAATAGCCGCCCAGCCGCGCCACCGCCGCATTCGGCCCGATCACCGCGACGCGCTTCTGTGCGCCGGGCGTCAGCGGCAGCGTCCCATCGTTGACCAGCAGCGCGATCGACCGCGCCGCCGCGTCGCGCGCCAGCGCCAGCGCCTCCGCATTGGCCGTCAACGTCGCCGCCGCACGCGGGTCGACCTGCGCCTCCTCGAACAGCCCGGCGCGGAACTTCATCGTCAACATCCGTGCGCACGCCAGATCGACCGCCTTCAGCGACACCCGCCCCGCCCGCACCTGATCGGCGAGTGACCGGTACGCGACGCCATCGGGCAGATCGCAGTCGACCCCCGCCTCCAGCGCCAGCTTCGCCGCTTCTTCCTTCGATGCGGCGACGTGGTGAAAATATTCCAGCTCCGGAATCGCGGCGTAATCGCTCACCACCGCCCCATCGAACCCCCATTCGCCGCGCAGGATCGTGCCCAGCAGCCAATGGTTCGCATGGCTCGGCACCCCGTCGATCTCGTTGTACGACGGCATCACCGCGCCGATTCCGGTCTGCTCGACCACCTTGCGGAACGGCGGGAAATAGCTTTCGCGCAACTCGCGCTCGCCCAGCTGCGCGGGCGCGACATTGTTGCCCGCCTGCGGCTGCCCGTGCCCGGTCATGTGTTTCAGCGTGGCGTGAACCTTGCCGGGCGCCAGTTCTTTCCCCTCGCCCTGCAATCCCTTGACCGCCGCGACGCCCATCTCGCCGCACAGATACGGGTCCTCGCCGAACGTTTCCTCGATCCGCCCCCAGCGCGGATCGCGCGCGATGTCCACGACCGGCGACAGCGCCAGCGTCGTGCCGTGCGCGCGCACCTCGCGCCCCACGACCGACTGCACGCGCCGCATCAGCTCGCGGTCGAAACTCCCCGCCAGGGCGATGGCCTGCGGAAAGCTCGTCGCCCCCGGCGCCATATAGCCGTGCAGCGCTTCCTCATGGAACAGGATCGGGATGCCCAGTCGCGTGCGCTTCGCCCAGGATTGCGCGGCATTCACAAACGCGATCGTATCGGCGGGTGTCCGCCACCGCCCGGTCACGTCGGTCCCGGTGTTGGTCGCCGTCGCCGCCCCGCCGCGATCCGATGGCCGCGCGATCTGCCCGATGCCGTGGGGATAGGCGGCATCCGCCTTGCCGGCCGAGAATGCGCGCGCCGCATCCATCACGTCGCGCTTGGTGGTCGACAGCGTGATGAGTTGCGCCACCTTTTCGTCCAGCGTCATCCTACCCATCAGGTCGCGGACGCGCAGGTCGACCGGCGCGCGCGGGTCGCGATACACCGGCGTACTGGCGGCGGCGGGGAGGAGCGCGAGTGCCGAAACCCCCGCGCTCCAGCGCAACAGGTCGCGGCGGGCGATGGCCGCGGTCGGTTTACGGGTGGCGGTCACGCGCGATCCTCTTCTCGAAACCGGATACCTCGATCGGAACGCCGAGGCTTGCCTTCCAAAGTGATAGCGTTACCATGGCCGCGCAGAAGCGGCGTTGTCAATGCCGCCAACGGTCACGGGAGCGGTGCGATGCGGGCAGGTACAAGGATCGTGGGCGCGCTCGCGCTGTTGCTGGCCGGGGCCGCGCAGGCCGAGGACGGCTACCGCCTGTGGCTCACCGCGCCGCTGCATCAGGCGGCCGGGACGGGGGTCGCGGTGCTGCGCGCGACGCCGACGCTGATGCTGGCGAAGAACGAACTCGCCACCCGCCTGCCGGCGGGCGCGAACGTCACGCTCGCGACCAGCGGCGACGCGGCGGTCTCGGCCTTGCGCCTGCCCTTCGCGACGCTGGGCGACGAAGGATATCTGGTGCGCCCCGTCACGCTGGCGGGCAGGCCGACCCTGCTGGTCGCGGGCAACACCGATCGCGGCACGCTTTATGGCGCCCTCGCGCTGCTCCGCCATCTCGCCACCGGCGGGACGATGGCGAACGCCACGCTCACCAGCACGCCGAAGGTGAAGCTGCGCGTTCTGAACCACTGGGACAATCTCGATGAAACCGTCGAGCGCGGCTATGCGGGCGATTCGCTGTGGGATTGGTGGACGCTCCCCGACCGGATCGACCCGCGCTACACCGATTATGCGCGCGCCAACGCCTCGATCGGCATCAACGGCACCGTGCTCAACAACGTCAATGCCAAGGCCGACAGCCTGACACCGCGCTATATCGCGAAGGCGGCGGCGCTGGCCGACGTGTTCCGTCCGTGGGGGATCAAGGTCTATCTGTCGGCGCGCTTCTCCGCCCCGATCGAACTGGGCGGGCTGAAGACCGCCGACCCGCGTGACCCGGCGGTCGCCGCGTGGTGGAAGGCGAAGGCCGACGAGATCTACCGCGCGATCCCGGACTTCGGCGGCTTCCTGGTCAAGGCGAACAGCGAGGGGCAGCCCGGCCCGCGCGATTACGGCGCGACCCACGCGGATGGCGCGAACATGCTGGCGGCGGCGGTGAAGCCTCACGGCGGCATCGTGATGTGGCGCGCCTTCGTCTATGCGGATACCGATCCCAGCGACCGCGCGAAACAGGCCTATACCGAGTTCAAGCCGCTCGACGGGACCTTCGCCGACAATGTGCTGGTGCAGGTGAAGAACGGCGCGATCGACTTCCAGCCGAGAGAACCGTTCCATCCGCTGTTCGGCGCCATGCCGAAGACGCCGCTGATGATGGAATTCCAGATCACCAAGGAATATCTCGGCTTCGCGACCCATCTCGCCTATCTCGGCCCGCTGTTCCAGGAAACGCTCGCGTCGAAGACGGGGCGTGGCGCCGAAACCGTCGCCACCGTGGTGGACGGCAGCAGCGAGGGGCACCGGCTGACCGGCATGGCCGGGGTCGCCAATATCGGCCGCGATCGCGACTGGTCCGGCTCCACCTTCAACCAGGCCAATTGGTATGCGTTCGGGCGACTGGCATGGGATCCCGCGCTGGGCGCCGAGCCGATCGCGCGCGAATGGGCGCGACAGACCTTCGGCACGGACCGTCGCGTGATCGACACCGCCGTAACCATGATGATGGGATCGCGCGAGGCGGTGGTGGACTATACCGGCGCGCTGGGCCTCGCGCATCTGATGGCGACCGGCCATCACTACGGACCGGGGCCGTGGGTCGACGATCTGAAGCGTCCCGAATGGAATCCGGTCTATTATCACAAGGCGGATCGTAACGGCATCGGCTTCGACCGGACGAGCACCGGCAGCGACGCGGTGGCGCAATACGCCCCGGCGATCGCGAAGCGTCTTGCCGACCCCCGCACCACGCCGGAGCGCGAGCTGCTGTGGTTCCACCACGTCGCCTGGGATCGCACGATGCCGTCGGGCAGGACGCTGTGGCAGGATCTGGTCGCGCATTACGATCGCGGCGTCGCCTATGTCGCGGACATGCGCCGCCGGTGGGACGGCGTGCGCGATCTCGTCGATCGGGAGCGATGGGAGAAAACCGCCACCTATCTGGTCGTGCAGGAGCGCGAGGCACGCTGGTGGCGCGACGCCAGCCTCGCCTATTGGATGTCGGTCAACGGTCGCCAGCTGCCCCCCGGCGTCGACGCCCCCGCGCATGATCTGGCGTGGTACAAGGCGCAGACGTTCCGATACGTGCCGGGCCATTACGATTGACGCCGCGCTTGCCGTCGTCCGGTCGCGCGGCCAAGAGAGACGCGATGGTAAACACGGGCACGACCGAACCACGCGGCTCGCGCCGACAGCGCAACGCGCCCACGATCAGCGACGTCGCCGCGCACGCCGGCGTCTCGCCGATGACGGTCAGCCGCGTCATCAATCGCGAAGGCAGCGTGCGCGAGGCGACCCGCCTGCGCGTGGAGGCCGCGATCGCCGCGCTGCATTACGCGCCGTCGGCGGCCGCGCGGATGCTGGCGGGGGGCGAGGATTTCCGGCTCGGCGTGCTGCACACCACCACCAGCCTGTTCTACTTCAGCGAATTCCTGGTCGGCTGCCTCGACCGCGCGAGCCGTCAGAACGCGCAGATCGTGGTCGAACAATGCGCCGAGGGCGCGGAAGTGGCCGCGATCGAGCATCTGTTGCAGGGGCGCGTCGATGGGCTGCTCCTGCCTCCACCGCTGGGCGACGCGGCCTCGGTGCTGGCGCTGCTGCGGGAACGCGATGTGCCGGTGGTCGCGGTGTCGACGGGACGCGCGCCCGATTGGGCGCTGTCGGTCAGCATCGACGATCGCAAGGCCGCGTATGAGATGACGCGCCATCTGGGCGCGCTCGGCCATCACCGCATCGGCTTCATCACCGGTGCCGCCAACCAGAGTGCCAGCGGCGAGCGGCTGGCCGGCTACCGCGCCGCGGTCGCGGATCTGGCGCTGGACGGCGACGAGGATCTGATCGCGCCGGGCAGCTTCGGCTATCGGTCCGGCCTGGACGCGGCGGAGCGGCTGCTCGACCTGTCCGACGCGCCCACCGCGATCTTCGCCAGCAACGACGACATGGCCGCCGCCGCCATCGCGATCGCGCATCGTCGCCATCTCGACGTGCCCGGCGATCTCACCGTCTGCGGGTTCGACGATTCGGCGCTCGCCACCACGGTATGGCCGGAATTGACGACCATCCGTCAGCCGGTCAGCGACATGGCGCGCACCGCCGTCGACCTGCTGATGCGCGATATCCGCCAACGGCGCGGCGGGGGCGCGGAGGATCATCCCCACGTGCTGGTCGATCATGCGCTGATCCGGCGCCAGTCGGACGCGGTGCCGCGCCGCCGCCCGCGCCTGTCGCGCTGATCGTCCCGTCACGCCACGAAGCCGCTTCCCCCCGCCCCCTACTTCGGCCTAACAGCGCGATTATATGTGGCAGCTCTATCAGTTCCCGCTGTGTCCGTTCACGCGCAAGGTTCGCACGCTCCTCAACGAGAAGGACGTGGGATATCAGTTGATGCGCGAGAACCCGTGGGAGCGGCGCGACGCCTTCGTGGACATGAATCCCGCCGGACAGACGCCGGTGATGACCGACAACGATCGTGGCGTCGTGCTGGTCGATTCGATGGCGATCTGCGAATATTTCGAGGAAACGGTCGAGCGGGTGGCGATGATCAACGGCACCGCCGCCGATCGCGCCGAGATCCGGCGGCTGGTGTCGTGGTTCGACACGCATTTCTATCGCGACGTCACGCAGCCGCTGCTCGATGAGCGGATGATCAAGCGGATCGCGCATCGCATGGCGCCCGACGCGTCGCGCCTGCGCGAGGCGATGAAGTCCGCGGTCGGCCACCTCGACTATATCGACTTCCTGCTCGATCATCGGAAGTGGATCGCCGGCTCGACGATCAGCCTCGCCGATCTGGCGGCGGCGGCGCAGATTTCGGTCGCCGATTATCTCGGCGGGATCGACTGGGCGGGGCATGCGCTCACCAAGGCGTGGTACTCGGCGTTCAAGAGCCGCCGCAGCTTCCGCCCGCTGCTGGCGGAACGGATCAGCGGGATCGAGCCGCCCAGCTATTACGAGAACCCGGACTTCTGATGCACGCCACCCACGATCCCGCCGCGCCGCCCGCCGACACGATCGGTTTCGATGACTTTCTGGCGGTCGACGTGCGGGCCGGCACGATCGTGGCGGCGGAGCCCTTTCCCGAAGCGCGCAAGCCGGCCTTCAAGCTGACGATCGATTTCGGCCCGACGATCGGCGTCAAGCGTTCCTCGGCGCAGATCACCGAACATTACGACTGCGATGGGCTGGTCGGGCGGCAGGTGCTGGCCGTGGTCAACTTTCCCCCGCGCCAGATCGGGAAGTTCATGTCGCAGGTGCTGACCCTGGGCGTTCCCGATGCGGACGGACACGTGGTGTTGCTGCATCCCAGCGCGACCGTCCCGAATGGTGGGCGGTTATTTTAGATGATCCAGCGGCACGGACAGCTGGTGATCGTGACACCGCGGCAGGGTCTTCTCGCGGTCACCGATGACATTGCGGACTGGCTGGCGGCGCAGGGGATCGCCGACGGACTGCTCACGATCTTCTGTCGCCACACCTCCGCGTCGCTGACCGTCAACGAAAATGCCGCCCCCGCCGTGCGCCGCGACATGGAACGCTATTTCAACGCGTTGGCGCCGGAAAGCCGCTCCTACGAGCATGATGACGAGGGGCCGGACGACATGCCCGCGCACCTCAAGACGGCGCTGACGCAGGTGTCGCTCTCGATCCCCGTGCGCGATGGCCGCATGGTGCTGGGCACCTGGCAGGGCATCTATCTCTTCGAGCACCGCACCACGCCGCACCGCCGCTCACTGGCGCTGCATGTGATTGGCGAGTAACGACTTTTCGTTCAGCGCGGCTCCGCGAGCGTCAGGATCGACACGCCGGTGGGCATCGGCACCCGCCCCACCAGATGCCGCTCCAGCCGAAAGATGCGCTCGAACAAGGCGTTGAGCGGCGCGGCCGGGGGCGAATCGTCGCTGTCGTCGCGTCCGGTCATCCGCCCCGCGACCCGCGCCGCGGCGGCCAGCGGGAACAGCAGCGAGTTGAAATAGGTCAGCCCGCGCTCCTTCAACCCCGCCTCATGGATCGCGCGCAGCAGCGTCGCCTTCGAATAGCGGCGGTGGTGGTGGTTCACCACGTCGTGCGCGCTCCACATCCACTGGTGCGCCGGCACCGCGATCAGGATCTTGCCGCCGGGCGCCAGACATTCGCGCATCGCCGCCAGTGCGGCGACATCATCTTGAATATGCTCGACGACGTCGAGAACCGCGATCAGGTCGTAATGCGCGCGCGGGACGCCGGGCAACGTCGGCAGCGGCGCGTCGCCCACCGGCTTGCCCAGCCGCTGGCTGGCGATCGCGCGCGCGGCGGGATCGATCTCGATCGCGTCGACATCGCCGAAACCGGCCAGCATCGGCAGGTTGTGCCCGGTGCCGCACCCGATCTCCAGAATGCGCGCACGGGCGGGCAGCCGCCCTTCGCGCGTCAGATAATCGGCCAGAATGTCGCGGCGCGCCCGATACCACCAATGGGTGGAATCATGCTCGGCCATGCGATCATAGACGCGACGGTCCATCAACGGATACTCTTGTTCAAGCGAAGACCCAGAAGCGGTTCAACGCGAAGGTGACCAGCGGGGTGACGAACAGGATCGGCACCAGCGGCCACCATGTCGCCCCGTGCAGCGGCCCGGTCAGCAGCCACACGAAGAAGGTGTTCATCGCGAAGCTGACCAGCGAGACGATGAAGAAGCGCCCGCCGGTGCGCGCCAGATTGTCGCGATCGCCCACGCCGCGAAAGCTCCAGCGGCTGTGCATCACATAACCGGACAGCATCGCGACGAGGTAGCCGAGCACGTTGGCGACCAGCGGCCAGACACTGCGGTCCGCGAGCGGCCAGCGGCCCTGCGCATAAGTGGCGATCGGCCAGTAGACGACCGCATAGAGCGCGGTCGCCGCCCCCCCGGTCAGCCCGAAGCGCACGAGCTGCCAGAACAGCGCCCGCCAATCCTCCGCCTTGCCGTCCGATCCTACCGTCGCCACCAACCTGCCCTTTCCGCCCGCCCGCCTAGAGCCGCGCCCGCGTGGTGGCAATGCCGCAGGCTCAGCGCAGCCGAAGCTCGACGATCTGATCCCAGCCCTCGCCCAGCGGCGGCAACCCGCCGAGGTCGATCGCGCCGCGCCGCCGGGTCACCGTTACTGGCCGGCCACCCTCCAGCAGCCGCGCGGACGTCACCGGCGCGGTCATGGGCAGCGTCACGCGTCCGCCATGGTCACGCAGCAGATGAACGTACACCGTCTTCCCGCGCTGCGTCGTCACGCCCCAGTCCCCCGGGGCGACCGGCCCGCCGCGCGTATCGTAGATGCTGGCACCGTTCGCCTTCAACCACGCACCGATCTGTTGAAAGGTCGCCAGATTCTCGGGCTGGATCTCGCCGTTCGGCATCGGTCCGGTGTTGAGCAGCAGGTTCGCGCTGCGTCCCGCCGCGCCCACCAAGGTGCGCACCAACGTCTTGGCCGACTTGTAATGGTCGTCGACCAGATTGAACCCCCAGCTACCGTTCATCGTCTCGGCGGTTTCCAGCGGCAGGCGCCCGATCGTCGCCGTGCCGCTGTACCCCATCGTGTTCTGGCCGGGCAGGTCGCGCTCGAACGTCTGGTAATCCTCGCCGGGGAAGGGCGCCTGGTGATGGTTGTTGACGATCAGCGCGGCGGGCTGCAGCGCGTGGATCAGCCGATAGGTCCGCTCCAGCCGCCAGCGGTCGCGCAGCGGCGTCTTCTCCTGATCCCACCAGCCATCGAACCAGATGCCGCCGATCGGGCCATATTGCGTCAGCAATTCGCGCAGTTGCGCATCCTGATAGTCGAGATACCGATCCCAATCGCCCGCCTCCGGGCGCCCGGCGGAATGGCCGGTGCGGCCGCGCGGGAAATAATCCGGATGATGCCAGTCGAGCTGAGAGTAATAGAAGAACAGCTTCACCCCATGCCGACGACAAGCCGCCGCCAGCTCGGCGATCGGATCGCGCGCGAACGGCGTCGCCTTCACGACATTGTACGGCGACACCTTGCTGTCGAACATCGCGAAGCCGTCGTGGTGCTTGCTGGTGATCACGATGTAGCGCGCGCCCGCATCCTTGAACGATCGCACCCACGCATCGGCATCGAACTTCACGGGATTGAAGAACGTCGCCAGTCGTTCGTACTTCGCGGCGGGGATCTTGTTCTCCTGCATGATCCATTCGCCCAGCCCCGGCGATCCGCCACCGCCCAGTTCGCTGTAAATGCCCCAGTGCAGGAACACGCCGAACTTGGCATCCTGGAACCACGCGCGCGCCGCCAGGTTCGCGGCGGACGGCGCGTAGGATCCCGCCCCCTGCGCCACCGCGATCGTCGTCGCCTGCGGCACCATGCCTGCCGTCAACGCCAATGCGGCCCATGCCGCCAGTCTGCGGAGCATCGTCGTCCGTGCCATTCCGGTCCTCCCTGTCGAGCGGCGTGTTCGCCGTCGCGGACAGGATATCACGCCCCTTCCCGTGCGATAGCCACCCCGTTGCCGTTTGCGCGCCCGGATCGTAAGCACCGCGCATCCATGGACCGCCCGCCGGAGCCGCCGCGCGGCGTGAAGGAACTGCCTTGACGAACCCCCTGCTGCCGCCCGCGACGCTCGACAGGACCGCGCGCGCGCTCGATCGCCACTGGTTGCGGCTCACGCTGCTGGCGTGGCTCGGCATCGCGATCTGGTATGTGTGGCAACGCTGGGCGGCGATCCACTGGCTGTCGCTGGGCGACACCGACGACAATATGCGGCTGATGCAGGTCCGCGCGCTGCTGAACGGCCAGCGCTGGTTCGACCTGCGCGACTATCGGCTCAATCCGCCCGGCGGGTTCGACATCCACTGGTCGCGGCTCGTGGACCTGCCGATCGCCGCGCTGATCCTCCTCCTCCGCCCCTTCGTCGGCGTGGCGGAGGCGGAGCGGCTGGCGTGCGGGATCGCGCCGTTGCTGCCGATGGCGATCACGCTGGCGGCGCTGGGTGCCACGTTGCGACGGCTGGTGCACCCGCTCGCCTGGCCGCTCGGGATCGCATTGTTCCTGGCCACCAACGTCTGCCTGGGCATGTTCATGCCCGACCGGATCGATCATCATGGCTGGCAGCTGGCGATGCTGGCGGTGACGGTGGCCGGGCTCTGCGATCCGCACCGGGCGCGCGGCGGCGCGCTGGTCGGCGCGGCGACCGCGGTGTCGCTGACAATCGGGCTGGAAATGCTGCCCTATGCCGCGATGGCGGGCGCGATCATCGCGCTCGCCTGGATCTGGGAGCGGGCCGAGCGGGATCGGCTCGCCTTCTACGCGCTGGCGCTGGCCGGGGGCACCGCGGCGGGCTTCGCGGCCTTCGCGTCCGACGCCAATCGCGTCTATCGCTGTGATGCGCTGACGCCGGTGTACGCATCGACGGTATTGCTGGCCGGCGGGCTGCTGCTGGGGCTGGCGATGCTATCGCCGCGTCGACCGGCGGTGCGGCTGGCGCTGGCGGTCGCCGCGGGGGCGATCGTCGCGGCGTTCTTCGCGCTCGCCTTCCCGCAATGCCTGGGCCGCCCCGAGCAGGTGTCGAACGAGCTTTACACCAGTTGGCTGTCGCAGGTGCGCGAGGCCAAGCCGATCTACCGGCATCCGCTGCGGGTGGCGCTCCCGATTGTCACGCTGCCGCTCATCGGGCTGATCGGCGCGATCCTCGCCACCGTTCGCGCGCGTCGGCAGTCCAGCCTGCGCGGCTGGGCATGCGTCGCGCTGTTCGGCGCCTTCGCCGCGCTCATGCTGCTGTGGCAGGCGCGCGCGGGGCCGGCGGCACAATTGCTGGCCATCCCGGGCGCGGCGGCGCTCGCCTGGATGGCGGTGCCGTGGCTGACGGCACCGCGCTTCTGGTGGGCGAAGGCGGCGGCGGCGGTGGCACTGTTCACGATCGTGTCCGGCAACGTCACGCAGATCGTGATCGACCGCTTCAAGGTCGATCGGCCGAGCGCCTATGTCCGGCGCGTCAACAAGGCGACCGGGCGCTGCCTCACCATTCCGGCGATGCATCCGCTCGACCGCTATCCCGCGCAGACCGTCTTCACCTTCGTCGATCTCGGCCCGCGGCTGATCACGCTGACGCATCACAGCGCCATTGCCGGCCCCTATCATCGCAATGGCGACGCGATCCTCGACGTGCACCACGCGTTCATGGGCCCGCCGGAGCAGGCACGTGCGATCATGAAGCGGCACGGCGCGACGATGCTGCTGGTCTGCCCGGACATGGCCGAATCGACCAACTACCGCGCCAAGGCACGCGGCGGCTTCTACGACCGGCTGGCCAAGGGCGAGACGTTCGACTGGCTCACGCCGCTACCGATCAGGAAGGGATCGCCGTTCCGCGCCTTCCGCATCGAATAGAGCGGTTTTCGTGCAGGTTGGATCATCGGCACGGCGGTGATGTCGGTTCGTGGCGAGGCGCGCGGAGGGAGCGATGCCGAAGCATCGTGACCGACAAGCAACGCTGCCCGGGATCGAAAGCGCCCCGCCGCGCAGCGGTCGCCCGCAGGGCGATGACGGTGGTTCAACCTGGTCGGAAACCGCTCCAGGATCAGACGGTGGCGTGCACCCAGACATATTCGTGTGACGGCACATGCGTGTCGTCGTCGAACATCGCGCGCACCGTCATGCCGGCGGCGGCGAACATGGCGCGCAACCGCGTGTCGGAAATTGGCCCGACGCCCCGATAGGAATCCGACATCTTCAGCGGATCCGCGCCGCGCAGCCGCTGCAGCGGCGTGGCGATCGCGGCGGGCAGGTTCTGCCACGCGGCATGCAGCGGGTTCTTGTAGCGGTGCTTGAGGTGCAGCAGCGCCGCTCCGCCGGGTGCCAGCACGCGTCGCGTCTCCGCCAAACTGCCCTCGATCACGTCCAGCGACGGCATGTGCTGGAACACGACATAGGAAAAGACGAAATCCACGCTCCCGGTCTCGATCGGGAAGCGCACGCCATCCGTCGCCATCAGCTCGACGTTGGGCGTATCGCGTTGCAGGTCGTTGCCCTTGCGCACCATCTCGTCGGACACGTCCAGCCCGATCGCCCGATCGAACCTTTTGCCCAGCGCGCGGGTCAGTCGCCCGACGCCGCAGCCGATGTCGACCGCCAGCCGGCGCTGCGTCGGCAGATAGGGGTCCGCGACGTGATGGACGATCTTCTCGCCGAGCGCGAAGAACGCCTCCCGGTCACCGTCCCAATGGTCGGTCTCGATATAATGCTCGGCATCGGTCTGCGCCCGGACGTTCCAGGCTTCCTTCATGTTCGCCAGCGTGTCCATCGTATCCCCGAAAGCGGCCAAGTCACCGATTTCACAGGACCATGCCCGGAATGACCGCCCGGCGCAAACGCTGTCGCCTCAGCGGAGCTGTTCCATCACCCCGTCGATCACGAATTGCACCGCCAACGCGGCGAGCAGAACGCCGAGCAGCCGGGTGATGACCGCCTCGATCTTGGCCCCCATCACGCGCATCAGCGGCCCGGCGGCGAACAGCGCCAGCAGCATCAGGAGCAGGTTTGCCGCCAGCGCCGCCATCACGATCGCGGTCTGCTCCACCCCGTGGCTGCGCGCGGTCAGCAGCATCACCGACGCGATCGAGCCCGGGCCGGCGATCATCGGCATCGCCATCGGGAAGATCGAAACGTCGTCGGCCTCTTCCTCCGTGATCTTGGCCGCACGATCTTCGCGCCGCTGCGTGCGCTTCTCGAACACCATCTCCAGCGCGATCAGGAACAGCATGACGCCGCCCGCGATCCGGAACGACGCCAGTTCGATGCCCAGCGCGTGGAGAAGCGGTTCCCCCGCCAGCGCGAACACCAGCAGGATGCCCGCCGCCACCACCACCGCGCGGATCGCCATCGCCCGGCGATGCGCGGCGGTCGCCCCCGCCGTCAGCCCGGCGAAGATCGGCGCGCATCCCGGCGGATCGATGATGACGAACAGCGTGATGAACGACGAGACGAACAGCTCCAGCATCAGAGCGTCGGGTCGATCGCGATGCCCGCGCGCCGCCCCGCCGCGACGATGGTGTTGCGCATCAGCACCGCGATCGTCATCGGGCCGACGCCGCCCGGCACCGGGGTGATCGCGCGCGCCACGTCCGCGGCGCGCGGGTCGACGTCGCCGACCAGTCCGGCGTCGGTGCGATTGATGCCGACGTCGATCACGGTCGCGCCGGGCTTGACCCATTCCGCCTGCACGAAGCCGGGAATGCCGACGGCGGCGACGACGATATCCGCCTGGCGCACATGGCCCATCACGTCACGCGTCCGGCTGTGGACAGTGGTGACGGTGCAGCTTTGCTGGAGCAGCAGCGCGGCCATCGGCTTGCCCACGATGTTCGAGCGCCCGATCACCACCGCCTCCAGCCCCGCCAGATGCGGGTGGATGTCCTTCAGCAGCATCAGGCAGCCGAGCGGGGTGCACGGCACCAGCCCGTCCAGCCCGGTGGCCAGCCGTCCCGCGTTGACCGGGTGGAAGCCGTCGACATCCTTGTCCGGATCGATGCGGGTGACCACCGCGCGCTCGTCGATATGCTTGGGCAGCGGAAGCTGGACGAGGATCCCATCGACGGCATCGTCCGCGTTCAGGCGATCGACCAGCGCGATCAGTTCCCCTTCCCCCACATCGGCGGGCAGGCGATGCTCGAAGCTTTCCATCCCCGCCGCGATCGTGGCCTTGCCCTTCGACCGCACATACACCGACGACGCCGGATCCTCGCCGACCAACACCACCGCCAGCCCGGGCTTGCGGCCGGCGTCGCGGGTGAAGGCGGCGGCGGCGGTCGCGACACGGCCGCGCAGGGTGGCGGCGAAGGCTTTTCCGTCGATGAGGCGCGCTGTCATGGCTCCACCGCATAGAGCGAAGCGGCGGCGCGCGCCAGCACCTGCGGGTCGCCCGCGATCGTCAGCCGCTTCAGCCGCGCCGTCTGCCCGGCGACCAGCGTCACGTCGCGCTTCGCCACGCCGAAATGCTTCGCGACCAGTGCGAGCAACGCCGCATTGGCCGCACCGTCCACCGGGGCGGCGGACAGGCGCGCCGCCAGATGGTCCTCGGTGCCCGGCAGCAGCGCGTCGCGCCCGCCACGGGGCGTCACGCGCACCGCGATCGCCAGCCCTTCCGGCGTGACGCGCCAGGCGGTCAGAGCGCGGTGCCGCCGGTCGCCACGCTCAGGGCGATGTTGTTGAGGATGATGTTCAGGATCGCCAGCACCAGCAGCGCGATCGCGGGCGCGAAGTCGATCCCGCTGGTGTTCGGCAGCATGCGTCGCAACGGGCGGTAGAGCGGCTCGCTCAGCCGATCCAATCCCTCGTACAGCGAGCGGACGAAATTGTTCGACGTGTTGACGACGTTGAAGGAGATCAGCAGCGACAGCACGAACTGCACGATGATGATCCACCAGACGAGGTTCAGGATCACCTGCAGGATCTGGATGATGGTGAGCGTCAGCACGCCGGGCGTCTCCCAAGTAGGTGTGCCGCCGATATAGAGCACCGGCGGACGGTTCGAAAGGCTGCCGCTTATCTGCGGATCAGGGTGCCTGCACCGCGCTTGGTAAAGATTTCGAGCAGCATCGCATGCGGCACGCGTCCGTCGAGCACCACCGCGGCATCCACCCCGGCCTCGACCGCGGCGACGCACGTCTCCAGCTTGGGGATCATCCCGCCCGAGATCGTCCCGTCGGCACGCAGTTCGGCGACGGCGGCGGGATCCAGGTCGGTGACGAGTTGCCCCTGCTTGTCGAGCACGCCGGCGACGTCGGTCAGCAGGAAGAAGCGCGACGCGCCCAGCGCGGCCGCGACCGCACCCGCCATCGTGTCGGCATTGATGTTATAGGTATGCCCGTCCGCGCCGATCCCGATCGGCGCGATCACCGGGATGATCCCCTCCGCGCTCAGCGAATCGATGATCCGCCGGTCGACCGCCACCGGCTCGCCGACGAAGCCCAGGTCGACGTTGCGCTCGATGCCCTGCAAGGGATCGGGGGCGCGGCGTCCGACCTTCTCGGCCTGCACCAGCCCGGCATCCTTGCCCGATATGCCGACCGCCCGGCCCCCGGCGCGCGCGATCCAGCTCACGATTTCCTTGTTGATCGATCCCGCCAGCACCATTTCGGCGATCTGCGCGGTCTCGGCATCGGTGACCCGCAAGCCGTCGACGAACCGCGATTCGACGCCCAGCCGCTTCAGCATGCGCCCGATCTGCGGTCCGCCGCCATGGACGACGACCGGATTGATCCCGACCGCCTTGAGCAGCACGACGTCCTCGGCGAAATCGGCCTGCGCCTCGGGATCGCCCATCGCATGGCCGCCGTATTTCACGACGAAGGTCTTGCCGGCATAGCGTTGCAGGTACGGCAGCGCCTCGACCAGCGTTTCGGCCTTCAAGGCGGGCGACAGGTTGGGATCGGTCATGCCCGGCGCCATAGCGGCGGCGGGGCGGTGGCGAAAGGTCAGGCGTCGAGCCGGCGACCGATCGCGACCATCGCGTAGATCAGCGGCGGAACCAGCGCGACCGACAGCACCACCTTCGCCAGCATCTGCCCCGCCATCAGCCAGCCGACCGCCGACAGGCCGAAGGCGATCGAGATGAACAGCACCGAATCGACGATCTGGCTGAGCGCGCTGGCGGTGGCGGCGCGGAACCACAGCAACTTGCCACCCTCGCGCCCCTTCAGCCACGAGAAGATCGTGACGTTCAGCGTCTGCGACACGCCATAAGCGACGATCCCGCCCGCCCAGATCCACGGGGTGGCCCCCATCATCTGATGAAAGGCGGCGAGATGGCCGGCGTCCATCTCCGGCGCGGCGGGCAGCGCGAGCACGATCAGCGTCAGCGCCATCGACACGAGCAACGGCACGAACCCCATCAGCACCAGCCGCCCGGCGACCTTCTGCCCGTGCAGTTCCGCCACCGCGCTGGAGGTGACGACCAGCAACAGGAACGCGAAGATCCCCGCCTCCACCGCGAGCGGCGGCAGGCCGACCAGCGGGCCGAGCCGCGAGATCGCCCCGAGAGACACCTGCTTGTTGCCGAGCACCCCGGCGATGCAGACCATCCCGCCGTAGAAGATCGAGAAGGCGAACAGCGAAGGCGGGATCGAACGACGCGCGGTCGCGTGGCTGAGGGGGGCTTCCATCGCGGCGGTGTACGGGGCGGCGGCGGGGCGGGCAAGGTGCCGTCAGATCACGGCTTCACCGATCTTCACTGGCGGTCCCGGAACGGGCATGTCATGGCGCGTTCCTTCGGCAGCGAAGAAGTCTCATGCATCGAATCCTCATCGGCCTGGCGGGTATCGTCGTCATCCTGCTGCTCGCGGTGTTGCTGTCCGCCGACCGGCGCGCGATCCGGCTGCGGATCGTCGCCAGCGCCTTCGCCCTGCAGGCGACGATCGCGATCATCGTGCTGTACTGGACGCCGGGGCGCGCGGCGCTGGCGGGCGCGTCCTCGGGGGTCGCGGCGCTGCTCGGCTATTCGCAGAAGGGCACCGAATTCCTGTTCGGCAACCTCGCCAGCCCCAGCGTCGGCGGACAGAGCTTCGCGATCGCCGCGCTGCCGGTCATCATCTTCTTCGCCAGCCTCGTATCGATCCTCTATTACCTTGGCGTGATGCAGTTCGTGGTCCGCTGGATCGGCGGCGCGATCGAAAAGGTGATCGGGACCAGCAAGGTCGAAAGCCTGTGCGCCGCCGCCAACATCTTCGTCGGGCAGAGCGAATCGCCGCTGGTGATCCGCCCGTATCTGGCCGGCCTGACGCCGGCGCAGGTGTTCACGGTGATGACCAGCGGGATGGCCGGCGTGGCGGGCACGATCCTGGCGGCCTATGCCTCGATGGGGATCAGCATCGACTATCTGCTCGCCGCCAGCTTCATGGCGGCGCCCGGCGGGATCCTGATGGCGAAGATCATCATGCCCGAACGCGTGATGCCGCCGGAGGGCGAACTGCCCCTGGGCGACGTGCCCGACGAGGCGCGCCAGATCGCCTTGGCGGAGGCCCGGATCAGCGGACGCGGCCCTGCCGCGCTGCTGCCGGAGGGCACGCCGGGCGAGCCGCTGCCCGAGGCGACGCACGACGAGGAGAAGCCCGCGAACATCATCATGGCCGCCGCGCAGGGCGCGCAGACCGGCGTGAAGCTGGCGGTGGCGGTCGGCGCGATGGTGCTGGCATTCGTCGCGCTGGTGGCGCTCGCCAACGGGCTGCTCGGCGCGATCGGCGGTTGGTTCGGCCTCCCCGGGCTCAGCTTCCAGGGCTTGCTGGGCTATGTGTTTCAGCCGGTGATGTTCCTGCTGAACGTGCCGTGGAACGAGGCGGGAATTGCGGGCGGGCTGTTCGGCGAGAAGATCGTGCTGAACGAGTTCGTCGCCTATATCGATCTCGGCAAGCAGGCCGCATCGCTGTCGCCGCGCACGATCGCGGTCGTCACCTTCGCGCTGTGCGGCTTTGCCAATTTCAGCTCGATCGCGATCCAGATGGCGGTGACCGGCAGCCTGGCGCCCAATCAGCGTCCGACGATCGCGCGGCTTGGGCTGCGCGCACTGGCGGCGGGCAGCCTGGCCAATCTGATGAGCGCGGCACTCGCGGGCCTGCTGATCGGCTGACCGGTCGGCGCGGACGTTGGCGGGGTTGGCGCCGAAGGGGCGCGCAGATGGCGGCCCCTTGGCGGCGGGTGTGGTGCGGCGGCGTCTTCGTGTCGTGGATGTTGGCGGGTAGGGAGGCGCGGCGCGCGCTGCCGATCGCTAAAATTGGCGTTCCGGGGCGTCCGCGGCACCTCACCAATGATCGCTTTCAAGCGCCCCGGCTGAATGTCCGGGAGTGGAAAGCGGACGTTGTTTCGTTGGTCCACTATCGGCTGACCCGATGTTCCTGCTCGCCTCCGCTGAAACCGTCGAGGCCGTTGTTCGGGAACACGTTCCAATCGTGTCCCTCGGCACACTCACCCGATGAGCAATCCAATGATCGTGCTATTTGGCCCCTCACTGAGGCCAATCTCGCACAATCAGCACCATCTTCATGCCGAAGGAGCGTTGTCGGCTTCACGTTGGATTGCGATTTTAGGTTGAGCCGATTTATCAGCTGCGACCAAGAGACCGGTGTACTATTCCAGAGCAACGATCCCCTTCGAGTGACCAAGATCACATCTACAACCGGCTCCGGTAAAAACGGTCGATGCGTCCAATTCCAGTTTGTGTTCCGGCAAACGATCTCGTTAGGCTGACAAGCGCCTAAAGCTGCGACGAGAGCTAGGACGGCAAGGCGGCGTTGGCGGATTGCCATACGGAACGGGAACATTCGCATCTTGTTGCTGAGCACATCGACGTCTGCAACTGGGCGCAAGCGGCCTGTCCGCTGATGGGTGCATAGCAGACGTTCCTTCTCAGACAGCTGTCGGTCGGTTAGCAGTGTGAGATGGACGTGCTGGATTGGTTTGCGCGCTGGTATGAAGCGCAGTGTGATGGCGATTGGGAGCACGGCTTCGGTCTCTCGATAGGCACTATCGACAACCCCGGCTGGTCGCTGAAGGTCGACCTCTCTGGAACGGATTGCGATGGACGAGTGGCTGGACAGGATCACGCACAACTACCAACATGACACTGACTGGTGGACCTGCTGGACCGAAGGAAACGTCTTCCACGGCGCTGGTGGGCCGCTCCACCTTCGCTCGCTGCTCGAAGCCTTCCGCGATTGGACAGCGAACGTCGCGTGATGGTGGTAAACGGACATTGCGGTACGCATGACGCTTCGCCATCATGCGGCGATGTCGCGCACCTCTCTCGTTTGGACGTTGGCGCTGGGCGCGATCCTCTCCGGGTGCAACCAGGCTCCGCCCACGTACAGTGCCGCTTGTGGTACGCCATTGCCGAACTGGAAGACGGAGAAGGACGGCGTCGGGCACCTGCTAGTTGTCTTCCCGGTGTTCCTAGCCACGGACGGCTCGGTCCTGTGGAATAAAGTCGCCATCTCGAACGATAAACTTCGCTCTTACATGCGTGAGGCGAGTGGTCTGAACCCGATGCCGCAAATCGTGTTGCAAGTGTCACCCTCGGCTTCATGCCCCAGAGTTCGCGAGGTGCGCTCGATCATGGACGCCGCGCCTGTGTGCAAAGGGCCATACTCGAGATGTAGCGAGGGATGGAAACTCGAAGAATGGCCGATGCTTGGCGGTCCTTGAACGTAAGATAGTGGGGCGGAACCTGACAAACCGCCTCACCAGCCTCCGCCCCGGTGCGGCCCACCAGCGCACGAAAAAAGGCCACCGGATCGCTCCGACGGCCTTTCGCACGCAAAGGGTAAAGGCGATCAGGCCAGCGCGGACGTCGCGTTGCCGCGACGACGGCGGACCGCCGCACCGACCAGACCGAAGCCCAGGATCATCGTCATCCACGTCGCCGGCTCGGGCACCGCGCTGATGACCTTGATCTGGTTCAGCTTGAACGCGTCGTTGCGCCAGTCGGGGCCGTAGAACGAACCGCCGATGATCCAGACGTTGCCTTCCTTCGACGGCGACAGATTGTAGGTCTGCGTCTGGGTCTGGGTCAGCGTGCCGTTCGCGGCGCTGCCTGATACGGACTTGCTGTAATCGTCGCTGTTGCTGTTGAACCAGGTTTCGCTGTTCATCGCCTTTTCGATGCCGGCCATCGTCGAGGCCGACATGCCTGCCGCGTAGCTGGTGGTCCAACGCGCGACGAAGGCGTCGCTGTCGACATAGTCGCGGCCCGCGAGCTGGAACGACTTCAGCACCGCCGACTGCAACGACACCGCCTGATCGAACTGCAGGACCAGGAATTCCCAGCCGTTCACGTTGTCGATCTGGTGCAGATTGCCGCTGGTCGATTCGTTGGTCTGGTAGATGCCCATGCCGTCGCTGCCCCACGACACCATCTTGGCCGCGGCGAAGTTGCCGTCCAGGTCGCGCGACCAGGCCGACGCCTTGACGTTGACGGTCGACTTCCCGTCGGTGGACGTCACCTTGTAGTTGATGTTGTTGTACGA
The DNA here is from genome assembly GCA_913777325.1 of uncultured Sphingomonas sp. Lineage (GTDB taxonomy): Bacteria > Pseudomonadota > Alphaproteobacteria > Sphingomonadales > Sphingomonadaceae > Sphingomonas. The sequence continues at coordinate 12,218 of CAJYSA010000110.1, read as the reverse complement.
CGTGCCGTTGGAAATGGCGCTGCCGTTCGAAGTGCCCGCGGCGGTGTTGATGACGAACTCGGCCGCCTGTGCCGGCATGGACGCCACCAGCGCCCCCGCGGCGATCGCGATCTGCGCGAAACGAATCATGTCGATAGAGCCCCTGTTCCTGATCTCTCCATACTGATGCCGCAACGATTCTGCCACCTCAATGCCGATGCTGCACCGCACCGTCCCCAATCGGAACAGTTCACCAACGTTTCCAATGCCTACCAGCCGTGGTTGGCATCGTCGTCGCGCCTCGTTTATGGGGCGCGCATGACCGAGATCACCGTCGCCGCGCTGCAGCTCGCCTTTTCCGCCGATATCGACGCGAACATCGCCAAGGTGTCAGACGCCGTGCGCGAGGCGCATGGCCGGGGCGCGCAGGTGATCCTGCCGCCCGAGTTGTTCGAGGGCGAATATTTCTGCCGCGTCGAGGACGAGGCGCTGTTCGCCAACGCCGCACCCGTCGCGGAGCACAAGGCCGTGCTGGCGATGCAGGCACTGGCCGAGGCGCTGAAGGTCCACATTCCCACCAGCTTCTTCGAGCTGGATGGGCCGCATCACTACAATTCGCTGGCGATGATCGGCCCCGATGGCGAGATCCAGGGCGTGTACCGCAAGAGCCATATTCCCGACGGACCGGGATATGAGGAGAAGTTCTATTTCCGCCCCGGCAACACCGGGTTCAAGGTGTGGAACGGCCCGCGCCTCCAGGGGCATCAGACGAAGCTGGGCGTCGGGGTCTGCTGGGATCAATGGTATCCCGAGACGGCGCGCGCGATGATGCTGATGGGGGCCGAGGTGCTGTTCTACCCCACCGCGATCGGCAGCGAGCCGCATGACACCTCGCTGGATACCGCACGGCTTTGGCGGCGCGCCATGGTCGGCCATGCGGTGTCGAACGTGGTGCCGGTGATCGCGGCGAACCGCGTCGGGACCGAGCATGGGCAGACCTTCTACGGCACCAGCTTCATCACCGACGAACGCGGCGACATCCTGGCCGAGCTGGACCGCGAGGAAGAGGGGGTCATCGTCGCGACGCTGGATCTCGATCGCGTGCGGCGCCACCGTGCGGCGTTCGGGTTCTTCCGTGATCGTCGCCCGGAATTGTACGGGCGGCTGGTGCAGGACGTCTGACGCCCCGCCCCGACGCCCGCCCCCACTGCCCCGCGCCGCCTACAGCAACTTGTCGAGCGTGATCGGCAGGTCGCGGATGCGCCGTCCGGTGGCGTGCCACACCGCATTGGCGACCGCGGCGGCCACGCCGGTGATCCCGATCTCGCCGATGCCATGTGCCCCCATCGGGGTGTGCGGATCGGGAATATCCGTCCAGATCACGTCGATGTCCGGCACGTCCATGTGCACCGGCAAATGGTATTCGGCCAGGCTGGGGTTCATCACCCGCCCGTTGCGCTCGTCGAACTGCGTCTCCTCCATCAACGCCATGCCCAGCCCCATGATGATCCCGCCGCGAAACTGGCTGGCGGCGGTGCGCGGATTGAGGATCCGTCCGCAGTCGAACGATCCCAGGAAGCGGCTGACGCGCACCTCGCCCGTCACGGCGTTGACGCGCGCCTCGCAGAACAAGGCGCTGTGCGAGTGCATCGACCAGTGCATCAGCTCCAGCGGCATCGATCCGGCCTTGGTCACCGACACCTCGTCGCGTTGCGCCCGCGCCAGAATCGAGGCATAGCCCTCGCGGCGGGTCGCATCGTCGCGATGCGCCAGGCCGCCGTCCACGCTGCCGACCTCATCCGCCGACAGGCCGGCAAGCGGCGAGTCGTTCCCCGCCAGCTTCAGCAGATCGGCGACCAGCGCGTTGTGCGCGGCGATCACCGCCGCGCCGATCGCGGCGGTCTGTTGCGATCCGCCCGCCATGATCGCGCCGGGGATCGCCGAATCGCCATATTCCACCGTGACCCGCTCGATCGGCAGGCCCAGCCGCTCGGCGGCGACGATCGCGGTGGTGGTGGACGTGCCCATCCCCATCTCCGCCGCCGCGACCGCCACGGTCGCGTGCACATCGTCGCCCTCGCGGCGCAGCGTGATCCGCGCCTCCGCGCCGGGCATCCGGTAGTAAGGATAGGTGCCGGTCGCGCAGCCGGTGCCGATCAGCCACTCGCCCTCGCGCCGGACGCCCGGTTGCGGATCGCGCGCGCCCCAGCCGAAGCGTTCCGCCCCCTGCCGCCATGCGGTGACGATGTGGCGCGAGGAGAAGGGAAGCCCGCTCGTGGGATCCTTCTCGGGTTCGTTCAGGATGCGCAGCTCGACCGGGTCGATGCCCAGTTGCTCGGCCAGCTCGTCGACCGCGACCTCCAGCGCGAAGGTGCCGACCGCCTCGCCGGGCGCACGCATGAAGGTGTTGGCCAGCATGTTCATCCGCGCCACCTCCACCTTTAACGCGAAGCTGCGCGCGGCATAGGTGCAGCGCGTGCCGAGGATGAACGGCTCGGGCATGTTGTTGTGCGGCGTCATCACCGATACGCCGGTATGAACGATCGCATCGAAGGTGCCGTCGCGCTGCGCCCCGATCGCGACGCGCTGCTCGGTCAGCGTGCGGCCGCCGACCATCCGGTACACACTCTCGCGCGATAGCGCGATCCGCACCGGGCGCCCGGCCAGCCGCGCCGCCGCCGCGCCGATGATCTGGTGGTCCCACAGCCCCTTGCTGCCGAAACCGCCGCCGACATAGGGCGAGGTCAGTCGTACCGCGTCCGCCTTCAGACCGAAGACCGCCGCGATCGTTCCGGCCTGTTGCGACACCATCTGGCTGGCGTCGTGGATCACCAGCCGGTCGCCGGTCCACGCCAGCGTCGCGGCATGCGGCTCGATCGGATTGTGGTTGTGGCGCGGGGTGCGATACGTCTGATCGACCTTGACCGGCGCCGCCGCCAGCGCCGCCTCGGCGTCGCCGACATCGGTGCGCAGCGGCTGGCCGAAGAACATCGCCTGTTCCGTGCCGTTCGCCACCGCGCCCGCCACGGTCGTGGTCGACGCTTCCTCGGCATAGATCACGCGCAGCAGCGTGGCGGCGTGATCGGCCTGCTCCTGCGTCTCCGCCAGCACGCAGGCCACCGGCTGACCGTTCCAGTGGATGCGATCGTCCTGCAGGATCGGCAGATCGTGCGGGCCGACCGCGCCGGGCGCCGTGCCGAACACCGGCGGGTTCTTCATGCGCGGCGCGTTACGATGCGTCATCACCAGCACCACGCCCGGTGCCGCCTCCGCCGCCGTGCTGTCGATCGCGGCGATCCGCCCGCGCGCGATCGTGGCATGGACCAGCGCGGCATAGGTCATGCCCTCGAACCGGAATTCCGCCGCGAAGGGTGCCGCGCCCTTCACCTTCAGCGCACCGTCCAGCCGCGAGACGGGCGTGCCGATCAACCCGTGCTTGCGCGCGATCAGCGGATCGGGGACGCCACCGGGGATCCACTGATCGGGGGCCAGCGGCACCAGCTTCTGCAACGCGCCCATCACCAGCCCCTGTGCCGCCTGCTTGGCGTCGTCGACGATGCTCATGCCGTCTCTCCCTTGCCCAGCGCATCCAGCACCGCGACCAGCGTGCGCGTCGCCAGTGCCGGCTTGAACGCATTGTCGCGTAGCGGTTGCGCCGCCGCGAATTCCTGCGCAGCCGCCTCCCGCACGGCCGCCTCGTCCAACGTGGCGCCGGTCAATGCCGCCTCGATGCGGTGCGCGCGCCACGGCTTGTGCGCGACGCCACCGAACGCGACGCGCAGCGCCGCGACGCGATCGCCGTCCAGCTCCAGCGCCGCCGCCACCGACACCAGCGCGAAGGCATAGCTCGCCCGGTCGCGGACCTTGCGATAGGTGGAATGTGCGGCGAGCGGCAGCGCGGGCAGCTCGATCGCGACGATCAGCTCGCCGGGCTCCAGCACCGTGTCCAGATCGGGGCGCGCGCCGGGCAGCCGGTGGAAGTCGCCGAAGGCGATGCTGCGCCGCCCTCCCGCGCCCTCGACCTGCACCACCGCGTCCAGCGCGGCGAGCGCGACGCACATGTCCGACGGATGCGTCGCCACGCACGCCTCGCTGGCGCCCAGCACCGCGTGGATGCGGGTGAAGCCGCCGCGCGCATCGCATCCGCTGCCCGGCGCGCGCTTGTTGCACCGCGATCCGGCGGTGTCGTAGAAATAGGTGCAGCGCGTCCGCTGGAGCAGGTTGCCGCCGACCGTCGCCATGTTGCGGATTTGCGCCGACGCCCCCGCCAAGATCGCACGCGCCAGCATCGGATAACGCGCGCGCACCACCGGATGCGCCGCCAGCGCGGTGTTGCGCACCCCCGCGCCGATCCGCACGCCGCCACCGGCGGTTTCCTCGATCGTGTCGGACAGGCCGGAGACGTCGATCAGCCGCTCCGGCGTCGCCACCGTCTCCCGCATGAGATCGACCAGGTTCGTGCCCCCGCCCAGATACGCCGCGCGTGGATCCGCGCCCATGCGCAGCGCCGCTGCCGTGTCGCCCGCGCGCGCGTAGTCGAACGGGGTCATGCCGCCACCTCCGCCGCCACGGTGTGCCGGATCGCGTCGATGATCCCGTTGTGCGCGCCGCACCGGCACAGGTTGCCGCTCATCCGTTCCTGCACCTCCTCGCGCGTCAGCATGACCGCGCCGGTCAGGTCGGTGGTGACATGGCTGGGCACGCCACGCGCCGCCTCGGCAGCCATGCCGATCGCGGAGCAGATCTGCCCCGGCGTGCAATAGCCGCACTGGAATCCGTCATGCTCGATGAAGGCGGACTGGAGCGGGTGGAGCGTGTCGCCCTCCGCCAGCCCCTCGATCGTGGTGATCGCGCGCCCGTCATATTGCACCGCCAGCGCCAGGCACGACAGGATGCGCTCGCCATCCGCCAACACGGTGCAGGCGCCGCACGCCCCCTGGTTGCAGCCCTTCTTGGTGCCCGTCAGGTGCAGCGCCTCGCGCAGGTGATCCAGCAGCGACACGCGCGGATCGACGGGCGGCGCCAGCGCCACCCCATTGACGACGATCGACATCCCATCCTCCACAGCCGCCGGGCACGCGCCCGCCTCGGAAGCGAAGGATAACAACCATTTCACCGCCGGGAAGCCCCGTGCGCAAAGATTGGCCGGCGATGCCGCGCGTCAGGCGGGGTCGATCACCAGCATCAGCCGCCGCGCACGGCTCGCGACGATCGGGGGAGAGCGATGCAGCACGGTCGGCGGGTCGAGCAGGAAGCGGCCCTTGAATACCGCGACGGCGCCGGTCGGCACCTGTTCGATCGCCTCGGGCGCCGCGACATGGTGCCATTGCGTCCCGGGACCGACATAGGTGCACAGCACTCGCAGCGTGACGTAATCGGCATGGAAACGGCGGCACGCGTCGCCCTCCACCACCTCGAGCCGCAACGACAACCGCTCGCCACCCGTCAGTCCGGCATGATGCTGCATCAACCGCGCGATATCCGCCGCCAGCGGTGCGATCGCGGCATCCGGGTAGCCCGCGGCGCGGAGCAGCCCCTCGGGCGCCGCGTCCGCCGCCAGCGCGGCCTTGATATCGTCGACCGTATCGAGGTCGAGTTGCGCCAGCGCTTCGCGCAGGGCCGCCGGCAGATCCCGCTCCCAGATCGCCAGGGCGACCTCCGGGCGGCGCAGCGTCTCCAGCGCGTCCGGCGCCGGCGCGCGCACCACGTCGCGGGTCATCGTCGCCAGCGTCATTCGGCGGCCTCCAACGCGCGCTCGCCCCACACCGGGAAGGGATCGCGCAACCCGGCCCATGCACCCGGCGTGAAGGCGGTGGCCGGCACGAGGCAGGCGTCGAGCCGCGCGCGGATCCGCGGCTCGTCCATGCCGATGCCGATGAACACCAGTTCCTGCCGCCGATCACCCCATGCCATGTCCCAGTGTTGCGCGACGAACTGCTCGAAGCGTCCATCTTCGGGCCATTGATGCTTCGGGATCGACGCCCACCAACGGCCCATGCGCGCGGTTTCGGTCTGGCTGCCCGCCACCGCCAGCTCGCCGACCCAGTCGGGGCGCGTCGCCAGCCAGAAATGCCCCTTGGCGCGCACGACATGGTCGAGGCCGCCATCGGTCAGGAAGGCGTGGAACCTCGCCGGGTCGAGTGGCTGACGCGCGCGATAGACGAAGCTCTCGATCCCATATTCCTCGGTTTCGGGCTGGTGACGGGCGTAGCCGTACAATTCCTTGGCCCACAGCGGATGCCGCGCCGCCTTCTGCTCGTCGAACAAGCCGGTGGCGAGCACCAGGTCGAGGTCGACCCGGCCATGATCGGCGGGCACGATCACCGCATCGGCGTTGAGGCTGGCCACCAGCTTCCTCACCACCGCCAGTTGCTCCGGCGATACCGACGACGCCTTGTTGACGATCACCACGTCGGCGAATTCGATCTGCTCGACCAGCAGGCCGACGAGACTGCGCGTATCGTCCTCGCCCAAAGTCTGGCCGCGATCGGCGAGGAAATCCTGGCTCGAATAATCGGCGAGCAGGTTCAGCGCGTCGACCACCGTCACCATCGTGTCGAGCCTGGCGACGTCGCCGAGCGACACCCCCGCCTCGTCACGAAACGAGAAGGTGGTGGCGACGGGCAGCGGCTCCGAGATGCCGGTCGATTCGATGACCAGGTAATCGAATCGCCCCGCCTCGGCGAGCGTGCGGACCTCGGCCAGCAGATCGTCGCGCAGCGTGCAGCAGATGCAGCCGTTCGTCATCTCGACCAGCGCCTCGTCCGCGCGCGACAGCGCCGCCTCGCCCCCGCGCACCAGGTCGGCGTCGATGTTCACCTCCGACATGTCGTTGACGATCACCGCCACGCGCCGACCTTCGCGATTGGCGAGGATGTGGTTGAGAAGCGTGGTCTTCCCTGCACCGAGGAAGCCGGACAGGACGGTCACGGGAAGGCGATCGTCACGCGCGGACTGAGGCATCAACAGACTCCTGATTGGCCGATGACTCAGGATGATATACTGTCACATTGCCATTGTCACGGGTAGGCGAGCGGTTGCTCGTATGGCACGCCCCTCGGTCGTGACCATCGGCGGCACCCCGGCGGAAGCGACGACCGCGCCTGCCCGTTGGTTCAGCCGTCGCGATCCACGCTGGCGACGGTAACCCGGACCCCGGCCTGCGCGAGGGCGGAGGCCAGCGGCCCGGCGGGCGCGGCATCGGTCACCAGGTCGTCGATCGCACCGACATCGGCGACCTGCCGCGTCCCGGTCCGATCGAACTTCGATCGGTCGGCAACGACGACGATGCGGCGCGCACGATCCAGCACTGCCCGTTTGAAGTTCGCTTCGTTCGAATCGAAATCGAGCAGGCCATGTCGCGCCTCGATCGCCCCGACCGACAGGATCGCCACGTCGAAGACGAATTGGCGGGCGGACGCGATCGCCGCGGCGCAGAAGGCCGCGCGATAATCGACGTCCAGTTCGCCGCCGGTGAACACCAGCCGGTGGTCGGATTGGCCCAGCGTCTCCGACGCGACATCCAGGCTGTTGGTGACAATGGTCAAGCCCTGCCGATGAGAGAGCGCGCGGGCCGTCCAGAACGAGGTCGTCCCCGAATCGACCAGCACGGTCATGCCGGGCTCCACCATCCGCGCCGCCGCCTCGCCGATTGCCCGCTTGGCCAACGCGGCCTCGCGCAGCCGGGCGCGATACGGCGCTTCGGGCTGGTTCGTCGCGAGGCGGACGCCGCCGTGCACCTTCCGAACGCGGCCTAGCTGCTCCAGCCGCCGAACATCGCGCCTGATCGTCTCCTCGGACACGCCCAGGTCGCGCGCCAGCGCCGCGATCGAACAGGCTTTCTGGTCCTCCAGCAACGAGAGGATGCGATCGGTGCGGACGGTCTGCAGCATTGCCGTTGAATAGCATGGGACCGTCGCATGTGAACTCTTGTGGCACAGATGTCATGAAGGCGATCCTCGACGCGACATGCGCACCAAAAACCACACGAATTCACGAAACGTCACATATCGGTCACCCGTGCGTGCAAAGGGCGCGGGCGTGCCGGGAAGCCGGCCAAGCCGCTCAAGGCGCAGGGAGATCAGTGATGAAGTGGAAGATGGGCGCTGCGATCCTCGCGATCGCGGCGGGGACGGGTCATGCATGGGCCCAGGCCGCACCGTCGGCGGCCGACGCGGCCGCGGCCATCGCGGCGCCGGGTAACGACGACATCGTCGTGACCGGGCGGGCGCAGACGTTCGCCAGCACGCAGGTGTCCGCGCCGATGATCGAGCGGCAGTCCGCGCTGAGCAGCGTCAACGACGTCATCAAGGAACTTCCGGGCGTCTTCATCGCCGAGGGCGATTCGTTCGGCTCGTCCGACTGGGCGACGTCGATCAGCATCCGCGGCTTCAGCTCCGGCGGCGGCGGCGGACAGCAGATCGGATCGACGATCGACGGCCTGCCCAACGGCGGCTCGGGATATGGCGGCGGCTCGCGCGCGAACCGGTATCTCGACGTGCTCGATCTGAAGACCGTCGTCGTGTCGCAGGGCACCGCCGACATTTCGTCGCGCTCCAACGAGGCGCTGGGCGGAACGCTCAATTACGTCACCGGCGATCCCACCGCCGACCAGCGGTTCCGCTTCACGCTGGCGGGCGGCGATTTCAGCGCGCGCAAGATCTATGGCCGCGTCGATACCGGCGAGATCGCGCCGAACACCACCGCCTATGTCAGCGCCTCGACCTCGCGGGTGAAGGACTGGATCGGCGGCTCCGGGGAAACGCGCCGCGACCATGTCGACGCGAAGCTCGTCAGCCAGGTCGACGCGGTCAAGCTGACCGGCTGGGTCAGCTACGACGATGCCGACGAATCCGAGTTCGGCTCCGTCAGCCCGGCGATGTTCGCAAGCGATCCCAACCACGATGCCTATACCGATAGCTGGACCGGCATTCCCTATATCGATCAGGCGTATCGCTCGACCTCGCGCGCGCTGCGTCGCAACCTGTTCGGCTACCTGCGCGCCGAAACCGACGTCGGCGAGGTGAAGCTGTCGGTCAACGGCTATTACCATCGGATGCGCGGTCGCGGCGATTTCGCCCCGCCGTATCTGGTCGACGTCCGCAACGACGGCGCGGGCAACCCCGAAAGCGAGTTCACCGGCACGCTGCCGACGCAGGTCGGCGGCCCGGCGCTCGGCAAGATCTACTTCGTCAGCCCGAGCGGCGCGGCGGCGACCTTCATCACCGGCTGCGCGGGCACCGCGGCGGTCCCGGCGATTTCCTCGCCGAGCTGTTATCCCGCCGGGTCGCTGCCGGTCATGTCCTATCGCCACACCCATTATAAGAACGATCGCGGCGGGATGACCGCCGACGCGGCCTGGACCCACGACTTCGGCAGCATCCAGAACACGCTGCGCGGCGGCATCTGGTGGGAACGCGGCCGCGCCAACCAACTGCGTGACTGGCACAAGGTCACCAATGCGCTCATCGGCCCGGCCTTCGACGGCACGCCCTATTACGTGCAGTTCAGCACCGACTACGGCCTGAACGAGCTGATGTATTATGCCGAGGACGCGGCGACGCTGGGGCCGGTGACCGCACGGTTCGGCGTCAAGCAGTTCTTCCTCAACCAGACGCGTGCCGAGCTGCTGAACGATCGGAGCAGCACGAAGCTGACGTCGCACAGCAATCCTCTGATTTCGACCGGCGTCGTCTATCATACGCCGCTGACGGGGCTGGAGGCGTTCGCCGGCTATTCGCAGAATTTCGCCGCGATCGGCAACGGCCCGCTGGGAGAGCCGCGTGAGGTGATCGCGCGGATCAAGCCCGAGACCGCCAACAACATCGAAATCGGCGCGCGCTACGCCACCGGTCGCGTGCAGGCGTCGGTCACCGCCTATGACATCAAGTTCGACAATCACATCCAGTCGATCTCGGCCAATCTGGTGACGGGCATCGATTATCTGGAAGAACAGTCGAGCGTCTATTTGAACGTCGGCGGGATCAAGAGCCGCGGGATCGAGGCGGCGCTGGCGTATCGCCTACTGCCCGCGTTGACGCTGACCGGCAGCTACACGCTCAACCACGCCACCTATATCGGCACCGGCAATGCGGCGCAGGACGACGACATCGGCATCACGCCGGGGCGGCAGGTCATCAACTCGCCGCGCCACATGTGGGTGCTGGCGGCGGACTACACCCGCTCGGTCTTCAAGGTGGGCGGCGCGGCCAAGTTCGTCGGCGATCGCTTCATCGACACCGCGGGCACCGCGATCGCGCCCAGCTTCATGACCGTCGATGCCTATGCCGGCGTCGACCTAGGGCAGGTGAACGACGTACTGAAGGGCATGTCGCTCACCGTTCAGGCCAACAATCTCGCCGATCGCCGCTATCTGGCGGGGGCGGATGGCGGTTCCGCCTTCCTCGGCGCGCCACGCACCGTGACGGCGGCGTTGACGCTGGACTTCTGACGTTGGGGACGGGGTGGTGCGCCCGCCCCGTCGCCTGTGGCCGTTCCGGGGCCCGTTTCCGGGGCCCATTTCTGTGGCATGGATGCTGACGATGGTCGACCTTTCCCGCCGCTCGCTCCTTTCCACCGGCATCGCCGCCGCCGGCGCGGGACTGGTTCCGGCCGCGATCGCCCGCGCCGCCGCGATCGCGCCCGATGTTCGGACCGGTACGTTGCGCGATGTCGACCACGTCGTCATCCTGATGCAGGAAAATCGCGGCTTCGATCATTATTTCGGCACCTTGCGCGGCGTGCGCGGCTTCGCGGACCGCTTCCCCATTCCGCTGGCACCGCTGGCGCCCGGCGCGCCGCCGCGCAGCGTCTGGCAGCAATATGACCGGACCGCACCCGGCGGCGCTCGGCTGGTCTCGCCATTCCACCTCGACACCCGCGCCGATTTCGACCTGATGCGGATGGAGGGCACACCGCACGCATGGCCCGATGCGCAGGCCGCATGGGACGATGGCCGCATGGCGCACTGGCCCGAGGCGAAGCATCAGCGCGCGATGGGTCATTATCGCCGTGCCGATCTGCCCTTCCAGTTCGCGCTGGCGGAGGCGTTCACGCTGTGCGACGCCTATCATTGCTCGGTGCACACCGGCACCAACACCAATCGCCTGTTCCTGTGGAGCGGCACCAACGACCCGGACGGACACCAGGGAGGTCCGGCGATCGGCAATTCGCATGACAGCTTCGTCGAACAAGGCGGCGCGACCGATCCCTATCGCTGGCCGACCGTCGTGGAGGCCCTGCAATCCGCCGGGGTCGACTGGCGCATCTATCAGGACATGGCCGACAATTTCACGGACAATCCGCTGGTCGGCTTCGCCGCCTTCCGCGCCGCTTTCCACGGCTCCGGCGATCCCGCGCTCAAGGACCGGGCGCTGACCACCTACGGGCTCGATCGGCTGCGCGGGGACGCGGTTGCCGGGCGGCTGCCGCAGGTTTCGTACATCATCGCGACGGCGGCGGGCTCGGAACATCCCGGTCCCTCCAGCCCCGCGCAGGGTGCGGCCTATACCGCGCAGGTGCTCGACGCGCTGACCGCCAACCCGGCGGTCTGGGCGCGCACCGCGTTGCTGATCATGTTCGACGAGAACGACGGCTTCTTCGACCACGTCCCGCCCCCCGCGCCGCCGTCGCGCGCCGCCGACGGCACGCTGGCGGGCGGCTCCAGCGGCGATCTGTCGGGCGCCTATCACCGCGTACCCAGCGTGGGCGATCACGAGATCGATCTGCCCGCCTACCGCGGTCGCGCCTACGGGCTGGGGCCGCGCGTGCCGATGTATGTCGTCTCGCCGTGGAGCCGGGGCGGATGGGTCAATTCGCAGGTCTTCGACCATACCTCGGTCATCCGGTTCCTGGAAAAGCGTTTCGGCTTCCACGCGCCCGGCATCTCGGACTGGCGCCGCGCGATCTGTGGCGACCTGACGTCCGCCTTCGATTTCACGACGACCGATCCGTCGCGCATCACCGCCCCCGATCCCGCCCCGGACGCGCGGCGTGCCGCCGCCGTGCCGCATCAGGTCGCGCCCGACGCGCCGCCGGCGCAAACGGCGGCGCCGTGGCAGGAAGCGGGCGTGCGCCGCTCCCGCCCCCTGCCCTACCGACTGGAGGTCACCGCCCGTCGCACGCCGACGGGCATCGCGCTGACCTTCGCGGCGGATGGCCAGGGGGCGGTCTTCCATGTCTACGATCGCCACGCGCTCGCGGCGCCGCCACGGCGCTATACGGTCGCGGCGGGCGATCGG
>CAJYSA010000109.1 GCA_913777325.1 uncultured Sphingomonas sp. | reverse complement strand
TACCAGCATCCCGATCTCGCCGCCTGACACACCGCCAAGCGAACAGCCTAGACCAACGGGATGAGGGGTCCCTTTTCGACGCCGATCACTCCGCTACCGGGGTCCCTTTTCCACGCCGATCCACAATCGGACGCCGAGAGCCTGATCGCCGCGCGACTGCCGATGTGTCCCGTGCTGACGTTACTTTGACCCGTTATCGTCATGGCGAGCGCAGCGACGCGATCCAGGGCGCCGTGTGTGGCGCTGGATTGCTTCGCTGCGCTCGCAATGACGAGCTGGGAACGCCCCGTGTCATCATGTTCTGAGGCGGCGAACCTCGCGCATTGAGGACTCGCGCTGCCTCGGGGTGGAGGCGCCGCAGCATACCCGGGCATGACGCCGCCGGCAGCTACCCAACAGAGGACGCCGCCTGATCGGCGGCAGGTCGGACGAATGGCGGGGGACGCTGTCGCGCGCCCAGCCCGCGTCATCACGCCGCTGCGAACATCTCCGGCGGCAGCGCCATGATCGCCTCGGCACCGCCCTCGATCTGGCGACGCAGCGCGCCGGCCTCGGGCAGCACGCGCTCGGCGAAGTAACGCGCGGTGACCAGCTTGGCGTCGAGGAAGGCGGCGTCGCCCTGCCCGTCCTCCTTCAGCTTCGCCGCCGCCGTCGCCATCCGCAGCCACATCAGCCCGACCGCGACCGTGCCGACCAGATGCATATAGGGCACCGCGCCAGCGCCGACGTTGTTGGGATCCTTCATGCCGTTGGCGAGGAACCACATCGTCGCGGCCTGTAGCTCACCCGCCGCCTTTTCCAGCCGGCCGGCGAAGTCGGCGACGGCGGGATTGCCCTTGCCCGCCGCGATCTCCTCCATCACGAGCCGTCCGAACGCCTGCACCGCGCGACCGCCGTTCTGCGCCAGCTTGCGCCCGACGAGATCCATCGCCTGCACGCCGTTGGTGCCTTCGTAGATCATCGCGATCCGCGCATCGCGAACGTACTGCTCCATCCCCCATTCCCGGATATAGCCGTGGCCGCCATAGACCTGCTGCGCGTTGGTCGCGATCTGGTAACCGCGATCGGTGCCGACACCCTTGATGACCGGGGTGAGCAGCCCGAGCAGATCGGCGGAGAGCTGACGCTCTTCCTCCGTGCCGGCATTGTGTTCCAGATCGGCCTGAAGCGCACCCCACATGCACAAGGCGCGGAGTCCCTCGGTCCAGGCCTTCGCGTCCATCAGCATCCGGCGCACGTCCGGGTGGACGAACAGCGTGTCGGCCTTCTCGCCCGGCTCGGCCGGGCCGGTCAGCGCGCGGCCCTGACGGCGGTCCTTCGCGTATTGCACGGCGTTCTGATAGGCCGTCTCCGCGACGCCCAGCCCCTGGAGCCCGACACCCAGCCGCGCCGCGTTCATCATGATGAACATCGCGGCCAGCCCCTTCATCTCCTCGCCGACCAGCCAGCCGGTCGCGCCGTCATAGTTCATGACGCAGGTGGAGTTGCCGTGGATGCCCATCTTGTGCTCGATCGAGCCGCACGACACCGCGTTCCGCTCGCCCAGCGATCCATCGTCGCCCACAAGCACCTTGGGCACGACGAACAGCGAGATGCCCTTCGAGCTGTCCGGCGCGCCGGGGGTCTTGGCCAGCACCAGATGGATGATGTTGTCGGTCAGGTCGTGCTCGCCCGCCGAGATGAAGATCTTCGTGCCCGTGATGCTGTAGCTGCCGTCCGCGTTCGGCTCGGCGCGGGTGCGGATCAGCCCCAGATCGGTGCCGCACTGCGGCTCCGTCAGGTTCATGGTGCCGCCCCATTCGCCCGACACCATCTTCGGCAGATACTTCGCCTGCTGCTCGGGCGAGCCCTTGACCACCAGCGCGGCGATCGCGCCGTGCGCGAGGCCCGGATACATGGCGAACGCCATGTTGGCCGAGATCATATATTCCTGGAACGCGGTGGAGACGACGTGCGGCATCCCCTGTCCGCCGAACGCCTCCGGCGCGCTGAGCGTGCCCCAGCCCGATTCGACGAACTTCGCATAGGCTTCCTTGAAGCCCTTCGGCGTCGTCACGCGGCCATCGTCGTGGCGGGTGCAGCCTTCCTGATCGCCCGACTGGTTGAGCGGGAACAGCACCTCGGCCACGAAGCGCCCGCCTTCCTCCAGCACCGCATCGACGGTGTCCGGGGTGGCGGCGGCGAAGCCGGGAACGTTGGCGTAGCGATCCAGCCCGACCACATGTTCGAGCACGAAACGGGTGTCGCGGACCGGGGGCGTATACTGCGGCATCGTCTCAGTCTTTCCTGTTGGCACCCTGTTCGAGCACGCCGACGAATTCGGTCAGCTCGGCAATGGCGGCATCGATGTCGTGCTTCTGCTGCTGGAGCGCGGCGACCCGTGCGCGGCACCGATCGATCGCGACCGCGCGCTGGGTGCGGCGGCCGTCGCCGAGATCGTAGAGATCGATCATCTCCCGGATATCGGCCAGGCTGAAGCCCAGACGCTTGCCGCGGAGGATCCACGCCAGCCGCGCCCGATCGCGATGCGAATAGATGCGGACCAGCCCGCGCCGCTCGGGCGCGATCAATCCTTCATCCTCGTAGAAGCGCAAGGCACGCGGCGTGACCGCGAATTCCGCAGACAGATCGGTGATCGTGAAATGCTCACGATCGGGCCGCGGAGAGACGACGGCATAGGCAGCAGAAGCACTCATGCGCCCCTGATACTTTCCCCTTACGTGAACGTCAACCTGCGCACAGCAATTTGCCGTCGGCGCCGCGCAGCCGGGCCGCCTCCCCGTCCGCCTCGCTCAGCCGGTCGAGCGCCAGCGCGTCGAAGGTCGCCCGACCCTGACAGGCGTGGGCGCACGCCTCCGGCACGCGCGCGGGGAACAGCAGCCGATCCCCGTCGCGCGCGACGACCATGGTACAGCCCTTGCCGATGTCGAGCGAGAGCGAATCGCGTCCACGTGCCAGCCCGTGTGCGAGGCACCGCTGCCCCTCGCCGAAATCGACGCTGATCCCGATGCGATACGACGGCGCGGCACCGGTGAGGCACAACCGATCGTC
>CAJYSA010000108.1 GCA_913777325.1 uncultured Sphingomonas sp. | reverse complement strand
GCGCGACGGCCACCGTCCGCACGAACTCGATGTCGTCGATCTGCGCCAGCGGCGTGTCGGCGAGCATGTCGCCCAGCACCGTGCCCTTCACCGGCACCAAAGCATTGACCGGCACGCTTTCCGGATGACGCGGCAAGGTGGCCAGCGCGTGGACGAAGCCGACGCGATCGCCGCGCGTCTCGCCCATCCCGACGATCCCGCCGCAGCACACGTTGATCCCCGCCGACCGCACGTTCTCCAGCGTGTCCAGCCGCTCGCCGAACGTCCGCGTCGTGATGACGTCGCCGTACCGCTCGGGCGAGGTGTCGATATTGTGGTTGTAGTAATCGAGCCCCGCGTCGCCCAGCCGCCGCGCCTGATCGGGCGTCAGCATCCCCAGCGTCATGCAGGTTTCCATCCCCATCCCGCGCACGCCCTCGATCATCTGGATGATCGCGTCCATGTCGCGGTCCTTGGGGTTGCGCCACGCCGCGCCCATGCAGAAACGCTGCGACCCGGCGTCCTTCGCCTCCGCCGCGCGCTGGAGCACCGCCTGCACGTCCATCAGCTTGGTCGCCTTGACCCCGCTCTCCGCCGCGACCGACTGCGAGCAATAGCCGCAATCCTCCGGGCAGCCGCCGGTCTTGATCGACAACAGCGTGCACAGCTGCACTTCCGAGGGTGCGTGGTGGGCGCGGTGGACGGTCTGCGCCTGGTACATCAATTCGTCGAACGGCAGGTCGAACAGCGCGGCGATTTCCTCGCGCGTCCAGTCGTTGCGCACGTTCGCGGGGGTGTTCAGCGTTGCCACACCAAATCCTTCAATTGCTTCGTTCGTTCGCGCGTCAGCGTCGCCCTACAGGCCAGCCGTTCCATCGGCTCGGCGCTGCCGCCGCGATAGCCATAGCCCTGGATCACGCATTGGGCATCGCGAAATGTCAGCCACGCGCGCTGGCTGGCGAGGAGAGCCTGACTGTAGCTCGGGCCGGTCTGCGCGCCCGCATGGCCGTCCATCGTCTTCATGAACGCCATCGTCGCGCGATACTGGACGTTCATCGCCACGTCGGCGCGTTTCCAGTCCGCACCAGCCTGCGCGGTGAGGTCGGCCTGGGTCTGCGCGGTGGCGGGGGTGGACAGCACCGCCATCATTATCAGCGCCACCCCGGCGAAGGCCGGGGTCCAGTTGCGACCGGCCCGAGAAATGCGGAAGCGTCCCCGAACTGGACCCCGGCCTGCGCCGGAGTGACGGCAGAAGGTGGGGCGAGGAAGCGACAACCCCATCACGCCGCCTCCCCCTGCGGCGGCATGTTGTGGCCGAGCAACCGCAACACCTCCTCCGCCGCCGCGATCAGGTTCGTCCCCGGTCCGAAGATCGCCTGCACGCCCGCATCGAACAGCGCCTGATAATCCTGCGCCGGGATCACCCCGCCCGCGATCACCTTGATGTCCGACCGCCCCGCATCGCGCAGATGCCCGATCAGTTCCGGGATCAACGTCTTGTGCCCCGCCGCCAGACTGGAGGCACCGACCACGTCGACGTCCTTCGCCAGCGCCAGCTTCGCCGCCTCCTCGGGCGTCTGGAACAGCGGGCCGGGCACGATCTCGAACCCCAGGTCGCCGAACATGCTGCTGACCAGATTGGCGCCGCGGTCATGCCCGTCCTGCCCCATCTTCGCGACCAGCATCCGTGGGCGACGCCCCAGCCGCCGCTCGGTCGCCGCGACGCCATCCTCGAGCCGCAGCCAACGCGCGTCATCCGTGTACGCGCCGCCATAGACGCCCTTCACCGGCGTCGGCTGCGTACCGTAGCGGCCGAACACATCCTCCATCGCCGCCGAAATCTCGCCCAGCGTCGCGCGCGCGCGTGCGCATTCGACCGCCAACGCGAGCAGGTTCGCATTCCCCCGCGCGCCCTCGCGCAGCGCATCCAGCGCCGCCTGGGCCGCCGCCTCGTCGCGCGCCGCCTTCACCGCCTGGATGCGGCGCACCTGCGCCTCGCGCACCGCGTGATTGTCGACGTCGAGGATCTCGATCGGATCCTCATTCTCCTTGCGATATTTGTTGACGCCGACGATCACGTCCTCGCCGCGATCGACCCGCGCCGCGCGCGCCGCGCTGGCCTCTTCGATCATCGCCTTGGGCCAGCCCGCCGCCACCGCCTTGGCCATCCCGCCCTCGCGCTCGACGCGCTCGATGATCGCCCAGGCGTCGTCGACCAGCCGCTTCGTCAGCGCCTCGACATAGTAACTGCCGCCCAGCGGATCGACGACGTTCGTCATCCCCGTTTCTTCCTGGATCACCAATTGCGTGTTGCGCGCGATCCGGGCCGAGAAATCGGTCGGCAGCGCGATCGCCTCGTCCAGCGCGTTGGTGTGCAGCGACTGCGTGCCGCCCAGCATCGCCGCCATCGCCTCGATCGTTGTGCGCATCACGTTGTTGTACGGGTCCTGCTCGGTGAGCGACACGCCGCTGGTCTGACAGTGCGTGCGCAGCATCTTGCTACGCTCGTCCTTCGCGCCCAGCTGCGTCATCACGCGGTGCCACAACACCCGCGCCGCGCGCAGCTTGGCGATCTCCATGAAGAAGTTCATGCCGATCGCGAAGAAGAAGCTGAGCCGCCCGGCGAATTTGTCGATGTCCAGCCCGCTCGCAACGCCGTATTTCACGTATTCCATGCCATCGGCGATGGTGAAGGCCAGCTCCTGCACCTGCGTCGCCCCGGCCTCCTGCATGTGATAGCCGGAGATCGATATGCTGTTGAACTTCGGCATCTCCGCCGAGGTATAGGCGAAGATGTCGGAGATGATCCGCATCGATGGTTCGGGCGGGTAGATATAGGTGTTCCGGACCATGAACTCCTTCAGAATGTCGTTCTGAATGGTCCCGTCGAGCAATGTGCGCTCGACACCCTGTTCCTCGCCCGCGACGATGAAGAAGGCGAGGATCGGGATCACCGCGCCGTTCATCGTCATGCTGACCGACATCTGGTCCAGCGGAATGCCGTCGAACAGGATCTTCATATCCTCGACGCTGTCGATCGCCACCCCGGCCTTGCCGACGTCGCCGGTCACGCGGGGATGATCGCTGTCGTAGCCGCGATGCGTCGCCAGATCGAACGCGACCGACAGCCCCTTCTGCCCCGCCTTCAGATTGCGGTGATAGAAGGCATTCGACTCTTCGGCGGTGGAGAAACCCGCATATTGCCGGATCGTCCACGGCCGGCCCGCGTACATCGACGCGCGCACCCCGCGCGCGAACGGCGCGAAGCCGGGCAGACCGGGATCCCAGCCCGCAACATCCTCGGGCGTATAGAGCGGCTTGACGTCGATCCCCTCGGGCGTCGCCCAAGTCAGGTCGCGTCCCTTGACCTCCTTCGCCGCCGCCGCCGCCCAGCTTTCGGTGCCGGTCGGCGCGGGTGTGCCCGCCCCCGCTGCCGCGCCGCTATCCTCGCCGAGGTTGCGTTCTTCGGTCATGGCTCAGCGGCCCTCGAACACGGGTTTGCGCTTCTCGCCGAACGCCTGCACCGCCTCGGCGAAGTCGCGCGTGTAGCCCGCACGCGTCTGGTTCTCGCGCTCGATCGCCAGCGATTGTTCGAGGTCGATCGACAGCGCTGCGGCCACCTGCTTGCGGATCATCCCGATCGCCACCGACGGCCCCGCCGCCAGCTTCGCCGCCAGCCGCTGCGTCTCGTGCAGCACCACCCCGTCATCCGCGACGCGCGTCACCAGCCCCGCGTGGTGCGCCGCGTCCGCGTCGACCTTCTCGCCGAGCAACGCCATCTCCAGCGCCTTCGTCCGCCCCACGGCCTTGGCGACCAGCCATGTCGCGCCGGCATCGGGCACCAGCCCGATGTTGACGAACGCCAGCAACAGATACGCCGAGCGCGCCATCACGCTGATATCGCCGAGCAACGCCAGCCCCAGCCCCGCGCCGACCGCGGGGCCGTTGATCGCGGTGAGAAACGGCACGTCGAGCGCGGCGACCTTCCGCACGAACGGATTGTAGCTGGTGTCGAGCGCCTCGCCGAGATCACTGGGCGCAGCGCCGCCATCGCCGACGAGATCGGCACCCGAGCAGAAGGCGCTGCCGGTGCCGGTCAGCACGATCGCGCGCGCGCCCTGTCCGAGCGCGGCATCGATGCCGGCGGTCAGGTCGGCGAAGACGCGCGGGGTCAACGCGTTCATCCGCGCCGGACGGTCGATCGCCAGCGTCGCGACCCGATCGGTCAGGTCGAACGTGATCGTTTCGTACGTCAATGTGCGCCCTCCTGCGGCGTTTCCATCAGTTCGACCAGCACCCCGCCCATGTCGCGCGGATGGACGAAGACGATCGGCGTCCCATGCGCGCCGATGCGCGGCTCGCCCAGGATCGTCGCGCCCTTCGCCTTCATGTCCGCCACGGCGACATGGATGTCCGGCACCTCGAAACAGACATGATGCTGCCCGCCCGCCGGGTTCTTGCGGAGGAAGCCGGCGATCGGGGACGTGTCGTCATACGGCTCGATCAGTTCGATCTGCGTGTTGGGCGCGTCGATGAAGCACACCTTCACGCCCTGCGCGGGCAAGTCGAACGGCGCACCGATGACGTCCGCGCCGAGCAGCGTCTTGTACGTCTCGATCGACCGCGCGATCGACGGCGTGGCGATACCGACATGGTTGAGACGGCCGAGCACCATTATGCCACTGCAATCGTGATAAAATGGAAAGCAGCGACAAACGCGACCACTGCACAAAAAATATCAAGCATCATAATGCCCCAAAAGTTCGCCGGACTGCGGGCGCGATCAAACTCCTGCATGGCGAGGATACTCATCGGAAATCGAACAATTCCAGTCCGCCACCCCAGCAACACATGATACGAGAATACCGCAACGACGGCGACCATCATGCCGGACATAGGCCAAGCATATTCCATCACTTAGAGCGGAATATTGTCATGCTTCTTCCACGGATTCTCCAGCGCCTTGTGGCGTAGCTTCCGCAGCCCCAGCGCGATCCGCCGCCGTGTCGAATGCGGCTGGATCACCTCGTCGACGAACCCCTTGCTCGCCGCGACGAAGGGGTTGGCGAAGCGCGCCTCATATTCCGCGGTCCGCTCGGCGATCTCCTCCGGCGTGCGGCCACGGAAGATGATCTCGACCGCGCCCTTCGCCCCCATCACCGCGATCTCGGCGGTCGGCCACGCATAGTTCAAATCGCCGCGCAAATGCTTCGACGCCATCACGTCATACGCCCCGCCATAGGCCTTGCGCGTGATGACCGTGATCTTAGGCACCGTCGCCTCGGCATAGGCGAACAGCAATTTCGCGCCGTGCTTGATGATGCCGTTATGCTCCTGCGCGGTGCCGGGCAGGAAGCCGGGCACGTCGACGAAGGTCACGATCGGAATCTCGAACGCATCGCAGAAGCGCACGAACCGCGCCGCCTTGCGGCTGGAATTGATGTCGAGCACCCCCGCCAGCACCAGCGGCTGATTGGCGACGAAGCCGACGGTCCGCCCCTCGATCCGCCCGAAGCCGCAGATGATGTTGCCGCCATGCGCCGGCTGAATCTCGAAGAAGTCGCCCTCGTCGACCACCTTCGCGATCAGCTCGTGCATGTCGTACGGCTGGGTCGCGTTGGCGGGGATCAACGTGTCTAGGCTGTTCTCCACCCGGTCCCACGGATCGTCGGTCGGGCGCTCCGGCACGCCCTCGCGGTTCGATGCGGGCAGGAAATCGATGAAGTCGCGCGCCGCCAGCAACGCCTCGACGTCATTGTCGAACGCGACATCGGCGACGCTGGTCTTGGTGGTGTGCGTCACCGCGCCGCCCAGCGCCTCCTGCGTCACCACCTCGTTGGTCACCGTCTTCACCACGTCGGGGCCGGTGACGAACATGTAGCTCGAATCCTTCACCATGAAGATGAAGTCGGTCATCGCGGGGCTATACACCGCGCCGCCCGCGCACGGCCCCATGATGAGGCTGAGCTGCGGCACGACCCCGCTCGCCAGCACGTTGCGCTGAAACACCTCGGCATAGCCGCCCAGCGACGCGACGCCCTCCTGGATGCGCGCGCCGCCCGAATCGTTCAGGCCGATGACGGGCGCACCGACCTTCAGCGCCATGTCCATGATCTTGCAGATCTTCTGCGCATGCCGCTCGGACAGCGACCCGCCGAAGACGGTGAAATCCTGCGAGAAGACGAACACCAGCCGTCCGTTGATCGTCCCCGATCCGGTGACCACGCCGTCGCCGGGCACGACCTGATCCTGCATCCCGAAGTCGACGCAATTGTGCTCGACGAACATGTCGAGCTCTTCGAAGCTCCCCTCGTCGAGCAGCACGTCGAGCCGTTCACGCGCGGTCAGCTTGCCCTTGGCGTGCTGCGCGTCGATCCGCTTCTGCCCGCCCCCGGCGCGGGCGGCGGCGCGGCGGCTCTCCAGTTCGGCGATGGTCGATGACATGCTTCTCTCCCGGACTTGGGCGGCGTTGTGCATGGCCGGGGCGGTGCGCGCAAATGTGAAGTTGCGAACTTGCGAAGGGTTGGATTGCGAACCCTGTCGAGGTGCGTAGATTTATCGAATGCGCCATTCCCCAACGTCACCCCGGCGAAGGCCGGGGTCCAGAGCCACGAACGCCACCGCTGCTTGGCACTGGCCCCCGGCCTGCGCCGGGGTGACGGCAGAAAGGTGAAGTCCCGCCTCTACGCCGGCGCGCAGCTTCGCCGGCTGCGTGCCACCGCGCAGCTGAACCAGCGCGCGATGGCGACGCGGCTGGGGTTGTCGGTCAGCTACCTGTCGCAACTCGAAAGCGACGAGCGACCGTTGACCGCCGCGGTCAGCGCCGCACTGGCGCGGCATTTCCCGGCCGCGCTGGCCGATATCGAGGGCGAGGCGCCGGCGCGCCGGCTGGTCGCGCTGGGCCATGCGCTCGCCGATCCGGCCGTCGCACCGCTGCCCCCCGAGGAGATCGCGCGGCTGGCCACCGAGCAGCCGGCGCTGGCCGATCGGCTGATCGCGCTGCACGCCGCCAAGCGCGCGGCGGAGGAGCGCGTCGCGCTGGCCGAGGAAGCGCTGACCGCCGGGGCGGGAACGCGGCTGCCGTGGGAGGCGGTGCGCGACTGGTTCCACGAGGCGGGCAATTACATCGACCCGCTCGACCGTGCGGCGGAGGACTGGTCGGCGGGCGCGCAGGAGGCCATCGCGATCGATGCGCGGCTGGCGGAGGCCCTGGCGGCGCGGGGCGTCGCGATCGTGGCCGAGCCGCGCGACGACGCGCCGCTGGCACGGTTCGACGGCGACGCGCTGCGGCTCAACGCCGCGTTGCCGCCCGAAAGCCGCCGCTTCCTGATCGCGCATCGCGTGGCGGCGATGGCCTTCGCC
>CAJYSA010000107.1 GCA_913777325.1 uncultured Sphingomonas sp. | reverse complement strand
GTGCTCTCGCTGCAGATCTGTCGTGCCCCACCCGAAATCGCGGAGGATTTCGGTTTGTCGGCGCGCGGGCAGGTCCTGCGTCTCGAATTGCTGAGCTATGGCGCGGACGGTCCGCTGGCGCACGCCTGCTTCTATTTTCGGCAGGAAGTCGACGCGGTGCTTACCGTCGAGGATATCGGCAATGACGAGCCGGTCATTCGCACGGTAGAGCGCAAATTGGGCGTACGGATCGCGCGCGCATCGCAGGTGATCGAGGCGGCGGCAGCGGAGAAGGAGACGGCAGGCCTTCTGGGACTCGACATCAATCGGCCGCTCCTCAAGACCACCAGGCGCTATTACACCGCGCTCGGCGAACTAATCGAAGTCGCACAACTTCTCTATCACCCGGAACGGTATCGCTACGAGGTCGAGCTGCGCTCGGCTCCCTTCGCGATCTGAAAATGGGCGCGACGGGGATCAACCCCGCCCGCGTACCTCGACGATACCGTCACCGTACGGGGCATCACGATTCTGGAGCGCGACCTTCAGCCCATGTTCCTTCATGTCCGCCTTGAACTGCGTGCGGCGCGGTCCGGTCGCCAGATGGCCACGCGCGTCGAGCTCGGCTGCATAGCGCTGGATCGTACGAGCACCCATCTGCTCCAGCGCGAAATCCACCACTCGCTTGTGGCAGGCGAGCAGTTCAGGATCGGTCGCGGCGATACGCTCGGCAAGCGCCTTGACCTTCGTGTCGAGATCCGCAGCCGGCCAAGATTCGATCGCGAGACCGATCTTCACGGCGTCCAAGCCGGTCATCTTGTCGCCGGTAAACAGCATTCGCTTCGCCCATTGCGGGCCGCAGTGATACAACCACATGTGCGCCGGCGGCGTCCCGTTGGCGCGCGTCGCGGGAAAGCCGATCTTCGCATCGTCGGCGATGACGACCAAGTCGCAGGACAAGGCGATGTCGGTTCCGCCGGCCAGACAATTGCCATGAACCTTGGCGATCACGGGCTTGTGCAACTGGCCGACGATCAGCGAGAATTCTTGCGTTCGCGTCATCGACCACAGATCATCGTCGAAACGTTTGCCCGCCTCCCGATACTTGTGATCGCCGATCTCGACCGTTTCGCCCCGGCCAGCATAGGCGCCGGCCAGGTCGTAGCCGGCGCAAAAGTCCTTGCCCGCGCCCGCCAGCACAATGACGTTGATGTCGAGGCGATCGTCGGCCTCGAGCATCGCATCGCGCATTTCCTGCAGCATTTGGGGCCCGAGCGCGTTGCGCTTTTCAGGCTGATTGAAGGTGATAGTCGCCACCGCGCCGTCGACTTCGAACAGGATGGATTGAGGCTCGTACAGCCACTTGCCGCGATAGTCCTTCACGTCAGCACTCCTTGACCGGCTGTTTCGTCAGTGTTGTGACGTCTTCATCATCCGATTGCGCCCAGAATGGCGCCCAGGTTGCAAAGGCCCCAGGCAACTCGGGCAGGCGCTGTGCCCAGCGATCCCATTGCTGGAAGGGCGGCGCCGGTCGTTCGAGTACGTCGGTCGAATACCAGTGTTTCTCGCGGCGGCTGACGAAATACCATTGGCCGTTCCGCCGGCTGTAGCGATCGAAATAGATGATCGCCATCGCCACCCATTTGTCGCCGTCCTCATGCTCCGCCCGGCAATATACGGTGCCGACGGCGCTGTCGGGATCCTCGAAATCGACGACGTGGCCACAGATGAAATGAACCGAGCGATAGAAGGTCCGCACGCCCGGATCGATGAAACTGCGGAGCGCTTCGCGTCCCCTGCCGTGCCGGCCGCAGTCGACATCTTCGACGAACAGGCCGATCCAGGTGTCGATATCGCGCGCATCCACGGCACGTGCGTAGCGGGCGGGAAGTTCGGCGATCGCCTGTCGCGATTCGATGCGGTCGAGGCGCGCCGCGAAATCTGCGGTCCCGCTCATGTCAGCCTCTTCAGATTGTCGCTGTCGAACGCGAGGAAGGGCTCTTCCCTGATCGCCTTGCCCAGCCAGTCGGGATCGTTGAGCAGCGAGCGACCGACGCCGACGAGGTCGAATTCCCCGCGCTCGAACCGATCGATCAGGCGGTCGAGATTGTCGGACGCTCCCGAACCGCTGTCGATATGGTGGTCGCGCTTGCCCTGGTCGAGGCCGACGCCGCCGACGACCATTCCCAGCTTGCCGGTCAGCTTCTTCGCCCAGCCGCCGAGATTGAGCGGCGAGCCTTCGAAAACCGGCGTGTCGAAATAGCGTTGGCTGCCGTCGAAGATGTCGACACCCGCATCGGCGATCGGCCCCAAGATCGCCTCCAGCTTTGCGGGGCTGTCCGCCAACGTTGCCGTATAGTCCTGCATCTTGAACTGCGAGAAGCGCAGCAGGATGGGAAGGCCGTCACCGACGGCGGCCCGGATCGCGCGGATCACCGCCACGACGAACCTAGTGCGTCCGACATGGTCGCCGCCCCATCGATCGGTCCGACGGTTCGTACCTGCCCACAGAAAATTATCGAGCAGGTATCCGTGACCCCCGTGGATCGCGATACCATCGAAACCCACGGCCGCGGCGGCCGCGGCGCTGCGTGCGTAGGCGGCGACCACGTCGGCGATGTCCTCCTCGGTCATCGGGGACGTCTCCACGTTCAGCCGGGCGAGATGATCGTCGGTCAGGCTAACCTTGCCCAGCGGGCCAAGAATGCCGCTCGGCCGACGCGGGCCGATATTCGGATCCGGGCTGTTTGCAGCGTCGCGCATCGCACCCTGATGCCACAGCTGGGGCATGATCCGCCCACCGCTCGCGTGGACGCCGTCGACCACGCTACGCCAGCCGGCCAGCGCCGCCTCGCCATGCATCGCCGGCACGGCAGGCATGTCCACGGCGGCGGGATCGTCGATCGCCACGCCCTCGGTCACGATCAGGCCGACTCCGCCCTCGGCCCGGCGGCGATAATATGCGCCAACGTCGTCGCCGGGTATGCGCGCCGGCGAACGTTCGCGCGTCATCGGCGCCATCACGAAACGGTTGGACACGGTGAGGTCGCGGACACTCAGCGACGCGAGCATCGGGGCAAGGCGGTGGCGGTCGACAGCTTCGGGCATGTTAGGCCATGTCCCTGAGTGCCACCTTAGAAACCTTGCCTGTGGGGTTGCGGGGCAATGTCTCGACGAAGGTGACAACGCGCGGCACCTTGTAATTCGCCATTTCAGCCCGGCACCAAGCGATGACGCTGGCCTCGTCGATCGGAGCGCCGGCGCGCGTGACGACGAAGGCGCGGCCGACCTGCCCCAGGCGCGGGTCGTCTATGCCGATCACGGCGGCCTCGACAACCCCTTCAATCCGGCAGAGCTGCTGTTCGATCTCTGCCGGATAAGTGTTGAAGCCGCCGACGATGTACATGTCCTTCAACCGATCGGTGATCGCGAGGTTGCCGGCCGCATCGAAGACCCCCACGTCGCCAGTCCGCAAGAATCCGTCTTCGGTGAAGGCGGCGGCGGTCGCTGCCTCGTCCTCGAAATAGCCGCGCATGATCTGTGGGCCGCGAACGACGATTTCGCCGGGGGTACCGGTGGGGGTGGCCAGTCCTTTGCTGTCGATCAGCTTGACCTCGAGATTGTCGAGCGGCTGACCGGTGGTAGTGGCAATAACGATAGCGCTGTCGCCAGGCTGCGTACTGCTCACCGAGCCTGCCGCTTCGGTCAGGCCATAGCCCGCAACGACCGCTGACAGGCCGAATGCGTCCTGCATCGCTTCGATCAGCGGAACGGGGATCGTGGTCGCGCCGGTGGACGCAAACCGGATCGAACTGGTGTCGAACCGGGCAAAGTCAGGGTGGTCTAGCATCGCCTGATAGACCGTGGGCACCGCGGGCAGCACCGTCACGCGCTCGCGAGCGATTGTCTCCAGCACCGATTGTGCTTCGAGCGTGTGCAGGATCACGATCGTCACGCCGAAGACGATGGCTGCTTGCCAACCCGCCCGGTAGCCGGCGTTGTGCGCAAAGGGATAGGTGATGGCGAATATGTCGCCTGCGACGAAGCGTGCGACACAGCGCTGCTGCTGTTCGCAGGCGATCAGGCTCTGCCCATTGGTCATCGGGACGCCCTTGGGCTGGCCCGTGGTGCCGGAGGTGAAGATGATATCGGCAAGCCCCTCGGGCTTGAGCGCGGCGATGCGTGCATCGAGCGCGGTGTCGAGGCTGTCGATGCCGGTTGATAGGAATGTCGCCCAGCTGGTGACGCGTTCACTGGCGGATATGTCGCCGAAAACAACTATGCGGCGCAGATCGGGTAGATCCTGCGCGAGGATGCCGGCGACGAAATCCTCCGAGCCGAAGCCGGGATCGCAGAACAGAGTCGTCGTACGTGCGCGACGCAGCGACATGGCAACCTCGCGTGCCTTCAGTCGCGTACTTGCCGGGATCAACGTGCCGCCCGCTGTCTGTATACCAAGTGCAGCAATGACCCAATCGGAATGATTGACCGCCCAGATCGCGATGCGTTCGCCGGCCCCGACGTCTGCTGCGATCAGCGCGCGGCCTGCCTGTCGACCGGCCGCCATCAGTTCGTCATAGCGGATCGAGCGATCGCGTTCGCGGATCGCGGTCGACTGCGGCTGCCGCGCGACGATGGCGGCGAACGCGTGAAACGGGGAAGAATATGGCAGCGCGTGGTCGTGCATGGTGTCTGGTACCGAAGAGGGGTGGGTAAGTGATGACCGGACACCCACGGTCATGCAAATCTCGCGGGCTGCTGATCGCCTTTGCGATGCCAGCGCGAACGGCCGGGAAGGGATGTCATCTTGGCAGGCCCAGAAGTCGTTCGGCGATCACGTTCCGCATGATCTCGTTGCTGCCCCCGGCGACCGTCCAGCTGTAGCTCTTGAGAAAGGCGTACATGGTATCGTCGGGTGTCTGGCCGGCGCAGCGCAGTGGCTCGGCTTCGATCAGCGCGTCGAGCCCGTCGAGGCGGGCGGTGAAGCCGTTATAGTCTTGGAGCAGGGTCGCCCAGTACAATTTGATATAGGTGGCGATCTCGCCCCCCGCATGGGGATCCCGCTCGAGCTGGGCCAGCAATTCGCCGACCATGTGCTTGAGCGCGCGCACGCGAGGATAGAAGCCCGCGAAGGCCGCGGCTTTGGCAGGGTCGCGCGCGAAAAGATCGCGATAGCGGGCAGCGTCGCGTCGGACGGCGTGGACCAGGCGTTCGCTGTTCTCGAAGATCAGCAGCCCGCGCTCTGCCGTCAGGGTCGACTGCGCGATGCGCCAACCCTCGTTCTCGGCACCGATCAGGTTCTCGACCGGAATCTCGACATCGTCGAAGAATATCTCGGCGAATTCGGCCTCGCCCGTAATTTGGCGTATCGGCTTGACCGTTAGCCCCGGCGATTTCATGTCGAGAATGAAATAGGAAATGCCGTCATGTTTGCGCGCAGCCTCCTGATTCGTCCGCGCCAGAAGCAGGCAATAATTGGCAAAGACGCCATAAGACGACCAGATCTTCTGTCCGTTGACGACATAGACGTCGCCCCGACGATCCGCGCGAGTGCGCAGCGAGGCGAGGTCTGAGCCTGCACCTGGCTCTGAAAATCCCTGGCACCAGATGTCGCCGCCGGTCCGGACGCCCTCCAGATACCGCGCCCGCTGCTCCGGAGTGCCATAGGCAAACAGCGTCGCGGGCATATGATAGAGCGATACAGTGAACAGATCGGTATTGGGCGCGTCGGCGCGTGCCATTTCTTCGTAGAGGACGACCTGCGCCGCCAACGACAGGTCGGCACCGCCCCAGTCTCTCGGCCAGTGCGCCGTGGCAAGCCCGGCCTCAGTCTGTGCCCGATACCATTCGCGTTGCACGGCAAGATAGCCTTCCTCGGACTCGCGGCGGATCCGCCCTTTCCAGTCGGCGGGAATGGCGCCGGGAAGCCAATCGCGAATGGCGGCGCGGAACGAGTCGAGATCGTGGGCGGCGGCTAGCGGGCTGGTCATGCCGCAATCTCCAAGTCGAGGGCGCGGACAGCACGGGCGAGATGCACCGGCGCATCGCCGAACAGCGTTTCGATCAGCCGTGCGCGCTTAAGGAACAGGTGGCAGGCGTGCTCGGCGGTGAAGCCGATGCCACCGTGCAGCTGGATCGCATCGCGTGCTAGCTCGGCGTAATTGGCGCAGGCCAGCGCCTTCGCGGCGGAGGCTTCGCTGGGCCCACGGGGATCGCCTGCGACGGCGAGCGCGGTAGCTGCGGCGAGCAGCAGCCGGTCCCCCTCCAGCCGCGTGCGGTGGTCGGCGATCCGGTGTTTCAGCGCCTGGAACGATCCGATCGGCTTGCCGAACTGGTGCCGTGTCTTGAGATACTCGATCGTCAGCGGCAGTAGACCCTCGCACCCGCCCACCGCCTCGGCCGCAAGCGCGAGGGCGGCATGGACGGCGAGCGCGTCCTCGAGTTCGGGAGAGCTCGGGAAGACGGCGTCATCCGGGACGAGCCGATCGTGATAGTGTATGTCGGACAGCGTGTGGCCGTGATCCCAGAGAGGCTGTCGCTCCGCGCCGTCCGCCACCAGCAGCAGGCGGTGCAGGGTGCCGTCGGTCGCGATCGCCAGATGGAGCAGGCGATCGGCATCCGCCGCATCGAGGATGCGCGTCGTTCCGGTCAGGCGCCAGCCATCGCCGGTTCGCGCGATCGTCAGAGTGGGCGAGTGAAGCGGGGCGGGGGGCTCGACCGCGACGACCGTGCCGCCGGCGATCATCGGCAGCCAGTCGGCCTGCTGCACAGCGCCGGCGCCGCGGGCGATCGCATCGGCCGCCAGCATCGTGGACAGGAGCGGCAAGGGCGCGACGACGCGGCCCGCTTCCTCGTACAGGGCGACCAGCGCATCGATGCCCAGGCCGAGGCCCCCGTGCGCCTCCGGCACCGCCAGAGCGGTCCACCCAAGCCCGACGATCGTGTCCCACAGGGGCCGGGACATCCCGTGGACGTGATCGAAATGCCGCAAGGCCCAGTCGGTCCCGGCCTCGGTGTCCAGCACCTCGCGGAAGCTCGTCTTGAGGGCGTCGATATCGGAAAGATCGTCCATTGCGCGCGGGTCCAGTGGTTCAGTCGGTGGACGATGGCGGTACGAGGTCCGCCACGGCCTGCTTCTGTTCGGAGGTGAGGGCGACGGGGCGTCGGGTGTCGGGCGCGACGAAGACGTGGGTGAAGTGGCCGACCGCCGCCGGAGCCTCCCCGCCGTCCCTGAACAGCGCGATTTCGTATCGCAGACTCTTGTCACCGATGCGCCCGATACGGACGCGCGCCTCGATTGTTTCGGGAAATTCGATCGGCGCGAGGAATTCGCAGCCGCTGGCGATGCACAGGCCGATCGATCCCCCGGGCCTGCGCAGGACGCCGCGCTCGATCGCCATCGTGGTCAGTGCGGTGTCGAACCAGTTGTAATAGATGGCGTTGTTGACGTGGCCGTAGGCATCGCAATCGGCCCAGCGGCTGGCGATCGGCATGCCCCAGCCATAATGTTCGCGCCGTTCGTCGCGTGCCTGCATCAGTCCTCATCCCTGGTTCGGTCGTATCTTCGCGCATCTGCCGGCGGGCGGCGAGGGGCGGTGCGGCGATATCGGAACGGCGATACCCGAAGGGAGCGGCTTTCTTAACCTGACACGGGCGCTAATCGCCGATGCCAGCCTTTCCCCTTCGAAGGATATTCGCATGTCGCAGGATCCCGACACCGCCGTCCGCTACGACGTGAACGGCGACGTCGCCGTGCTCACGATCGACTTCCCGCCGGTCAACGCGCTCGGCGCGGCGATGAAAGAAGGGATGGTGCGTCGCATGCAGCAGGCCACCGAAGACCCGGGCATCAAGGCAATCGTCGTCATTGGCGACAACGACCGGTTCGTCGCGGGGGCCGATATCCGCGAATTCGGCAAACCGCCGCGCGGGCCGACGCTGCTCGAGGTACAGGATCGGCTCGAATTCAGCGACAAGCCCGTCGTCTGCGCGATCGATGGCCATGCGCTGGGCGGTGGCCTTGAGCTTGCGCTCGCCGCGCCGTTCCGCGTTGCCGCGGCGCGCGCCAAGCTGGGGCTGCCGGAGGTCAATCTGGGCCTCCTGCCCGGAGGTGGCGGCACCCAGCGCCTGACGCGGATCGCCGGACCCGAGGTCGCGCTCGACCTGATCCTCAGCGGCAAGCACATCGGCGCGCCCAAGGCGAAGGAGCTGGGCCTGATCGACGAGGTGACTGACGGCGACCTGTTGGCGGCGGCCGTCGATTTCGCCCGGCGCAAGGTAACGGAAGGCGGGCCGTGGCCGCGTGCGATCGAGCGTACTGACAAGGTCGCGAACGTGGACCCCGCTCTGTTCGAGAAGACCCGCGCCGCCAATGCCAAGAAGTGGGCCGGCACGATCGCGCCGTTCCGGATCGTCGATTGCATCGAGGCGGCATGCACCAAGGCTCCGCAGGACGGACTCGTCTTCGAGCGTGACGCCTTCAAGGAATGCCTTGAGGCACCCAGCCGGGCCGCGCAGGTCCACCTGTTCTTCGCCGAGAGGCAGGCGGCCAAGGTCGACGGCCTCGACCCGGCGACACAGCCGCGACAGATCGCCAAGGTCGGCGTCATCGGGGCTGGCACGATGGGCGGCGGCATCGCGATGTCGGTCGTCAATGCCGGGATAGCCTGCGTCCTGCTCGAGGTGAAGCAGGAAGCGCTGGACGCCGGTCTCGCCAAGGTGCGCGGCAATTACGACATTTCGGTCAAGCGCGGCTCGCGCAGCGAGGCGCAGGTCGACAAGGCGCTCGGCCTGCTGACGCCCACCCTCGACTATGCGGATCTTGCCGACTGCGACCTCGTGATCGAGGCGGTGTTCGAGAATATGGCGATCAAGAAGGAGATTTTCGGCACGCTCGATCGCGTGGCGAAGCCGGGCGCCATTCTCGCTTCGAACACGTCGGCACTCGACATCGACGAAATCGCCGCAGCCACCAGCCGACCGGAAGATGTGATCGGCATGCACTTCTTCTCGCCCGCCAACGTCATGAAGCTGTGCGAGAACGTCCGAGGCGCGAAATCGTCAGACGAGACGATCGCCACCGTCATGGCGTTCGCCAAGCAGATCGGCAAGGTGCCGGTGCTCGCTGGCAATTGCGAGGGGTTCATCGGCAACCGCATCCTCAAGATCTACGGGCAGGAGGCCGACCTGATCCTGGAACAGGGCGCAGCGCCGTGGGACGTCGATCGGGCGCTCAAGGGCTTCGGCTTCCCTATGGGACTCTACCTCATGCGCGACATGTCGGGCCTCGACGTCGGCTATCGTATGCGGCAGGGCCGGATCGAAGCCGGCACGCTCGATACGTCGAGCCCCGAATATGCGCCGCTCGCCGACCGTATCGTCGAGGCTGGCCGTCACGGCCAGAAGACGGGCGCGGGCTACTACAAATATGAGGGCCGCGACGCATCTCCCGACCCGGCGGTGCTCGACATGCTGAAGAATGTCGCCGCCGCGAAGAACATTCCGCAGCGCAGTTTCACGGATGACGAAATCGTCGAACAGATTCTGTCCGCCATGGCGAACGAAGGCGCCAAGATCCTAGGCGAGGGGATCGCCCAGCGCTCCAGCGACATCGATGTGACCTATGTCCATGGCTATGGCTTCCCCAAGCATGAGGGCGGGCCGATGTTCTGGGCGCAGCGCAAGGGGCTTGATGCGCTACTGGAGATCGTGCGCGCCAATCACGCCAAGTTCGGCGACCGATGGAAGCCTGCAAAGCTGCTGGAGGACCGTGTTGCCGCGGGGCAGGATTGGGACGGCAAGCCGCTCGCGCGCGGCTGAGACGACGACGCCCGGCGTATCGACGTCGGGCGTCAATCGGTGTCGTTCGTCAATCGATGCCGATCGTACGGGGCGAGGGCGGCGATGCGTAGAGTTCATCTACCACGCTGGCGCGCCGCGTCAGCACCGCTCGCGCGGATGCCGCCGCCTTGTCGGTCAGTTCGCCATTCGCCAGACTTGGAGATTCCGCCTCGAGCACCACGCGGACGATGCGTTGCGAGCTGCCGCCCGCCCCGGCGGCCAGCGTGCGGAGGCGTTCGGCGATCCAGGCCCGCAGCACCGGATGGCCCAGTACGGATTCGGCTTCGGCGTCCTCAGACAGTCCAGCGATCCGACGTGCAGCGACAAGGTCGGGAAAGCCGATCGCCGTGACGCGATCGCGTTGATCACCGGCGATCACCGCGTCTTGCAGGACGGGCGCCAGAGCGGACAGCAGCCTCAGTCGAAGCGGTAATACAGTGACCCAGGTGCCCGACGTCAGCTTGAAATTGTCCGACGTGCGCCCGTGGAACAAGAAGCCGTCTTCCAGCCGGTCGGGATCGATCGCCTTGACGAGGTCGCCGGTCAGGAAGAAGCCCTCGTCATCGAACGCGGCTGCGGTGAGGTCTGGTCGCTTCCAATAGCCGCGGGTCACGCAGTCACCGGCGAACCGCAATTCGAAAGCGTCCTCGAACGGGATCAGTTTGACGGTGACGCCGGGGACGGGCAATCCGGCCTCGGGCTTGCGGTGCTGTTCCCAACTCGACTGCATTGGCGTCGGCCCGCACTCAGTCGAGCCGATGCCCGAGACCATGAGGATGCGATGACCCGTTTCGGCGACGGCGAGGTCGTCGATCTCCGCCCATAGGTATGTTGCGAGTGACGCGCCGCCATATTGCATGACCTTGAGCTTTGAAAAGAATGCCCTGCGCAGTGCTGGATCGGCGCGTAAGTGGGGGATCAACACCTCGAACCCGCTGGGCGAGCTCATGTAGAGGTTGATCGGATAGCGCTTCAGATTGGCAATTGTCGCCGCGACGCCACCCGGCGTCGGCCGCCCCTCGTCGATGTGGAGGGTGCCGCCGGCCCAGAGCGCGAAGCCGAAATTGTTGTTGCCGCCAAAAGTGTGATGCCACGGCAGCCAGTCGAGCATAACCGGCGGCTCGTCCTGCAGGAAGGCAAAGACGAGCATGTTCTGCGCGCGGTTGTCGGCGAGCATGCGGTGCGAGATCGTCACCGGCTTGGGCGTGCCGCTCGATCCGGACGTGAAGAGGATCTTGGCGATGTCGTCCATGGCGACGACGGCTTCCCGCTGGCGGGATAACGGACTTGGCTCGACGGCGAGCATGTCTGCCAGGAAGCGCGTATCGCGCCCGGACACGGCGCCCCCACCTAAAATGACGGGAATGTCGTTCGGTACGGCAGCGGCCACGGCGGCGGCGTAGCGGTCGCCGTTGGCGACGTAGACGGCACCGGGGTTCAGCGAGGCGATGACCGCCGAGAGCTTCGCGAAGTCGCTGGCCAGAAGCGCGTAAGATGGCGAAATCGTCGCCGCCGGCACGCCCGCGAACATTGCGCCCAGCGTCACGCGGGCACAATCCACGCTGTTTTCGGCAAGGATCGCCAGCGGTCGCTCGGCCGAAAGCGGCAGGTGCGTGAGGGCAGCCGCAATGGCGCGTGCGTCCGCGAGCGCCTCGCCGAACGTCCAAGCTCGGCGCGTGTCTCCATAAGCCTCGGTCAGGAATACGCGCTCGGGGTCGGCCGTCCCCCACATCTCGAGTCGCTGGTTCCAGGTCTGGGTCACCGCGACTGGCTCGGTGTCATGACGAACCAGCACCGATCCGTCGGGACGTCGTTCGATCGTCGCAGCCTTGGCGCCCATCCTGACCGGTCGGGTCGGATATGCGCTGCTGTCGATGGCTGGCGAGGCGACTGCCGAATCGTGGGTCATGCGCGTTTGTCACCCGCCAGGCAGCGCCTTGGCAATCGCGCGGGCTGGGCATCGGATAGCCGATGCGGGGCGCTCCGAACGAGCGGCACCGAATGGCCGATCCGCGATCGATAACGGGCCATCTGCATCTCGGCTTGGCTCCGTTTCATAGCCTTTGACCTGTCATGACAACATGCCCACTTGACGCGGATGACATATCGGCAGACGATAGCACCAGATCGGTACACCGGCGCTTTGGAGAGGACGAATGGCTGTTCTGGACGTCAAGAAAATCAAGTCCGCAAAGCGCGTGCTTGAGATCTTCGAATTCTTTAATTCGGAGCGCACGGAGGCCACGGTGATGGAGATCGCTCGGGAATATGGCTATCCGCAGTCGAGCACCTCGGAATTGCTCGGTTGCCTGGTCGAGCTGGGCTTTCTTACGCGGGACCGCTCGCGCCGGACCTATCGTCCGACCGCGAAGGTGGCGATGCTGGGGGCGTGGACGCATCCCCGCCTGTTCCGCCGTGGTCATTTGCTGACGCTGATGGACGATCTGGCCGCCGAACTCGAATGTTCGATCGTGCTGACCGGCTGCGTGAACCTCAGAACGGAGCATCTCGAGATCGTTCGCGGCGGTACGGACATGCCGGCGATCGAACAGCCGGGCCCACTCAGCCGCGGCCAACTCGGGCGGCTCCTGCTGTCGGTTCACGATCGGATCGCGATCCGCAAGCTGGTGCATCGCATGAACAGCGAGGTCGCGGACGAAGACCGTGTCCGCTGCGAGGATTTCCTCGTCCAGGTCGACGACATTCGTACCCAGGGCTTCGCCGTCAGCCCCGGCTTGAACGAAGGCGCGGGCGGCTTGGTCGCGGTGCGCCTGCCGCAGGCGGTCACCAACGAAAACCTGTCGTTGGCGATCATTGTCGGCGAGGGCGACATGCGGGGCTGCGGTTTCTTCCTGCGGGCGCTGCGCGAAACCGTCTCGGCGCTCACCTCGCCCTCGCCGATGACGATGCAGCCGGGCGCCATGCTCCCGGGGCGGGGGACGCTGCTGGCACGCGCCGGCTGAGCGCTGCCGCTTACCGCAATTTTTCGGATGCGATGATGCTCGGCGGCATTACCTGCTCTTTGGGGGAATTTTGTGACTGACCAGATTCTGACGCAAAAGGACGGTGCGATCGGGCGCATCATCTTCAACAATCCCCGCAAGATGAACGCCATGTCGCTCGCGATGTGGGAGGGCATGGGCAAGGCGATGAAGGCGTTCGAGGCGGACGACGAGGTGCGCGTCGTCGTATTCTCGGGCCAGGGCGGTAAGGCGTTCGTCGCAGGCGCCGACGTCTCGAAATATGCCGAGGAGCGCGGCGCCGCCGACGCGCAGGAACATTACGCCAAGACCGGCGAGGATGCGCTTCAGGCAATCTACCGGTCGAAGAAGGTCACCGTTGCGGCAATCGACGGCTATTGTATCGGCGGCGGCGTATCGGTCGCGCTGGTCTGCGATCTTCGCTATTGTTCGGCCAAGTCGTCGTTCGGACAGCCCGCGATGAATATCGGCATCGGCTATCGCTATTCCTCGCTCCGCCGCATGGTCGACATCATCGGCTATGGCGCGGCCAAGGACATGCTGCTCGGCGGCCTGCGTTTCGATGCGCAGGAGGCGTTTACGAAGGGACTGGTCGGCCGAGTCGTGTCCGACGAGGAATTCCAGGGCTGGATCGAAAAGATCGTCGGCAACATCGCAATCGGTGCGCCGCTGACGGCCGAGGACATCAAGTACACGCTCTGGACCTACGCGCAGGACGAAACGAAGCGCGACCTCGCTCGGTGCGAGGAATTGTTCCAGATCTGCTACGCCTCGGACGATTACAAGGAAGGCATCGCGGCCTTCGCCGAGAAGCGCAAGCCGGTCTTTACCGGCCGTTGACCGATGGATCTGCGCCCGACGGTCGAGGAGGTCGCGTTCCGCCGCGAGGTACGTGACTTCATCCGGGCCGAGCTCGATCCCGCGACGCATCGCAAGATGTTGGACGGGCGTTTGCCGAACCGTGACGAGGTGGTTGCGTGGCAGCGCGCGCTCAACGCACGCGGCTGGGCGACGCCCGCCTGGCCGCGCGAACATGGCGGGCCGGGCTGGGGACCGGTCGAGCGCGCGATCTTCCTCGACGAGCTGCATCAGGCGCCGGCACCCGAGCCGGTGTCCTTCAATGTCGCGATGCTGGGGCCGGTGCTGATCGCCTACGGTACGCCCGCCCAGAAGGCCCGGTTCCTGCCGGCGACCGCCAATCTCGACATCTGGTGGTGCCAGGGCTTTTCGGAACCGGGCGCGGGATCCGACCTGGCTGCCGTCCGCACCCGCGCGGTTCGGGATGGCGACGATTATATTGTGACGGGCCACAAGATCTGGCAGGGGATGGCGCACCATGCGGACTGGATGTTCACGCTGGTTCGCACCGATCCCGCGGCGCCCAAGAAGCAGGCGGGCCTGTCGTTTCTGTTGATCGACCTGCGCCTGCCGGGCGTGACGATCCGTCCGATCATCACCATCGACGGCCGGCACGAGGTGAACGAGGTCTTCCTGGACGAAGTGCGGGTGCCGGCCGATTGTCTGGTCGGCGCGGAGAACGACGGATGGAGCGTCACCAAGGCGCTGTTGTCGAGCGAGCGGACCAATATCGCGCGGATCGGGATGACCAAGCATATTCTGCGACGGATCAAGGCGCAGGCTGGAAGCGATGCTGGCGTACTGGCCCGGGCGGCCGGAATCGAGGCGGAGTTGCGGATGCTTGAAGTGACGCAGCTTCGTATTCTCGACGCGCAGCGCCGTTCCGAGGGCCCTGATCCGCGATCGTCGGTGCTGAAGCTGAAAGGCGTCGAACTGCGACAGGCGGCGTCCGAATTGCTGGTACAGACGATCGGCCCAGCGGCACTGCGCGCCGAGGCCGCCGGGCCCGAGGCGGCCGTCGATCCCGTAGGAACGGCGCTGCCCAACTATGCGATCCTGCGCGCGGCCTCCATCTATGGCGGGGCCAGCGAAGTGCAGAAGACCATCGTTGCCAAGACGATGCTGGGGCTCTGACCGATGAACCTCGAACTGACCGATGACCAGCGCTTGTTGAAGGACATGGTCGATCGCTTTGCGGCCGATGTGGGCGGCCTCGACGCCCATCGCGCGGCGATCCGCAGCACCGGCGGCTGGAGCGAGGACGCATGGCGCGGCCTCGCCGAACTGGGGCTGACGGCGATCCTGATCGACGAGGCGGCAGGTGGATTGGGTGGCGGTGGCACCGAATTGATGATCGTCGGCGAGGCGATCGGGCGCACCCTGCTGTCCGTCCCCTATCTCGACACTGTGATTTGCGGCGGTACGATCCTGGCCGGAGCACCGTCTGCGGTGCGGGATCGGGCGTTGCCGGGGCTGCTCGACGGGACGAGCGAAGTTGCGCTGGTCGACTGCGGGATCACGGCGGACGACGGCGTGCTGACCGGCATCGCGCACGGCGTTGGCGGCGGGGGCGGCGCGGACCGGCTGATCGTCGCGGCGAACGATGCGCTGTACCTGATCGATGGCGATGCCCCCGGTGTGACGCGAGAAAGATATCCGCTGCACGGTGGCGGATCGGCAGCCGATGTGCGGCTAGACGCGGTCCACGGTGAACGGATCGCAGCTGGCGACGATGCCGCCCGCCTGCTCGGGCAGGCCCATGACCGGCGGACGACATTTCTCGCTGCCGAAGCGCTGGGCGCCGCGGAGGGTGCCTTCCAGGCTACTACTGACTATATCAAGACGCGCGTCCAGTTCGGCCAGCCGCTGGCGACGAACCAGTCGCTGCAGCATCGTGCGGCCGAAATGCTGGTAGAGATCGAGCAATTGCGGTCGGCGACGATCCTTGCCGCATGTTCGCTGGACGAACCCGATGGTGACGAGCGGGCGCGGATCATGGCTGCGGTTTCGATCGTGGCTGCGAAGGCGACGAAGTTCGTCGCGCAGCAGGCGGTCCAACTGCATGGCGGGATCGGCGTGACCGAGGAGCACGCCGTTGGTCACTGGTTCCTGCGCCTGACCGCGATCGCGCTTCTGCTCGACGGGACCACCGCCACGCACACCCTGGCGGGACTGGGTGGGTTCGTTTCCGCCGCCCCCTATTGGGAAGCGGCTGCCTAGAGCGACTGGCCGTCATCGAGCTCGAACCCGCCGCCGGTGATCGCCGGCGAGGCGTCGGACAACAGATAGAGCGCGATCCCGTCGAGGTCGGCGGGCACCATCACCCGGCGGCGCGGGAAGCTGGCGATCAGCTTTTCACCGCCGGGGCTTTCAAGCCATTCGGTGTTGAGTTCGGTCTTGATCCAGCCGGGCATGATCGTGTTGACGTTGATGCCGCGAGTCGACCATTCGCGCGCCAGGCTCTTGCCCATCATCAACACGCCCGCCTTCGATGTCGAATAGGCGGTCAGGCCGGGCAGTACGCGGTGCGAGCCGACCGAGCCGACCAGGACGATGCGACCGTTACCCTTTTCCTTGGAGCCATTCGCGATCATCCGTCGTGCGCCCTCTCGCGCGGTCAGGAACACGCCGCGCAGGTTCACGGACATGATGCGATCGAAATCGTCGGCGCTGAGGTCGATCGCGCTGCTCGGCACATTGAGCCCGGCATTGGCCAGCACCGAATCGATTGGCCCGAGCGCGGCCTCCGCCGCGTCATAGCCCGCCGCGATCGATTTCTCGTCGGTGACGTCCATCGAGATGGCCGCGGCCCGGCCGCCGTTGCGCTCCAGATCGGCGACCAGGTCGGCCAGTCGGTCGGCCCGCCGCGCGGCAAGCGCAACCGCAGCGCCCGCTGTTACGGCGGCCCGCGCGAAATGCGCGCCAAGGCCCGAAGAGGCGCCGGTAATGAGCAGGGTACGACCGCGAAGGTCGGCGAGCGCTGAAGCGGTTTCGGTCATGTTGCAACGTCTATCGGATGCGCGGGCCTGCGCGAGTATCCGCCTTGCGATATCGCGTGCGCGCTGCTTGCCGGGGCGCCATCGTCTGCCATGACGGCGGCGAAGGAGAATGTGGATGACCGTCCGTGCGTTCGAGATCGCCGTGCCCGATGCCGTGCTCGATCGAATCCAGCGACAGGTCGCCGATGCGCGAATCGGCTACGGCCCTGCCGACGACGACGGGAGTTGGGATTACGGCACCGATGCCCGCTATCTGGCCGATCTGGTCGCCTATTGGCGCGATCACTACGACTGGCGTGCGCAGGAGCGGGCGCTCAACCGCTGGCCGCACTTCAAGGCCGAGATCGACGGCGTCGACATCCATTTTCAGCACATACGGGGTTCGGGTGGGGGGCGTCCGCTGATGCTGACCCACGGCTGGCCTGGCTCGATCGTCGAGTTCCAGGGCGTGATCGAGCGCTTGGCCTTTCCGGAACGCTTCGGGGGCAGGGCGGATGACGGGTTCGATCTCGTCATCCCGTCCTTGCCCGGTTTCGGTTGGTCCGGACGTCCACAAAAGCCGATCGGGCCCAAGGGTGTCGCGACGCTATGGCGCCGGCTGATGACCGAAGAGTTAGGCTATCCTCGCTTTGCTGCCCAGGGCGGCGACTGGGGATCGGTGGTGACGGCGCGGCTCGGCGGCGAGCACAGCGACGTCGTCGCCGCCATTCACCTCAATTTTCTCGTCGGCCCGCGAACGGATGCGGCGGACGCTGACGCGAACCAGGCATACTGGGTCGCGTACCAGCACGTGCAGGCGACCGAGGGCGCGTACATGAACGAGCAGGCGACGAAGCCGCAGACGATCGGCCTCGCACTGTTCGACAATCCCGTCGGGACCGCCGCCTGGGTCATCGAGAAGTTCCACGGCTGGGGCGATACGAACGGGGATATCGAGAGCCGCTTCAGCAAAGACGTGCTGCTGACGAACGTGATGAGCTATCTGGTCAACGACGCCATGCTGTCGTCATTCTGGGCCTATCGCTCGATCATGCGGGAGCGGCCGTTCGAAGGGCGTATCACGGTGCCGACGGGCGCGGCGCTGTTTCCCCGCGAATTCTATCCGATGCCCAATCGTGCCAATGCCGAGTGCGTCTACGACATTCGGCATTGGACCGAGATGCCGAGCGGCGGGCACTTTGGCGCACTGGAGGAACCCGCCCTGTTCAGCGACGACGTCCGCGCGTTCTTGCGCGCCTACATCTAACGGCCGAGGTTGATCGGCAGCTTGCGCCGGCCCCACAGATTGTAGCCGACGCTGCGCTGGGAAGGGGTCGTGAGCGTTGCGTTGGGCAATTGTTCTACGAACAGGCGCATCACGACGCCGACTTCCATGCGCGACAGCGGTGCGCCCGGACAGCCGTGTACGCCGCCGCCGAAAGCCAGGTGCCGGCGCGACAGATCGCGGGCGTCGCGATCCAGACGAAAGCTATCGGGATCGTCGAATGCCGCCGGATCGCGATTGGCGGCGCCGAAGTTCAGCATCAGCTTCTGCTTGGCGCCGATCTCGATACCAGCGACCTCGACGGGACACAACGTCGTGCGAAACATCCCCTGCGACGGCGAATCGAATCGCAGGCTTTCTTCGATGGCGACGGGTATGAAGCGATCGGGATCGCTCCTGACCAGCTCCCAGCGCGACGGCTCCTCTAGCAGGCGCCACATCAGGTTAGTGATCAGCGAGGTGGTCGTCTCATTGCCGCCGACGAGCAGCCCCATCAGCGCGATGCGCTGCTCGTCACGGTTGAGCTTTCGGCCAAGATAATCGGCGCATATCGCATCCGAAATCCAGTCGTCCGGCAACACCGTACCGACATGTTCGGGACGTGCCTCTTCAATCCCGGCCGCCGTCAGCATGGCGTATCGGGCGTCGAGATGCTGGTCGAAGAACGCGCAGACGCCCGCATAAACTTCCAGGAAGCGGGCGTTGCTCTTGCCAAACGCATTGTCCATCAGCTCGTCCGACCAATGTTTCAGCGTGACGAACTCGTCTCCCTGGATGCCGAGCAGCCACGAAACGACATGCACGGGCAGTGGCAGCGCGAAATCGTCGTGCAGGTCGACTACGGGGCCTTTGGCGATCATGTCGTCGAGTAACCGCCGGGCCATGTCCGCTACCCGCGGTAGCAACGCGGCGATGCCTTCCGGGCTCAATCGCTTGCGGAAGATCGCGCGGAAATGCGTGTGCTCCTTTCCATCGGAAAAGAAGCCGATCGACTTCTGGAACACGGGCGTCGTGCCGTACCGGCTCGAGAATGTCTTGGGATCGAGCAGCGCCGAGCGGACATCGTCATAGCCGAACAATGCCCAGAACGGCATCTCCAGCGCGTCGCTACGTCCGACCGGGCATCCGCTATGCCGGCGCCGATATTCGGCAAAGGGGCTTTCGAGGACGTCCTTGGCCGTAGGGTCATAGGGATGTACGCCGGCGGGAAGATCGGTCATGGGTTCACTCATATCGGATGGTCATGCCGCCATCGGCGGCAATGGTCTGGCCGTTGACGTAGCCGCCGGCCTCGCTCGCCAGCATCACGACGACTCCTGCGATTTCGTCCGGCTCGCCGACACGGCCGACCGTGGAGCGTGAAAGCTCCCGCGCCAGCTTGTCGGGATTGTCGATTAGTCCGGCGGCCATGTCCGTTCGGGTCAGGCCGGGCGAGACGGTGTTGGCGCGGACACCCGCCGCGCCATGCTCGACGGCGATATTGCGCACATATTGCATCGCGAGCGACTTGCTCAGCGTGTAGCTGTGATAGATGCCGCTGCCGAAATGCGCGGCGATCGTGCCAATGTTGATGATCCGCCCCCAGCCGCGGCTGGCCATCGATGGCAGCAGGCGTTGGGACAGCGCGTGCAATTGTCCGAAATTGCCTGCCATCGTCTTCACGAGGATTTCGTCGGTCATCTCGGCGCTTGGGCCGACATGGATGTGCAAACCGGCATTGGTGACAAGGATGTCGATCGCGCCGAAAGCAGCTTCTCCCGCATCGACCAAAGCGTTGAGATCATCCGGGCGAGTCACGTTCGCCGCAAACGCGATCGCGCGGCCGTCATCGGATTTGGCGTCGATCGCGGTCGCAACAACCTCAGCCGGCCCCAGCTTGCGGCCGGAGACGATGACGTTCGCACCGTGCTGCGCCAGGCGCTCCGCGATAGCGCGACCGATGCCGCGGCTTGATCCGGTGACGAGCGCGGTCCGACCCGACAGATCAAACAATGTGCCGGCGAAGCGGCCGTTCATCGCGGGTTCTCCTGCTGTCTGCCGGCTATCGCTTCTGGGGCGCGCTCATCGCGGGAGGCGCACATCCGAGACAGGAACCACGGCGTGCGCGTCGATATCGACCCCAATAAGGTAAGCACGCGGATCAACGGATCGGTATCGACGTCCAGGCCATCTAGCGTGCCGTGCATTGCGGCTCCTCTCTTCCCCATCCTATGATGGCAGGGCTACGGCCAGCTAGCCGGAGCGCCAGATATCAAAAGCGCGATCGATGGGGCTGAGCGACTGGTCAGTCTAAAGGGTCTGCGCCACTCTTTCACACCGCGGCGCGTCGCGACCGATGGTCGAGACGTTAGGGGACGCGCCTGACGTTCACGAAGGAGATCGCGGTCGTGACGAACGTGCGGCGTCGGGTCTTCCCCGGTCGTCGTCCTCACTCGCATGCGGCGTGCAGGCCGATGCCCGGCATCGCCTGGAGCCAGACGATCATCAGCGAACCACCAAAGGATTCATCGAATGACCGAGCGCATCATCCTCGTCACCGGCGCAACAGGCGCGCAGGGGGGCGCCACCGTCGACGCGCTGTTGGGCACGGGTTTTCGCGTGCGCGCCTTGGTACGCGATCGGTTGGCGCCGAGCCCCAGGGCGCTGGCGGAGCGGGGCGTCGAATTGTGTGAGGGCGATTTCGATGATCGCGCCAGCGTCATCGCAGCAGCGAATGGGGCTTGGGGTGTGTTTTCGGTGCAGTTGCCGCCGACGCCCAGCGACCCAGACCGCGAAATTCGCGCGGGCTGCCATTTGATCGAGGCCGCGCGGGAGGCCTGCGTAGAGGTGTTCGTCCACACCTCAGTGGCGCGCGCGGGTGACCAGACGCGGTTTGTCGACTGGGAGTCCGAACGTTGGTGGCCGGATTACTGGAACGCCAAGTCGGGCGTGAACGATGCGGTTCGCCAAGCGGGCTTTCCCCGGCGGGTCATCCTGAAGCCCGCATTCATGATGGACAACTTCATGCCGCCCAAGGCGGCTTATCTGTTCCCCGGCCTGGCGCGCGGTGCGATCGAGACGGCACTGAAGCCGGACACGCGCCTCGACCTGATTGCCGCAGCCGATATCGGTCGGTTCGCCGCCGCCGCCTTTGCCGATCCGGCGCGTTTCGATCGGCAGGAGATTGACCTTGCCGCCGAATCGCTGACGATGGCGCAAGTGGCCGAAATCCTGTCAGAGATCAGTGGCACGGTGGTGGTTGCGCGCTCGATGAAAGGCGCGGACGCGCGCGCCGCAGGGGTGATGCCCGGTCTGGTCGAAAGCCAGCAATGGGCGAACGTCGAAGGCTACAAGGTGGACATCGACCGGGCGCACGGCCATGGCATCGCCCTCGAGCGTTTCTGCGACTGGGCGGCGCGTCATCGCGACCGGCTCCGGATCGGCACCGGCTGACCCGCCGGGTATCGTCCCGGCGATGCCGGGCTCTGCGGCTTGCCCGGTAAGGACGCGCGCGGCACCGTTGACCAAATAGTCCTGGAGCATGGCATGTCCAAAGACCTCAGCCGTTACGCCGCGTTCGAACATCTCCGTTTCGATCGACCGGCGCCGTATGTTCTGCGCGTCACGATCGACAATGCCGCCAAGATGAATGCGATCGGCGGGAAGCTGGGGCACGAGATCGAGGAGGTATGGTCCATCGTCGATGCAGATCCCGAAACCCGCGCGGCGATCGTGACCGGCGCGGGTCGCGCCTTCTCGGCGGGCGGGTCGTTCGATGACATGCCCAACGATGTGG
The DNA here is from genome assembly GCA_913777325.1 of uncultured Sphingomonas sp. Taxonomy (GTDB): domain Bacteria; phylum Pseudomonadota; class Alphaproteobacteria; order Sphingomonadales; family Sphingomonadaceae; genus Sphingomonas. The sequence continues at coordinate 100,367 of CAJYSA010000107.1, read as the reverse complement.
ACCGCGATCACCTGGAGCAGTTCTGCCACGATTTCGGCAACGCCCGTCGGCTGGTTCACGCGTTGACCACGATGCGCAAGCCGCTGGTATCGGCGATCAACGGCCCCGCCGTTGGAGCGGGGCTGGCGATCGCGTTGCTGGCGGATATCCCGATCGCTGCGAAGACCGCCAAACTGTTCGACGGACATCTGCGGATCGGGGTCGCGCCCGGAGATCATGCTGCGATGATCTGGCCGCTTCTTTGCGGCTTGGCCAAGGCCAAATATCATCTGTTGACCAACGAGCCGGTAACGGGCGAGCAAGCCGAGGCGATGAATCTGATCGCACTGTCGGTCGACGCCGAGCAACTGCAGAACAAGGCGGTAGAGGTTGCCAGCAAGCTGGCCGCGACGGCGCCGAACGCGCTGCGCATGAGCAAATATGTGCTCAATCACTTCCTGCGTCAAAATCAGACGGTATTCGACCTATCGGCGGCGTTCGAGATGGTAAATTTCGGGAGCAGCGAGGCCAAGGAGGCCTTGCGCGCGCTGCAGGCTAAGGAAGCCCCGGTCTTCCCGCCGGCGAGCGAGGATTTTTACTGAACGGATGCGGCCTCCGGCAGGTGCCGGAGGCCGTAGTCGTTCGTGTTAAAGATTCCAGAGCTTGGCGGCAGTGCCGCCGACGACCTTCTTGGCTTTCTCATCGCCCAGCGTCTCGAAAATCTTGCGGATTTCGCCACGCGATTCGCCGAAGACGCTTTCCCCGTGCGGATAGTCACACGACCACAGCAGGTTATCGGTCAGATCATAGTCCTTTGCGGCCTTGAGCCCGACATCGTCCTGCATGATCGCGGCGTAGCACTGACGGCGGAAGTAATAGCTCGGCAGATTGGCGAGCTTCGGCTTCAGTTCGGTGCCATAGGTGCGATAGACGCGATCGGCATCCTGGAGCGTCCACGGCACCCAGCCGAAGCCGCCTTCGCAGAATACGACCTTGAGCTCCGGATTACGCTCGAGAATGCCCGAGAAGGCGAGAAGCGACCAGAGCGGGCGGTACGGCCCGAGATTCTTGGTCAAGTTCGCGCCCGTCGCGCCCTTGCCGCGGAATTCCATATACGCGCCGATATGGAACATGACCGGAATGCCGCTTTCGGCGATCGCTTCCCACATGGGGTCCATCTTAGACGAATTATAGGGCACGTTCTTCGGCGCCGAGGGGATTTCAAGCGCCTTGATGCCCCAGTCCTTCATCTTGGCGATATAGTCGCGCGTGGCCTCCGGCTCGTAGATCGTCGGCAGTATGCCGACGCCGACAAGACGGTCGGGCGCGATCGCGCAATATTCGCCGAGCCATTCGTTATAGGCGTCCATACAGCGCGAGAAGAACGCCTTGTCCTCCATGCGCACCAGCGACATCGCGCGCGAGTGAAAGAAGAGCGAGGTGTCGATGCCCTCCGCGTCCATATCCTTCAGCCGCTCGTCGCGATCCCACATGCCCGGCCGGCCTTCGCCGATGTCCGAATCAAGGCCGGGGACATCGTAGTCCATCCCATCGACTTCCATGTGGAACTTGCCGTCGTCGCTGCGCCACAACTTCGGCGCGCGATCCTTGTCTGCGCCCTTCAGCCGATTCTCCCAGAGGTGCATCTCCTCCATCCCATGGTCGTCGACAGAGATGATCCGCGTGCCCGCTGGCGGCCGCCAGCCATCGTCACGCGAGACTCGGTGCATCGGCCAATCGATCGCATCGACCGAGGAAACTTCGTCACAAGCATCTTGAAAGTCCACGGCAACCTCTCTATTCGCTAAGTGAATAGCAAAACTGCTATGCGAGTTGATATACCAAGTGGCGCTATGGGTGTCAAAGGGAGGGATGTGCTCGATGGCCAGCAATAAGGATGATCGCACGTTCGTAACCGCGCTTGCCCGGGGCTTGGCGGTGCTACGCTGTTTCGACAGGCCGAGGATCGAGCTGACCACCGCCGAGATCGCGCGGCGCACGGGGCTCAGTCAGCCCACGGTGTGGCGGCTCTGTTATACGCTGATCGAAAGCGGTTACCTGGTACGGGCGCCGGCGGGGGCGGGTCTGCGGATCGGTGCGCCGGCGCTGACGCTGGGCTACGCCGCGGCGAGGGGGCTCGATGCGCCGGCACTCGCGTTGCCTTATATGAAGCGTATCCTTGATCGAACTGGCGGCAGCACGACGTTGAGCGTGCGGCAGGGCGCCGAGATGGTTGCCGTCGAGCAGCTGAACGGCGATTTCGTCGTCCGTGATCAGCCAATCGGCTGGCGCGCGCCACTCGACACGGTCTCGGCCGGGCTTGCGGTCCTTGCCGCCCTGCCTGCGACCGCGCGTGAGACGGCCATTGCGGCGATCGACAATCCCGACGCGGCACGGCGCGAGCGGCACCTGACGCGCGTCTATACGGCGGTGAAAGATTTAGCGCGCGACGGGACGGTACGGCTGGGACAGATCCTCGACGGGAGGTACACCGCCGTCGCCGTTCCGTTGTTCGAGAAGGATACCGAACCGAAGCAGCAATGGGCGCTTACTTGCGGTGGGTTGACGTCGAGTTGGACTTCGAAGGATTTGGACCGCGCGGCCGAGGTGCTGATTGAGACACGGGCGCTGCTCGTGCCCGCGTTTGCTGCATTAGCGGATTAGGACAGCAATCGAAGACCAGCCACCGGCTACACGGGTCCATCGCCCCTGCGATCGTTTCAGCGGGCGATTGTCCGTCTGATGTCAATGATAGCAGATGGCCGCGCTAGTCGGATAACCGACGGCAGGCGAGGATGACGATGGCTGGATCCGATACGGAAGTGATCCTGTACACCCATGGTCTGGGCGATGGCGCCCAGATGCTGGCCGATGCCCTGCGGCAGGCCGGGGCAGGCGTTAGGACGGCCGCGTGCAATACCATATCGCGGGCGAGCCTTCGCCACGCCTTCGCCGATATCCTCGGCGACGCAACCTCGGCGATCATCGCCTACTTGCCGGACGATCGCGGTGCGGCGCGACCTTTGTTGGACTGGGCGCCGGACGAATGGCTGCGCTGCGCCGACGAACCCCAGTTCCGGCTGCTGGAGATTTTGCAGGGTCTGCGCGATGCAGTGGCGGGTCGACCCTGCTCGGTCGTGCTGCTTGGTGCCAGCATCGGCATGACCGGAGCGGCGGGCCATGTCGCCCTCGCCACGGCGACCGAAGGACAACGCGGACTGATGAAGACGCTGGCCCGGCAATGGGGCGATAGCTGGCGTCTCAACTGGGTGTCGGTGACTACGCCGCTGCTATGTCCCGATATCGACTATGTCGACATTCCCGAACAATGCGAGCTTGGCGACTACACCCCGTCTCTGGGTCGTCGACCCGGTTGGGCTGACGTGGCCGGGATCGCACTGATGCTGGGTGCGAAGAACGCAGCCGGGATAACGGGTCAAACCTTGATCGTGGATGGTGGCGAATGGATGCTTCCGTGAACAGGCCGCTGGAGGGTCGCGTCGCGCTCGTTACCGGGGCCGGGGGTGGGATCGGCCGGGATCTCGCCTGCGCACTCGGTGCGGCGGGGGCGCATGTGGGTATCGCCGTACGCCGGATCGAAACGGGCGAGGAAACGGCAAATCTCATCTCGGCAGAGGGCGGGCCGCGCAGCTTGGTGATCCGCATGGACATGACCGACCATGCATCGATCGCCGCTGGTGTCGCGGCACTCGCAGGCGAATTCGGCGCTGTCGACATCATCATCCAGAATGCCGCCGCGCCCGACTCGGCCTATCCCATGTCGGCTGACGTCACGGACGAGGTCGCCTGGCGGCGGCAGGCTGACATTACGCTGGGCGGCACGCTGGTGCTGGCGCAAGCCGGATACCCTCACCTCAAGGCGTCGGGGCAGGGGCGGTTCATCGTCATGACTTCGAATTTCGGCTATCACGGCGCGGCGATGAACGCGATCTACTCGACAACCAAGGCGTCGCTACGGGGCTTCATCAAATCCCTGGCACGCGAATGGGGCCCTGACAGGATCACGGTGAATGCCATCTCGCCCGCCGCGGCGACGCCACCGACGCGGGTGTTCTTCAGCCAGTACCCCGCGATGGAGGCGGCCTACAGACGCAAGTTCGCGCTTGGAACCCTTGGAGATCCACGTCGCGACATCGGCGAGGGCGCGGTGGCGCTGTGCGCTGGCTACCTGGGCTTCATGACCGGGCAGACACTGTTCCTCGACGGCGGCCTGTTCCCCTCCGCTTGACCCCTGACGTCAGGCGGGCCGCCGCGCGGGATCGACCACCAGCGGCCGCTGGTACGAGGCGTCGTCGCGATCCAGCGTCTGGGGTCCGTTGCTCGTCAATAACCGGCGATACTCCTCGGGAAGCGCGACTGATACCAGCTCGTTGATCGATTCGTTGAAGCATTTACGCGCCGCGATCGCCCAGCGACCCTCTCTCCGCTCGTGCCGGTCGACATAGCGGCCGAAGCACAATTGGGGCGGGCCGTCCGCTACCGTGCCCAGATAGGTGTAATAACATTCCGAATGGGCTATATTGCCGTTAAGATCGATCGTCAGATTGCTGATCGCATGGTGCGTCACACCGTTGTGGGTCTGGTGATAGTCGATCGCCCAGTCGCAGAACGCCTCTGCCCGCAGCACAACGACGCCGTGATCGTCGATCGCATCGTGGTGATAGGCCGATAACATCAGTGCCTTGTCCCGACGGTCGATGCCGCGGCAATAGCGTAGCAGCGCGGCTTCGATCTGTTGCCGGTCGGAAAGGTCGCGCAGGAGCTGTTCTAAGGGCTCGGTCATCGGTTCAGGCTCCTTCACCATATCAGCGGCAGATGCTCGACACTGCCGTTCACGCCGGTGCGGATGCGCGGCGGGTCCGCCTCATCCAATCGAAACTCCGGAATACGCGGGAGCCACTCCTCGAGCAGAATCTTGATCTCGACTCGCGCCAGCATCGATCCTGGGCAGACGTGGGGACCGCCGCCAAAAGTCGTTTTCGTGTTGGATTTCCGCGTGAAGTCGACGCGAAGGGGGTCGGGATAGTCATTCGGGTCGAGCGCGCCGAACGGTGTCGCCAGCATAACCTTGTCGCCTGCGCGCATTCTCACGCCATGAAAGTCCACGTCCGTAACGACGGTGCGTCCGGAATTGGTGAGCGCAAAGCGGCGCAGGAACTCCTCTGTCGCCGCCGCCGACAGTGCGGGATCGGCCGCCAATTGCCGACGGTGCTCGCGATGCTGCGCCAGGAACTGCATGATATGTCCCATCATCGAAGCTACGGTGTCGAGCCCGCCGATCAGCAGCAGGGTCGTGACCCCGATCGCTTCGTGGAGGGCGATCGGCCGTCCCTCGACCTGGGCGGTGGCGATCCTGCTGATCAGGTCGTCGCCCGGATTGGCCGCACGTTCGGCGACACGGCGACCGGCATAGTCGAACAGCAGCGCCAGCTTCTCCGCCTTTGGCGCGTCCGCTTGCACCTGCGCTGCGGCCAGCGGGAGCAGCGTCTCGCGGTCTTCTTCGGGCAGGTCGACCATGTTCATGAATACGCGGATCGGCAGATGCTGTGCGAACTCCGTCACGAATTCGCAGCGCCCGCGCGGCTTGAGCATTTCAATCAATTCGATCGCCAGCGCCCTCGCTTCCGCCTCCCGCGCCTTGAGGGCCGTCGCCATGAAGGCAGGCGAGAACAGCTTGCGAAAGACCTGCTGTCGGGGCGGATCCGCCTCGATCGGGACGAGGCGGGGGCGATCGGGCGGCTCAATCGGATCGACCGAAGACCCCTCGCTCGACGTGAAACGGGCGGGATCGGCAAATACTTCGGCCAGATATGCGCGCTTGGTAATGATCCAATGGCCGCCGTTATACGGCGACCAGAAGATGTCCGGCACGCCTCGTTCGTGCAGCCGCGCATAGGGAAGGTGATAGTTCTGATTGTCTCCAGGCCTGTAGCCATCGAAATCGACGACCAGGCTGGGCGGGACGTCGGCAGGCACCGGCGCGCGATCGGCTGCGGTCATGACACTCTCCAGTGTGTTCGCCGCCGAAGCTTCGCGCGTCAAGGCGCAGCGTCAATCGCTAACGGCTGAATGAGGCAATCCATCGGGACTGCGATGAGTGGCCTGGATCGTGGCGGGGAGCGGGAAACCGTCGCAGGAAGGGGTCTCAACGCGTGATGAGGGTGGAGATGACGGACCTAGCCGGGTTGTTCGGTTTCGCGGACCGCGTCGTGCTCGTGACCGGCGGTGGACGGGGTATCGGCCGGGCGGTGTGCAAGCTGTTCGTCGCAGCAGGCGCGCGCGTCGCCGTCTGTGACATCGATGGCGCGGCGGCGGAGGCGGTTGCGACCAGCCTTCCGGGCGCCGCAGCCTACGCATGCGATGTGTCGGAAGAGGCGATGGTCGTCGCAACCTACGGTTCTGTGATGCGCGACTTCGGACGCCTAGACGCTCTCGTCCATGTCGCAGCGGTGTTCCCCAAGCGCGACTTCCTCAGCATGACGGCCGCGCAGTGGGACGCGCTGCAGGCGGTCAACACGCGCGGCACCTTCCTCGTAATGCGCGAGGCGATCCGGGCGATGAAGGCGGGCGGGCGCGGCGGCGCGATCGTCAACGTCGCCTCGACCAGCGGCGAACGGGCGTCCGTCACGAACAATTCCAACTACGGTGCATCGAAGGCCGCGGTCATCAATCTCACCCGTTCGATGGCGATCGAAACCGCGGAGGACGGCATCCGCATCAACGCCGTGCTGCCCGGCGGAGTCGCGACCGAGGGAGCGAAGGCGGCGAATGAGCAGATGAAGGCAGACGGATTGGTGCTCGGGGGGCCGATGACTGGGCCGGGACGGATGCCGCTCGGCCGCCTTGCCGAACCCCGCGAAATCGCCACCGCCTGCCTGTTTCTCGCATCGGACGGTGCATCCTACATCACCGGGGCGAGCCTGCCCGTCGATGGCGGCTTCCTGGTCAGCTGAACCGTATCTCTTTCGGATATAAGGCAGTCGCATGTATACCGAACTGTCCCTGTGCATCGACGGCCGTTTCATGTCCGCAGGCTCAGGGCGGTTGAGCGAGCCCGTCTCGAACCCGGCAACGGGCGCGGTTCTCGGTGAACTGCCGCATGCGACGGTCGACGAACTCGACGAAGCCGTCGCTGCCGCGGCGCGCGCCTTTCCCGGCTGGGCGGCGACATCGCCTTTCGAGAGGAGTGCGATCCTGCGCCAGGCGGCCGGTCTTCTGCGCGATCGCGTCGACGCGCTGGCTGCGATCATGACGCTCGAACAGGGGAAGCCGATCGCCGAATCCAAAGGCGAACTGATCCATGCCATCGAGCTCATCGAGTGGCTGGCTGAAGAAGGGCGCCGTACCTACGGGCGTGTTGTACCCTCGCGGTCACCGGGAACGCTCGAGCATCTCGTCCTGCGCGAGCCGGTGGGGGTATGCGCGGCGTTCACCCCGTGGAACTTCCCTGCGCTGACCCCGGTGCGCAAGCTCGGCGCCGCGCTCGCTGCGGGCTGCACCGTCATCCTGAAGGCATCGGAGGAGACGCCGGGCTGTGCGGTAGAGATCGTCCGGGCGCTGCACGAGGCTGGTCTCCCGGCGGGTTGTGCCCAATTGGTCTTCGGTGTTCCGTCCGAGGTGTCCGAGCGGCTGATCGCCGCCCCCGAAGTACGCAAGATCAGCTTTACAGGCTCGACGCCGGTGGGCGAGCATCTGATGGCGCTCGCCGCAAGGGGCGCCAAGCGGACAACGATGGAACTGGGCGGCAATGCGCCCGTGATCGTCTTTTCGGATGCCGATTACATGAAGGCGTTGGCGACGCTGGCGGCGGGAAAGTTCCGCAACGCCGGTCAGGTATGCGTCAGCCCGGCGCGCTTTTTTGTCCATGAAAGCCTTTACAATCGCTTCGTTTCTGACGTCGCCGCACATGCACGGGGATTGAGACTGGGCGATGGCCTTGACCCCGCGACTCAGATGGGACCGCTGGCGAATGCGCGGCGGGTCGAGGCGATGGAGGCGTTCGTCGCCAATGCGGAGCGGGGCGGCGCCACCCTCGTCGCGGGTGGCAAGCGGCAGGGGAATAACGGCATGTTCTTCGAGCCGACCGTCATCGCCGCGAATGCTCCTGACATCCGCCTGTTCCGGGAAGAATGTTTTGGCCCGATCCTGCCGGTAATGCCGTTTTCTACGGTCAAAGAAGCAATCGAACTGGCGAACGGAACCGCTGCCGGCCTCGCCGGCTATGCGTTCACGCGAGGGGTCGAGAATCGCCAGGTGGCGACGCACCGGTTGCGTGTCGGATTGGTCGGCATCAACACGCTGGCGATTTCCGCTCCAGAGACGCCCTTCGGTGGCGTGGGCGAAAGCGGCTTCGGTTCGGAAGGGGGATCCGAGGGGCTCGACGCCTACCTCCAGACCAAGCTCGCCTCGATCTCGGCCTGAATAGGGCGCTCCGATCATGGCTGCGATATGATTCGAACGGCGTCGATCCGGACAAGGGGTCCGAGTAGGACGCGATCGGTTTGAAGAGCTGCGCTCAGGCGCCATTACGGAAGGCAGCGAATGAAAGTCCTCGTGCCGGTCAAGCGCGTGCTTGACTATAACGTGAAGCCTCGCGTGAAGGCGGACGGTTCGGGCGTCGATCTGGCGAACGTCAAGATGAGCATGAATCCCTTCGACGAAATCGCGGTCGAAGAGGCGATTCGGCTGAAGGAGCGCGCTGGCGTAACCGAGATCGTCGTCGTCTCGATCGGCGAGGCGAAGGCGCAGGAAACGATCCGCACCGCGCTCGCGATGGGCGCCGACCGCGGCATTCTCGTGACCAGCGAGACCAAGGTCGAGCCGCTTGGCGTCGCCAAGATCCTCGCCAAGATCGTCGAGGAAGAGCAGCCGAGCCTCGTCATCCTGGGCAAGCAGGCGATCGACGACGACAACAACCAGACCGGCCAGATGCTCGCCGGCTTGCTCGGCTGGGGGCAGGGGACGTTCGCGTCGAAGGTCGAACTGAAGGACAGCGACGTCACCGTGACGCGCGAGGTCGACGGCGGCCTGGAAACGGACAAGTTCCCGCTCCCCGCGATCGTCACCACCGACCTGCGCCTCAACGAGCCGCGCTATGCCTCGCTGCCCAACATCATGAAGGCGAAGTCCAAGCCGCTCGCGCAGAAGACCGCCGCCGATTACGGCGTCGACGTCACGCCCCGTATCACGACGCTGAAGGTCGTCGAGCCGGGCAAGCGCCAGGCCGGGATCAATGTCGCCGATGTCGACGAACTCGTGACCAAGCTGCATGCCATGGGGATTGCCAAGTGACTGGTAACGCGAAGACGCTCGTATGGGTCGAGCATGATGGCTCGACGGTAAAGGATGCCACGCTGTCGGCGGTGACCGCCGCATCGAAGCTGGGCGAGGTGCATCTGCTCGTCGCGGGGCAGGGCGTCGATGGCGTCGCGCAGGCAGCGGCGAAGATCGCCGGCGTCGGCAAGGTGCATGTCGCCGACGACGCGGCCTATGCGCATGCGCTCGCCGAGAATATCGCGCCGCTGGTCGTCGAGCTGATGGGGCATCACGATGCCTTCGTCGCGCCGTCGACCACCACCGGCAAGAACGTCGCCCCGCGCGTCGCCGCACTGCTCGACGTGATGCAGATCAGCGACATCCTGTCGGTCGAGGGCGAGGACACGTTCACCCGGCCCATCTACGCCGGCAATGCGATCGCGACGGTGCAGACGTCGGACGCCAAGAAGGTCATCACCGTGCGCGGCACCGCCTTCGAAAAGGCAGCCGCCGAGGGTGGCTCGGCCGCGATCGAGGCGGTCGCCTCGGCCGGCGACACGGGCGTGTCGTCCTATGTCGGCGCCGAGATCGCGCAGAACGCGCGTCCCGAACTGACGTCGGCCAAGATCATCGTGTCGGGCGGCCGCGCGCTGCAGAATGGCGAGAACTTCCATGCACTGATCGAACCGCTCGCCGACAAGCTGGGCGCGGGCGTCGGTGCGAGCCGTGCGGCGGTCGACGCGGGCTTCGTGCCCAACGACTATCAGGTCGGCCAGACCGGCAAGATCGTCGCACCGGAAGTCTATATTGCGGTCGGCATCTCGGGCGCAATCCAGCACCTTGCCGGCATGAAGGACTCGAAGGTGATCGTCTCGATCAATAAGGATGAAGACGCCCCGATCTTCCAGGTCTCGGACATCGGCCTCATCGGCGACCTCTTCAAGGTCGTGCCGGAGCTGACCAAAAAGCTGTGACCGAGGGGAGGGCTGATCGGCCCTCCCGCGTCATCCCGCGAGCGTCGCCGCCTCGGCGAGACGCTCGCGGCATTCGACGACGATACGATGCACCAGCGTCGCGCAATCTGGCACGTCGTCGATCAGGCCCACGACCTGTCCGCCCCAGACGAGCGCATCGTCGACAGCGCCGGATTCGAGCGTTGCACGCCCGCGCGCACCCGAGACGAGCGGACGTACCTCCTCGAACGGGGCGCCGGCCCGCTCGGCCTCGATCACCTGTTCCGAAATGGGGTTGCGCAGCACGCGGCCGGTGTTCCGATAGCTGCGGAACACGAGGCGGGTATCGCGCTCTGTCGCCTCCAACATGGCCTGCTTGATGTTGTCATGCACGGGCGCTTCGCGCGTCGCACAGAAGCGGGTGCCCATGTTGACACCCTCGGCCCCAAGCGCAAACGCGGCGGCCATTCCGCGGCCGTCACCTATCCCACCCGAAGCAATGATCGGTATCGTCAGCGCGCGCGCCGCCGCCGGAATGAGAACGAGACCGCCGATATCATCCTCGCCCGGATGGCCCGCACATTCGAAGCCATCAATCGAGACGATGTCGACCCCGTCGCTTTCGGCCGACAGCGCATGACGTACCGAGGTGCATTTATGCAACACGCGAAGACCGGCCGCCTTGATCCGCGGCAGGAGATCACGCGGGCTGCGTCCCGCGGTCTCCAAAATCCTGACGCCGCCCTCGATCACCGCATCCACCAACTCGGCATAGGGTGGTGGCGAAATCGAGGGCAGGATGGTGAGGTTCACGCCGAAGGGCCGATCGGTCATGGCACGGCATCGTGCAATCTCGGCGGCGAGCGCCTCGGGTGTCGGTTGCGTCAGTGCCGTCAGAATCCCGAGGCCGCCCGCGTTTGAAACGGCTGCGGCAAGCTCGGCACGACCGTACCACATCATCCCGCCCTGAACGATCGGATAGTCGATCCCGAGCAGATCGGTCACGCGCGTACGCATGGGCGGTGGCGGAGATAGGCTCATCGTCGGGCGTTTCCCTCGGTCGTCGGTGTCGAACGGCGGCCGGCACGGTCGGCCTGGTCCACTATTACGTTCCACCGGGCCGCCTGCGCCGGCGCAACCCCCGGCGCGGACATATCGCCAATTCGATGAGGCGGACGGCGGCGTTGTGTTGCGTGCCGCTTTGGCGTCGAACTTGGTCGCCTGACGGACAGGAGAAATAGGCATGACGTCGCAAGCCCTGGAGGGGGTCAGGGTATTGGATCTCAGCCGCATCCTCGCGGCCCCCTTCGCCAGCCAACTGCTCGGCGATCTGGGTGCCGAGGTGATCAAGGTCGAGCGGCCAGGCGTGGGCGACGATGCACGGCAATACGGCCCGCCTTTCCTGTCGGATGCGGACGGCAACGCTACGCGGGATGCGGGCTTCTATCTGTCGTGCAATCGCAACAAGCGGGGGATCACGGTCGATCATTCGACGCCCGAGGGCGCGGCGATCGTGCGCGAACTCGCGGCTAAATCTGACGTGCTGATTGAGAACTTCCGGACGGGTGTACTTGCGAAATACGGTCTGGATTATGGATCCCTCAAAGCCGCCAATCCGGGCCTCGTCTACTGCTCGGTCACCGGCTACGGCCAGGACGGCCCGTACGCGACGCGTCCAGGGTACGACGGCGTGTTCCAGGCCATGTGCGGGATGATGAGCGTATCGGGGCTGCCCGATGGGCAGCCGGGCGGCGGACCGATGAAGGTCGGTGTGTCGATGGTCGACATTCTGACCGGGCTATATGCGGCCAATGCCATCCAGGCGGCGTTGCGTTATCGCGATCGAACGGGTGAGGGGCAGCATATTGACCTCGCCTTGCTTGATTGCGGCCTCGCCTCTCTGTCGCATTTTGTTCAGAATTACCTCATCTCGGGTAAGGTGGCGGAGCGGCGTGGCAACGGCGGCTATGGCGGCATACCGTCGCAGACATTCCGCTGCGCCGATCGCGATATCTTCGTGGTAGCGAGCACCAACCGTCAGTTCGCCGCGCTTGGCGACGCCCTCGGTCGCGCAGACCTTGCCGGCGATCCGCGTTTCGGCGATGTAAGCCGACGTATTGAAAACCGCGACGCGCTGCTCGCGATCCTCGATGCCGAATTCGCCAGACGACCAGCAGCCGAATGGCTGGCGCTGCTCGAGACGGCAGACGTCCCGGCCAGCCCGGTCAACGATGTGCGCACCGTCTTCGACAATCCGCAGATTCGTCACCGCGGGATGCTGGACGCTGTGAACCATGTGGTGGCGGGCGAGGTGCCGGTTCTACGCAACCCGATCCGCCTATCCGAGACGCCGATCGGTCCGTCGCGCGCGCCCCCGCTGCTGGGCCAGGACAATGATGCTGTCCTCCACGATCTGCTTGGTCGAAGCGTCGAGGATATCGAGGATTTGCGGCACCGCGGAATCATCTGAGCGCGGGATCGCGGTTGCGATGAAGCGCGCTTTGCGCTTGAGCGCCTACCGACAAGCAGCGAGTCAGACGGCAACATAGCCGGTAACGGTCGCAGGAGAGTGAAATGTCAGAGATGCCGCCGCTGCAGTCGGAATACGATCTGATCGTTATCGGGTCAGGGGGCGGGTCTATGGCGGCTGCGCTGACGGCCAAGACGCTGGGGAAGCGGGCCGTCATCCTCGAAAAGATGGACAAGGTCGGCGGTTCGACCAGTTTTTCGGGAGGAGTCTGGTGGATTCCGAACAGTTCGCTGCTGCGCAAGGCGGGTATACAGGACAGCTACGACAAGGCGCGACAATATTATGATAGCGTCGTGACGTATCGTGGCCCCGGGATCACCCCGGCCCGCCGCGACGCCTTTCTCAAGGGGGCGCCGCGGATGCTCGATTTCCTAATCGGACTGGGACTTAAGGTACGGCGCCCCGACCCCAACTGGCCTGATTATTACGACGAGCAACCTGGCGGTCTCGCTGAAGGGCGATCGATCATGCCCGCGAAGTTCAATCTGAAGGAGTTGGGCGTCTGGAAGGATCGTCTCGCGATGTATGGTCCGATGGCACACATGCCGATGGGATCGGACGAGTTTCCGGTGCTGTTCCTCCTTAAGCGGACCATGGCCGGGAAGCTGCGCGCCGCCAAGTTCGCCGCACTGATGGTGCGGGACAAGATCACCGGCCGGCAGACTGTATCGAACGGCGCCGCGATCCAGGGTCGGATGCTGCAGATAGCGCTGCGCGAGGGCATCGAACTGCATCGCTCAACGCCGGTCAAGCGCTTCATCGTCGAGAAGGATCGTGTCATCGGCGTGGTCGCCGAGCAGAACGGCCGCGAGGTCGAGATCCGTGCGCGCGATGGCGTGATCGCCAATGTCGGCGGTTTTTCGCGCAACAAGGAGATGCGTGACCGCGTGATGGGCGGCCTGCCGACCTCGAACGAGTGGACCAACGCCAATCCGGGCGACACGGGCGAAGTCATTCAGGCGATGATGGACTTGGGTGCGGCAACCGACTGTCTCGACACGGCGTGGTGGGTCGTGACGTCGCGCAATACCGACGGTAGCTGGCCGGAGGGGGCAATCTGGACCGATGGCACCGTTCTTCCCTTCATGCACCATCTGGACCTCAGCCAGCCCTTTTCGATCATGGTGGATCAGGACGGTCGCCGCATCGCTGACGAATCAGGTGCTTATATGGAGATCGGCGAGCGCATCTACCAACGTCAGCGCGAGACCGGACGTGCGGTGCCCGCTTGGGTCATCTTCAACAAGCGGCATCGCGAGCGGTACAATTGGGGTGCATCCCAGCCTGGCGTGACCCCAAAGTCGTGGCTTGAAAGCGGCTACATGAAGAAGGCGGACACGCTGGACGCACTGGCTGCGCAGTGTGGGATCAACGCTGCAGGGCTGAAGGCGGAAGTCGCGCGGTACAATGGCTTCTGCCAGACCGGAGTCGATGAGGATTACGGACGTGGCAGCCGCGCCTTCGACAATGCGCATGGCGACCCGACGGTCAAGCCTAACCCCAATATGGGTGCGATCGAACAGGGGCCATTTTACGCCGTCGCGATCTATCCGGGCGATGTGGGTACGGCCGGCGGCGTCGTTGCGGACGAGTATGCGCGCGTGTTGCGCGACGACGGGTCGGCGATTCCGGGCCTGTATGCGGTCGGCAACTCCACGGCATCCGTGTTTGGCCGCTGTTATCCTGGCGCAGGCGCCAGCATCGGCGCGTCCTTCACGTTCGGTTACATCGCCGCGCATCACAGTGCCGGCTCTAATGAGCTCTCCCGTATCCTGTCGTAGCTTGCAGGCAAGTAGCAGGAAACCTACGAAGCGCTGCGCCGCAGCGTTCGCAGATGCGATGGCGCCAGTCATGCGGCGAACAACCTCAGATGGGGCTTGTCATTACAGGTGGATCATCCGACATTCGATGCAACAGTCGAATGACGACCTGAGGAGTAGGATATGGCGACCGTCGTCGAGCCGCGTCAGCGGGATGTTATCCGGGTTTCCAAGCGAAATTACCTGTCGAAGGAATTCCTGCAGAAGGAAAAGGATAACCTTTGGCCACGAATTTGGCAGGTAGCCTGCCGCGAGGAGGATATTCCCAAGCCTGGCGACTACAGCGTGTACGATGTCGCCGACGAAACGATCGTCGTCGTCCGTAATCGGGAGGGCGGCTTCAACGCCTTCCACAATGTGTGTCCCCATCGTGGGCGGCAGATCATGGAAGGATGCGGTCATGCCGTGAACTTCCGCTGTCAATACCACAATTGGACCTTCGACCTGAACGGACGCAATGTCGCTGTCCAGGATCGCGATGATTGGGCGGGGACGCTCGATGGCGAGCAGGTTGACCTGCATAAGGTTAAGACGGGTACGTGGGGCGGGTTCGTCTGGATCAACATGGACCCCGAAAGCGAGACGCTCGAGGACTATTTGGGCGTGATCCCCGATTATCTCGATCCGTTCGAATTCGAGAACATGCGCTATCGCTGGGCGCTCGAGCTGCATTTGCCGTGCAATTGGAAGACCGCGTTGGAGGCCTTCATGGAAGGCTACCATGTCGCGGCGACCCATACGCAGCTGCTCGATGAGCAGGGCGAGGATTATACGACGAGTTTCGCGCACGGAAAGCATAGCCATTTCGGCTATTGGAACTCGACTGCGATGCTCGGCACGCCGTCTCCGCGTCTCAAGAAGGCGACACCGGCGGATGTGCGGCCGGGGGTCGTCGAATTCTTCCGCAAGATGGAGGATACGTTCGGTGCCATCTTCACCGATCGCGATTACGAGGCGGCGAAGAAGATCATGGACGAATTACCCGCGGATGCTGATCCGATGACGGCATTCGGCACGGCGGTCGAACTAGGTCGGCGCGCGGCGGAAGAGGACGGCTGCGGCTATCCTCCCAATCTGACGCCTGAGGCGATGTACAAGGCGGGCACCGACTGGCACATCTTCCCCAATTGCGTGACGCTACCCTATTTCGACGGCGCCGTCTGGTACCGCGCTCGTCCGCATGGCGATGACCCCGACAAGTGCATCTTCAATATTTGGTCGCTGAAGCGTTACGGTCCGGGCAAGGAACCCAGGGTCGAAACGCGTGTGGTCAAAGACGTGACCGGCCAAACCTTCGGCCAGATCGTCGATCAGGACGTGGCGAATATGGAAAAGGTGCAGAAGGGCATGAAGAGCCGCGCCTTCCGCTACGCGCGCCCTAATCCGGTACAGGAAGTCGAGATCATTAACTTCCACCAGCATCTGGAGGAATGGGTCGAGGGCTCGCCCGAACAGTGATCGCGATCGTCATTCGCGGCGGCGTTGCCGTCGCGGATTATCGTCAGGGTTCAGGATGATCTTGCCGGCAAGGCCGCCCTGCTGGATCACGCGACGAGCCAATGGCGCCGTGTCGAGGGGAAGGACGCAGTCGATCGGCATATCTGCCGCTCTCTCTGTAATCCATGCTTCGTCGGGACGTCATTGATGCCGAGACAATCGATCGGCGTCGTGGCAGCCGTCCTGATCGGTCCGCCCGTTACCACGGCGCGGTAAACGCCGGCAAGGTCGCGACCGCCCGCCGTGTTGGCGACATGATCTATCCGGGCGATCGTACCATCATCATCACTTGCAGCGCGATGATTTGGTCGGCGCCCCTGCGCCAAAGCAAGCCTGTGGTGACGATCGCGGACGACGGCGACGAATGTCGCCTCGCAGACGGAGAAGCCGACCGCGCGCATCATCGGCCCAGCGGTCAGGGGTATACTCCTTGCGCGCGCGCGGCGTGCGCTACCGCGCCGAACTCTTCATAGACACTCATCGGTTCAAACCAATTGTTCATCTTTTCTATCTGTTCGAAGTGCGCGTTGATATCCTCCACGGTCGGAGGAATCGAGCCGGCAGGGGCGACCCAGCCCTCTAGCGCACAGATGCGGACGCGCGCGTATCGGCCGGAGTTGCTCGAATAGATGCCGTGCGTCGCGGCGCAGCCTTTGCTGACGAGGTAGAGGGCGAGCGGCACGTTAAAGGACAGAACGACGCGCCCTTCACTCGCTGAGAAGTCGGCGTTCTGGACGGCGGCGGCGAACGCGGGAATTTCCATGAAACCCGGGTCCATCTCTGCGGAAAGGCGTGAATCGGCGGTCGGGAGCAGCACGTTCGACTGGATGCCATAAGCGGAGCCTTCGAGCGCGACGACGTTGCTGAGGCCGACCAATCCGCTTTTGGCGGCCGCGTAGTTTGCCTGCCACGCATGCCCGAATAATCCTGAAGCGGAACTTGTGAACAGCATCCGCCCATATCCGCCCCGCCGCATCGCGCGATAGGCAGGTTGGCCAACGTAGAAGGCCCCCTTCAGATGAACAGCCAAAATGCCGTCGATCTGCTCGTCGGTCAGATCCTCGAACCGGTTGTTGCGCAGAAATCCCGCGTTGTTGATGCAGATGTCGAGCCGCCCCCAGGTATCCAGCGCCGCCTCAACGATCGCTTGTCCCCCGGCACGCGTGGCGACGCTGTCGTAGCTCGCGACCGCTTCGCCGCCGAGCGCCCTGATCTCCTCGACGACGCGGTCGGCGGCGCTGGTCGACTGGCCTTCGCCCGATCCCGACCCGCCCAGATCATTGACCACCACGCGCGCGCCGCGTCGTGCCAGTTCGATCGCATATTCGCGGCCCAGGCCGTTGCCCGCACCGGTAATGACCGCAATCTGATCGTCGAAACGGATGTCCACAGCACCTCTCCCCTACAATCCGGGGGGGAGGGTGCTGGGCGCGGCAAGCGTCGTCGAGCGCTCGCGGCGAATATCGGGTCCGTGATACTGCGCACACGCTTCGCCTCTTCGCTGCGGGGACTGCTACGATGCGACGCATCGATCGATTGAGGAAAGCGTCATGGTTGTTGAAAAGCGCGTCGTCACATTTGTCAGCGAAGGGATGCAATGCGAAGGCGATCTGTATCTGCCTGAGGGCTTAGATCCGGCAGGCAAGGCGCCGGCGCTGGTAATCGGCCATGGCTTTACCGTCGCCCGCACCAGCCTTGTCGAAGAGGGGCGGCTGTTCGCCGAGGCCGGCTATGTCACGCTCGCGATCGATTATCGGCATTTCGGCGGATCGGGCGGCGAACCCCGCGGACGGCTCTGGCCGCGGCAGGAAACGGAGGATTTCAAGGCGGCGATCGACTGGCTGGAAGCGCAGCCGGGCGTCGATCCCGATAATATCGGCATCTGGGGGACGAGCTTTGGCGGCGGTATCGTGACGCACGTCGCCGCGCACGACATCCGGGTGCGCGCATGCGTGGCGCAGGCGCCGATCCTGGATGGTGATTTTTGGATCCGGTCCCTGAACCGCGAGAGCGACTATCTGGCGGTGCGCAAATATCTGCGCGATGCTCGTCGCAAGCGCGCGCAAGAGGGCGGTGACCCGATGTTTCCGATGATGGCGCCCGCCCTCGATGGCTTCGTGCCGATGCCCGCGGATCCGGCGATGATCGAGGACGTGACTAGCTGGTACCAGCAGACCGGCGACATGCTCATGCATTCGGCGCCGGAGATCACGATCGAAAGCTTTGAGCGGTTGATGGAGTTCGACGCCACTTATACCGCGCGCAAGATTGCACCGAGGGCTTATTGCATCGTCCAGCTGACCGGCCACGACGTCTATCACCCCAACGAGCCGATCCAGACCGCGTATCGCGCCGCCGGCGAACCCAAGCGGCTCGTTTCGCTGCGGATGGACCAGCTCGACTGCTACAAGCCCGGCCAACGCGAACAGACGATCGGCGCGGCGGTGGCCTTTTTCGACGAGCATTTGAAGTGAGCGCCGCCGATGCGGACTACATCATCGTCGGCGCGGGGTCGGCGGGATGCGTGCTGGCCGACCGCCTCACCGCCGATGGTCGATCGAAGGTGCTGCTGCTGGAAGCGGGGCCGACCGATGCAACGCCGCTCGTGTCGATGCCCAAGGGGTTCGGCAAGCTTCTCGCCGACCCGAAGCGCGTCCATTACATTCCGACCGCACCGGACGGCGATATCCCAGGCGAAACTTGGATCCGCGGCAAGATGCTGGGTGGCTCGTCCTCGGTCAACGGTATGATGTATTTTCGGGGACACCCTGAGGATTACGAGGAATGGGTGTCGCTCGGAGCGACTGGTTGGGGCTGGGACGTGATGTCACGGGCCTTTACGGCGACCGAGCGGCAGTTGCGTCCCACCGTGTGCGGTGACCATGGCGAGCTGGGCGATCGGCTGATCGCCGCGGCAGGTGAGCTGGGCGTGCCGCACGTCGACAACCTCAACCACGAGGCGCAGTTCGGCGTCGGCTATGCTCCACGCACGATCCGCAACGGCCGGCGGGTAAGCGCAGCGGAGGCGTTCCTGAAGCCCGCAAGGCGTCGCGCCAACCTACAGGTCGAAACCGGCGTTTCGGTCGATCGCGTGACCTTCGAGGGCAAGCGCGCAACCGGCGTCTTGGGGCGCCGGGATGGCGCACCGGCTTCGTTCGCCGCCAAACGTGAGGTGATCATCTGCACGGGCGGCCTGTTCAGCCCCCAGTTGCTGCAACGCTCCGGCATCGGCCCCGCGTCGGACCTGTCGGCGCTTGGCATTCAGGTCGTCCACGATGCCCCTGGTGTCGGGAGCAACCTGCTCGAGCACCGGCTCCAGATGATGCACTATCGCTTGAACCGGCCGATCAGCGTAAATCCGCAACTCCGCGGACTAGGCCTGATGCAAAGTGCCATCCGTTACGCGCTGCGGCGCACGGGCGCTCTGGCGGCGGGCTCCTACGACGTGGGTGCGTTCTTCAAGAGTGACCCGTCGCAGGACCGTCCCGACTGCGAACTGCTCATGGCGCCGTACGGTTATCTCGTTCAGCCCGACGGCACGACCAAGATCCCCGAATATCCAAGCTTCCACATGTTCGGTTATCCGCTCAGATCCCGCAGCAAGGGTACGATCCGGCTGGCAAGTGCCGACCCGGACGTTCCGGCCATCATCAAGCCGAACTATCTGTCCGACCCTTACGACCGGACGGTCACGGTCGCCATGTTCAGGTTCATCCGTCGGCTGGCGGCAACATCGCCGCTGGCCGATGTCGTCGCCGAAGAGCTCTCCCCCGGCCTCCGCATCGAAAGTGACGCGGATATCATCAACTTGTACAGGACGAGCGGGCAGGCCGGATACCACGCCTGCGGCACCGTTGCGATGGGGGGCGAGGACGCACCGCTGGACCCCGAACTGCGCGTGCGCGGGGTGAGCGGATTGCGCGTCGTCGATGGTTCGGTCATGCCGACGATGCTGTCCGCCAACACGAACGGACCGATCATGGCAGTCGGATGGCGTGCCGCGGAATTGATCCTGCGGGGCCGTAATTAAAACCTGGGGCAAGGGCGCGTGCCGATGGGGCGCCCTTGCTGTTCGATGCAACCCGCGCTCAACAGCACAACCAACCACGATGTCTGTCGAGTTTGGAGAGCGGGTGCCGGTCCGCAGACCGACACCCGTAATGCTCGAAGGGCATTCGTCAGTTGAAGATCAGAACTTTATCGACACGTCGAGCCCATAGATGCGGGGCTCGCCGAAAAAGCATGCCTGATAGCCCGGCCCCCGAATGGAGTGACCCCGCCAAAGGTCGGACCGCTGCTGGAGAGATACAAACCGCTCTGCATATAGTATCTGATTGTAATGTTGTTCATGAACGCGGCGATTCCTGCGTTCGCCGTCCGCAAGTCGCGTAGGCGTCCTGACTTGGAGCTTTTTCCTCGACCGCCCTGCAGGCAATTCGGGACGGACGCGTGGTGGCAAGCATCACACTGGCGATGTCGAGCGGTTTCCCCTTGGGCAGCGGACGAAAGCCGGTCAGGAAGCGATCATGTCGATGCCGCTCTGTTTCGTTGCGATCGCTGGCTATGTGTCGACGCGCTTCGTTCCCACGCGGCCTTCGAGGACGATGGCGGGGCGTGCCGCACGGACGCATGAGGCAGTGCCGTATACTTCAAGGGGTTGGTTATGAGCAGCAATTATGCAC
Source organism: uncultured Sphingomonas sp. (assembly GCA_913777325.1). Taxonomy (GTDB): domain Bacteria; phylum Pseudomonadota; class Alphaproteobacteria; order Sphingomonadales; family Sphingomonadaceae; genus Sphingomonas. The sequence goes on along the minus strand of CAJYSA010000107.1, from coordinate 79,630 downwards.
CCGACGCCGAAACGCAGTTGGAAATCTATCGCCGGGTCGCGCTTCTGAAGGCCAACGACGAACGCAGCCGCAAGGTCATCAAGACCGGACGCCTCGTCATGCCGTATTACAGCTATCGCGGGCAGGAAGTGATCCCCGCTGCGATGATGACCGCGCTGAACGACGCGGATTATCTGGTGACCATCTATCGCGGCATCCACGACATGCTGGCCAAGGGCATGCCGCTCAAGGATCTGTGGGCGGAGGTCGCTGGCCGTGTCGATGGCACCTGCAAGGGCAAGGGAGGGCCGATGCACCTTACCTACCCCGACAAGGGGATCATGGTGACGACCGGCATCGTCGGATCGTCAATGCCGATCGCCTGCGGCTTGGGCTGGGGATCGCAGCTGTCTGGCGACGGGCGAGTTGCGGTCGCAACGTTCGGCGACGGGGCCTCGAACATCGGAGCGTTCCACGAGAGCCTGAATCTGGCGGCGGTGTGGAAGCTGCCCGTGATTTTCCTGTGCCAGAATAACCTGTACGGGGAACACACGACATATGAGAAGGCGACGTCGGCACCGCGCATCGCCGACCGGGCGGGCAGCTACGCCATACCGGGCATCCGCGTCGATGGTAACGACCCGATCGAGATGTATGCCGCCGCGCGGGAGGCCGTGGCAAGGGCGCGCGCAGGGGAGGGACCGACGCTGATCGAGGCGATGACCTTCCGCTTCCACGGTCACGTCTTCGGTGATGCCGATGGCTATATGGACAAGGCGCAAAAGGCCGCCGCGATCGAGGCCGATCCCGTGCCTCGGTTCCGCGCCCGACTGATTGCCGAGGGGATCGCGACCGAAGACACGTTGGCCGCGATAGAGGCCGAGATCGAGACACGGATCGACGAAGCGGTCGAGTTCGCGCTCGCCTCTGCCTTCCCGGACCTCGATGAACTGACTCGCGACGTCTACGGAGTTGCCGCATGAGCGCCACCGATCTGGCTGAAAAGCCCGCCGCCAAGGCCAAGCCCGTCACCATCCTCCAAGCGATCAACGCCGCTATTGCCGATGCGATGGAGGCGGACGAGAAGGTCGTGGTTCTGGGCGAGGACGTCGCCGACCCCGAAGAGGGCGGTGTCGTCGGCGTGACCAAGGGGCTGTCGACCCGGTTCGGCGATCAGCGCGTCCGTTCGACACCGATCGCCGAGCAGGCGATCATCGGCACTGCGATCGGCGCGAGCCTCGTCGGCTATAAGCCCGTCGCCGAGATCATGCTGATGAACTTTACTACAGTGGCGATGGATATGATCGTCAACCACGCCGCCAAGCTGCGCTTCATGTCGGGTGGGCAAACGCATGTGCCGATCGTCATCCGCACGATGACCGGTACGGGCTTCTCTTCGGGCGGCCAGCATTGCGATTACCTGGAGGCGTGGTTCGCGCACACGGCGGGAATGAAGGTGGTGGCGCCCTCCAATCCCGCCGACGCCTATGGCCTGATGCGCGCGGCGATCGATGATCCTGACCCCGTGCTCTACATCGAGAATCTGCCCGCCTATTGGAGCGGCGGCGAGGCGGCCCGGCCCGGCCATATCGTGCCCCTCGGCAAGGCCCGGATCGCGCGCGAGGGCACGGACGTCACGATCGTCAGCTATTCGCGCGTCCTGAACGAAGCGGTCGCTGCGGCCGACGCCATCCAGGCAGCCGGCTTTTCGGCCGAGGTGATCGACCTACGAACCATCTCGCCATGGGACCGCGACACCGTGCTGGCCTCGGTGCGGAAGACCGGTCGGTGCCTCGTCACGCACGAGGCGGTGACGCAGTTCGGCGTCGGCGCGGAGATCGCGGCGGTCCTTTCCGAGGAATTGTTCGGCGTCCTCAAGCGCCCAGTCGCGCGACTGGGCGCTCCCTATGCGCCCGTGCCTTTCTCAAAACCGCTCGAAGCCGCATACGCGCCAGACGCGAAACGGATCGCCGAGGCGGCAATCACGCTCTGCAAACAGGATAACTGACGATGGCGACCGAAGTATTGCTCCCCAAGCTCGGCTTTTCGATGAACGAGGGCGTGCTTGCCGAATGGCTGGTGGCCGATGGCGGCCAGGCGGTCGAGGGCGAGCCCTTGTTCGCGCTGGAGAGTGACAAGTCGACGAACGAGGTCGAAAGCCCGGCCAGCGGAACGCTGAAGATTCTCAAGGAGCCAGGTGAAACCTACGAAGTCGGGACCGTCCTCGGCATCATCGAATGACCCGCGCGGCGCCCGCCTGTGCCAGCGGGCGCCGCCCAACCTAGCGCGCGTCGCGCTTGATCTTCTTGGCCAGGCTCCAGCGATGCACTTCGCTCGGTCCGTCATAGATGCGGAAAGCGCGGATTTCGCGGAACACCTGTTCCACGATTGTGTCGCCGGTCACGCCGGTGCCGCCCATCACCTGGACGCAGCGATCCGCGACCCGCATCAGCGCCTCCGACACGGCAACCTTCGCGATCGAACTCTGCGCCGTGCCCAGATCGCCGGTATCAAGGATACCCGCTGCCCAGTCGGTCATCAGCTCGGCCTGTTTCAGATCGATGAGGTTGTCCGCCAGCATGAAGCCGACGCCCTCATGGTCGATTAGTGGCTTGCCGAATGCGTGACGCTTCAGGGCATAAGCGGTCGCGATCTCGTTCGCGCGCGTCGCCGCGCCCAGCCAGCGCATGCAGTGCGACAGGCGTGCGGGGCTGAGGCGGATCTGTGCGTAGCGCAGGCCTTCGTCCGGCGCCCCGAGGACGGCCTCACCATCGACCTGAAGGTCGGTGATCGACAGGACCGAATGGCCGCCCGGCATCGAACTGTCGATGGTGTCGAGCACGCGCTCGATCGTGATTGCCGGATGGGGCAGGTCGATCAGGAACATCGTGGCGCGCACCGGCTCGCCTTCTGCCGAAGTACGCGCCATGACGATCCCGATCTTCGCGCCGACATAGCCGGTGATGAACGCCTTGCGCCCATTGATCGTCCAGCCGTTGCCCGAAGGCGTCGCCGTCGTCGCCATCATCGACGGGTCCGAACCCGCGCCGCCATCAGCTGCAGGCTCGGTCATCAGAAACGCCGAGCGTGCCATCCCGTTCACGAGGGGCGCCAGAAATCGCGTCTTCTGGGCGTCGGTTGCGACCTTGCCGAGAAGGAACATGTTCCCCTCGTCGGGAGCCATAGTGTTGCAGGCGAGGGGGCCGAGCGGGGACAGGCCGGACTTGCGCAGGACGAAGGCGGTTTCGCGCTGCGTCAGATGGTCGCCACCGGGCAGGATATGCGGGGTGAGGACGCCGGCTCGGCATGCGTGGTCGCGTAACTCATTGACGAGCGCGTCGGTCGGCCCGTGCGCATCGCGCCGCGGATCCCGTTCGTACGGTGCCACGACGTCACGAACGAACCGCTCGACTCTGTCGCCGATCTCGGCAGCGCGCAGTGTGACCGCGGGGCTCTCATACATGCTCATCATCGACCTCTCGTCTGTTCCCAGCCGATCCGTGCGAGCTTGGGTAGCGTCTCGACCAGTGATTGCGCCGTCGCGGATGCGGCATTGCCGCGGATCAGCCGTCCCTTCACGCCGTGCAGGATCGCCGCAAAGCGGAACATGTTGAAGGCGAGATAGAAATCGAGTGCGTCGATGTGGTCGCGCCCGGTTCGCCGGCAATAGGCGGCAATATAATCGCTTTCTGACGGGATGCCCAACGCGACAAGATCGGCGCCTGCGAAGCCGCCGAGCACGTCGGGTGGGAGGCGGTACATCATCAGGTGATAGGTGAAGTCGCCGAGTGGATGGCCGAGGGTCGATAATTCCCAATCGAGCACGGCGGCGACGCGCGGCCCGGCCGGGTCGAACATGAAATTGTCGCCGCGAAGGTCGCCATGCACCAGCGTCGCTTCGTCCCCGGGAGGCAGGTTCGCCCCCAGCCAGTCGATCAGCCGGTCGAGATGCTCGTTGCACCCGGCATCGGCATCCTCGCGGTATTGGCGCGACCAGCGAGCGAGCTGCCGTTCGAAATAATTGCCCGGCTTGCCGTAGCTCGACAGGCCTAGTGCATCGATATCCAGCGTGTGAAGTCGGGCAATCGTCGCGTTCATCGCGTCGAAATGCGCGGCGCGCTCGGCCGGATCGAGCCCGGGCATCGTAGAGTTCCAGAAGATCCGACCCGGCACGAACGCCATGACGTAGAAAGGCGTGCCGATCACGCGATCGTCTTCGCACAGAGCGTAGGGTCGGGCGACCGGAAAGGCAGCGGTGTGAAGCGCCGAGATCACCCGATGTTCGCGCTCGATCGCATGCGCGCCTGGCAGGATCGGCCCCGGCGGCTTGCGGCGCAGGACGTAATGCGCGCCCGGAGTATCGAGTCGATAGGTCGGATTGGACTGGCCACCGTTGAACTGCTGAACGCTGAGCGGCCCGGCATAGCCGGGGACGTTGGCGGTGAGCCACACGTCGAGCGCGGGGATGTCGAAGTCATGCCCCGTCCGGATCGCGCCGGTACCGCCGAACGCCTGTTGATGATCGATGCTCATACGATTTCGAACAGACCCGCGGCACCCATGCCGCCTGCCGCGCACATGGTGACGACGGCATATTTCTCGCCGCGTCGCTTCGCCTCGATCAGGGCGTGCCCCGTCATGCGTGATCCCGACATGCCGAACGGATGACCGATCGCGATCGCGCCGCCATCGACGTTGAGCCGCGCCGGATCGATGCCGAGCGTGTCGCGGCAGTAGAGGACCTGCACGGCAAACGCTTCGTTCAGCTCCCACAAGCCGATGTCGTCGATCCGTAGGCCGGCGCGTTCGAGCAGGCGCGGCACGGCAAAGACGGGGCCGATCCCCATTTCGTCGGGGCCGCAGCCTGCGACTGCAAAGCCGCGGAAAATGCCGAGCGGGGCAAGCGACCGGCGCCTCGCCTCGTCCTCGCTCATGACCACACACACGCTCGCACCGTCCGACAGCTGGCTGGCGTTGCCTGCGGTGATGCAGCCGCCCTCGACCACGGGTTTCAGCGCGGCGAGACCTTCGTAGCTCGTGTCGGGCCGGTTGCCCTCGTCGCGGGTGAGCGTCACCGTTTCCTCGCCGGTGACCTGGCCGGCCTTGTCTTTGAGGAGTTTCGTTGCGGTCACCGGCACGATCTCTGCATCGAAGCGGCCGGCAGCCTGCCCGACTGCGGTGCGCTGCTGGCTTTCGAACGAATAGCGATCCTGCGCCTCCCGGTCGATGGCATAGCGGCGGGCCACCGTTTCCGCGGTCTGGATCATCGTATCATAGGCGCCGGCGATGTTCGCCTGGAGCCATGGATTGACCGCCCGGTCGCTGCGTGTGCCCGGCAGCGCCAGCGAACAGCTGTCGAGGCCGCCGGCGATGTACACCTCGCCCATACCGGTCATCACGTTCTGCGCGGCGATCGCGATCGTGTTGAGGCCCGAAGCGCACTTCCGGTCGAGCGAAGCGCCTGGCACCGATACCGGCAGCCCGGCGCGTAGCGCGCAGGTGCGGCCGATATTGCCGCTCTGCGGCCCTTCGAGGCGCGCGGCGCCGAGGAGCACGTCGTCGACCTCCTCTCCTGACAAGCCGGCACGCCGGATCGCCTCCGCGATCACGATACCGCCGAGCTCCGCCCCGTCGAGATTATTGAGGGCGCCGCGGCCGGCACGCCCGATCGGCGTGCGGGCAGTGGCGACGATCACGGCATCGCGCATCGATCGGTTCCTTCGTCTTGGGGTCAGTCGGTAACGGCGGTCAGGTCCGCCCAGAAGCGATCGGGGCCACGCGCGCTGATGCGTTCGCCGAGCACGGCCGACCAGTGGCTGTCGCCCCCGAATTCCGAACGCCACGCCCACAGCCGGCGGGTGAGCGTGTGCAGCGGATATTCGTGGGTGAAGCCGATCGCGCCATGGACCTGATGGGCCAGAGCGGTGCCCAGGCCCACCGCGCGATTGGCGCGCAGCTTTGCCGCGGCGATCGCATAGTCGCCGCCTGCGCGACCCTGCGCCTGCGCCGCGCCGAGCGCCGCGCAATTCGCGGCGGCGGCCTCGCAGGCGAAGGTCGCGAGGCTCTGCTGCACCGCCTGAAACTTTGCGAGGGGGCGACCGAACTGCTTGCGCTCGTTCACATAGGCGACCGACATGGCAAGGCTGGCATCGAGCGCGCCGGCAATCTGTGCGGCACGGGCGAGCGCGCCTAAGGCGAAGACGTCGGTCGGCAGTGCCTCCGCTGCCGCGCCATCGAACCGCAATATCGCGCGCGGTTCGCCGGCGATGTTGGTCGATGGTTCGATGTCGGCATCCGACAGGTTCAGCCGGATCGATCCGCCGACGAGCGCCGGGGCGGGGGCCACGACATAGGACGCCCCCTCCGCCCAGGCGGCACCCGATACCGTTCCGGTGAAGCGGCCTTCGGGGAATGCTCCGTCGATCGAGGACGCGATCGTGCCGCGTCCCTCGATCGCGCCGCCGGTCAGCGCGGCGGCAACCGTCGCCTCGACGACGGGCAGGGCGAGCGCATGATAGCCGGCGAGCCGAAAGACGACCAGCGCGTCGTCCCACCCCCCACCGAAGCCGCCGTCGTCCGCGGCGATCATCAGCGAGGGCAGCCCCACCGCCTCGATCGCGGCCCAGCCGGTGTCGACGCCAGCGCTGGCGCCAAGATCGGCGAACAGGTCATTCGCCATGTCGGCGACCATCTGTTGCTGCTCGTTCATCGTAGGCCCAGTCCGCGTGCGATGATGCCCTTCAGGATCTCGCGGGTGCCGCCCCGCAGCGAGAAGGACGGGGAAAGCTGGAGCAGGTGGCCCAGCATCACGCCGATCGGCTCCGGCCCGGCGGGATCGATGTCGATCGCGGCCTGCACCAATTCGGGCATGGCCTGTTCGAAGCTATTGCCCAGATCCTTTACCATCGTCGCCTCAAGCGCGGGATCCTCGCCCCGCGCGATCTTGACCGCGATCGAAGCCGACATGAGCCGCAGCGTCCACGTTTCCGCAGCGAGCCGCCCGATGAGCGCGCGCAACGCCGCATCGGGATGCGGCCCGGCAACGCGGATCAGCTCGATCAGCAGCGCGGTGGACGACAGATACCGTTCGGGGCCGGACCGCTCCAGCGAGAGTTCGGCCGTCACCTGTCGCCAGCCATCGCCCTCCACCCCGACGAGCGCGCTGGCCGGCAGCCGGACATGGTCGAAGAACACCTCATTGAAGTCATGCCCGCCGGTCAGGTCGATGATCGGACGGATCGAGACGCCGGGCGCGTCCATCGGCACGAGGAACTGGCTGAGGCCGACGTTGCGCTCCGAGCCTTCCTCGGTGCGCATCAGCGCGATCATGACGTGCGCGTGGTGGGCGTTGGTGGTCCAGACCTTCTGCCCATCGAGGATCCAGTCGTCGCCCTCGCGACGCGCCGTCGCGCGGACCGAGGCGAGGTCGGAACCGGCATTGGGTTCGGACAGGCCAATGCAGGCAAAGATTTCGCCGCGCGCCATGCCGGGCACCCAGCGTTCGCGCGCCTCCTCGGTGCCGTAGCGGATGAGGAGCGCGCCGGTCTGTCGGTCGGCGATCCAGTGGGCGCCGACCGGCGCACCTGCCGCCAACAGTTCTTCGAGCACGACATAGCGTTCCAGCGGCGAGCGGTCATGCCCGCCATACCGGCGTGGCCAGGTCATGCCGATCAGTCCAGCCGTACCCAGCGCGCGGCTGAACTCGGGATCGGGAACCGCCCAACTGTTGGCGAGACGGCGCGGGTCGCTGCGATCGACATGGGACGCGACCAACGCCCGGACCTCTGCACGCAGGTCGGGGGCGGTGGCAGGCCATTCGATCGGCTCGGCAACAAAGGTCTGCAACGCGACTCCCCCGGGAAGATCGCCATTCCATTGCTCCAGGGCCGCAACGCAACCAACAGCGATGAGCAGCTCATCACAGACGCGATGAAAGCGGCATCACGTGGGTGATGTTCGTGCGATCCGGTTGTCGCTGCACCGCAGCATCCTTAGGCAGGCCACGTCTTTCGCGCCGAGGAGTATGGCCATGCAAGATATCCTGATCCTGTCGGGCGCCCGAACCGCAATCGGCAGCTTTGGCGGCGCGTTGAAAGACGTGCCTGCCGCCGACCTCGGCGCGCTGGTTCTCCGCGAGGCGATCGCCCGCGCTGGCGTCGCGCCGGAGGATGTGCGGCAGGTGGTGCTGGGCAATGTCATCCCGTCGACGCCCGCCGACGCCTATATCGCACGGGTAGCCGCAGTGCGGGCGGGGATCCCGGTCGACGCTGCGGCGCTTACGGTCAATCGGCTGTGCGGGTCCGGCCTTCAGGCGGTGGTGTCCGCCGCGCAGGCGATCGCAATCGGCGAATGCGACGTCGCGGCGGCGGGCGGCGCGGAGAGCATGAGCCGCGCGCCTCATTACATGACCGCGGCCCGTTTCGGCCAGAAGATGGGTGACTTGCCGATGCTCGATGCGCTGACCCGCACGCTCAGCGATCCTTTCGAGAACTACCATATGGGCGTGACGGCGGAGAACGTCGCCCGTGCCGAGGGCGTAAAGCGCGACACCCAGGACGCTGCCGCCGTGGAAAGCCACCGCCGGGCTGCGGCCGCGATCGCAGACGGGCGTTTCCGCGAGCAGATCGTGGCCGTTGAGGTCGAGACGCGGCGTGGCACGGTCAGCTTCGACACGGACGAACATGTCCGCCCTGACGCGAGCATCGACGAGATGGCCGCGCTCAAGCCGGTATTTGCCAAGGACGGCAGCGTGACCGCGGGCAATGCATCGGGGATTAATGACGGCGCCGCGGCCGTCGTGCTCGCGTCCGCGGCGGGCGCTGAGCGTGCTGGGCGCCGGCCGATGGCGCGCATCCTCGGGTGGGGCTTGGCGGGGGTGGAGCCCGCGCTGATGGGGCTGGGGCCGGTGTCCGCCGTCCCCATCGCGCTGGCACGCGCGGGCGTGTCGGTCGGCGACATCGACGTCGTCGAATCGAACGAGGCGTTCGCGGCGCAGGCCTGCGCGGTCGCGGTGCGACTGGGGTTCGATCCCGCCCGAACGAACATCAACGGATCGGGCATCTCGCTCGGCCACCCGATCGGCGCGACGGGTGCGATCAACTTGGTGAAATGCGTGTACGAACTGCGTCGCAGCGGCGGCCGCTACGGCCTCGTCACGATGTGTATCGGCGGCGGACAGGGTATCGCCATGGTCGTCGAGGCGATCGCCTGACGGCGGGCAGCAGAGCGGGGCCGGGGCCGGATGACGCGACCGTGACCTTAGCACCGTGACGGCAGTCTAGTGCCGACAGTGGCGCGTTAGGGCCACGTGGCGACATGCCTAGGGAGCAATGGCGACACAGCGACCGCGGTTGCGACGCCGACTCATTTAGGAACTCGCCAGACAAACGCTAACCAGCCGCGCATCCCGCCAGGGCCGCCAATCTAACAACAAAGCCACAAGGTACGACGAGCGCCGCTATTAGCGCCGTCGCCGCAATGCTGCTCATTCTTGGCCGCCTCAAAGAATGACGACACGCCGCAACATCCAAGATCGCTGTCAAACCGCCCTTTTCATCGCTGTCGCCCTCGTCGCACGGTCATCTTCTGAAGCGGCTCGACGCGTCCAGCGTCGGCTTGGCCGAGGTGGCGGACGATTTCCATCGCAAACGCGATGTCGATCGGGTGAATATTGACCTACGAAAGTCAAAATGATTGGCTTGCGATCTAGAAAGTAAAATCATGTCTCGGTGGAGGAGTTCGATGCAGGCACCCCGCTTGGAGGATCGTGCGCGGCGCGCGTGCGTACTGTGTATCAAGGCCGTGGGAGCAATGGCAGCCTTGGTCGCCCTCTGCGTCGGCTTTTACATCAAAGGTGTTCTGTAGAAAAGAGCCTTGCAGGTCATACGATGAGCAGGCGCGCCTTACATTATATAGGTGAAGTGCAGTTTGGCCTAATCGTGCTATAATCGAGCGGTCGATCCAGCATGCCCGGCTGGCGTCAACTAAGCGACGTTTGAGGGCTGCTCTCGTGATGATCCCGCCGTCAAGCTTAGATCTTGGTTGTCGCGTCCGTCAATGACAGGAGCGGGTGGTTGTGCAGGCACTCGTTACGTTGACGGCGGTTGGTGGCGCTGACGTCCTCGACTGAGACGTTTGAGCCACAGGCTCCGTTCATGTTCCCGCTGCAGCCGAAAGACGCGGTTGTGGTTCACCAGCCAGCCCTCCGTGCGCGGCAGGATGTAGATCTGAAATGGGCATAGCGCACTCATGCCGCCGCCAGATCATGGATGCGCAGCCGCAACGGCGTTTGGTCAGGCTTGTACCAAACGTAGCGCACTGACGAGCGCTCGAGCCGAGCACGAGCCAACTGCGCCGCTCGTAAACGCCATGGACGCCTAGACATACGTGACGATCTCCCGCCATCGCCCAGGCATCGAAGCTTTTTGCCAGGATATGCTTGTCCAAGCTCAGGTCCGCGACGGGCTGCTTCAACTTGCGGTTCTCGTCCTCGAGTTGTTTGACCCGCCGCAGCTCGCAGACACCACCTTCTTCCAGCGGTAGAACGTCTGCTCCGACACGTTCATCCGGCGAATGGCCTCGGCCGTCGGCGTGCCCGCCTGCCGCAGCGCGAAGGCGATCTGTTCATTCTTGCCCCTTCACTTCTTCATGTCCCAGCTCCTTGCCCGCAGGCTCCAAGGGGCCGGAAAACTCTCACCCAGCTTGAATCAAAAACAGGAGGGACGTCAAACGGGGGCTCACTTAGTCTGAGGCCGCGTGCGGTATAACCTATCGTGCATCTTTGTAACTGACCCGCAGCGTGACGGCGCCGCATTGCCGAATCCTTATTCGCGGCACTGCAGCCTGCAAAGAGGGTGCCGATTTGCGGACCGGCACCCTCTACGCTCGACTGGATCGCCTTTGCAATCCGATTAGAACTTGGCGGAGACCTCAATTCCATACATGCGCGGCTCGCCGAAGGCCGATGCCGAGAAACCTGGACCAGCCCCCGGCGTGACGCCGCCGACCGTCGGGCCTCCGCTGGCGAGGTATAGGCCACCCTGCATATAGTATGTGTTGAATATGTTATTAGCAAACACCGCCAGGCCAAAGTTGCTGCCGCCGATCCGGCTAATGCCAATTCTAGCGTTTGCCAGCGTATAAGCTGGCTGAACCGCGCCTAGATCAAAATCGTCTAGTGGAGTATCGCTGCGATACGTCGCGTTAATATTGGCACTCAGGTCGCCGACGCCGACCAACTCACGATTATAGGTGATTCCGCCACCGATCTGATGCTTCGGGATCGAGTTTAGCGCGATAGTGCCATTGTCCCCCTTGACTACCTTGATGTTGACGTACGAGTAAAAGAGATTAAGTGCTAATCCGTTGTAAAAATTAAGGTTTGCTTCGAGCTCACCGCCGTAGTTATGCTGGGCGCCGATGTTGCTAACGATGGTTGCGATCGCCGTGCCAACAAGGATGTTCTGCTGCCGCTGCACATTCTTGTAGTTCTGAAAGAAGCCAGCGAGGCTTGTGGTCAGCTTGGCAGCACCAATATCGAAGCTGTTCTTCACGCCGGCTTCGTATTCCTGGACCGTTTCCGGCTGGAAGGGCTGAAATGCAAGATCTGACTGCGCACGAAGGTTGAATCCGCCCGCTCGGTAGCCGCGACGAGCGGAAAAATAGAGATTTAGGTCAGCGTCCGTCTGATATTGCAGCGTCGCGTCCCACGTGACCGCGTCGTTCTTGAGGTCGCTCGTAAACGAGCAATTGTTGAGGGGGACCACCCCAAAGCCGTTGAACAGGCAAAAACCCTTTCCAACGCCCGGAATAACAAGGTTGGGAAGAGATGGGGAGACTGTCGCACGGCGGAGATCGTTATTGTAGCGTACGCCGCCCGACAACTTAAAGTGGTCATTAAGTTTGTATGTACCAGCCAAGTAAAAGGCGTAGCTTCGCGCCAGACCCTTTCCAACCTGACTCTGATTGAAGGCATCGGCATTTTGTGACAGGAAAACCCCAGCCAACGCAGGAAGGCCTGAGGCGTAACCGATCGACGTTAGCTGTGGAAACGTATTGGCGAAAGCGCCGTCGGTTCCCTTTTCAAGGAAAAAGTAGCCGCCTGTCGTCAGTTGGAACGCGTCCCCGAACGGCGTCCCCTGCATCTGAAATTCCTCGCTATAATTTTCGGTATTCGAAAATTGAACGGGGAATATAAGGGAATTAGGGCTGCCATCATAGTCCGTGTGGTTGACGTAGTCTATTTTACGGTAGCCAAAAATGTTCTTGAACGTAACGGGACCAGCTTCAAAGGTCGTCCTGTTGACAACGCCGTAATTCTTGATTCGATTGTACGGTATGCCAGCGCTGCCATCAAGTGTGGGGTTTGTTCCGACTTTGCCCGTATCAATTCGGTAGCGACCAAGTGCGAGTGCGCGATTGAAGTTTCCGATGATGTCCTGCGGCGGGGCACCCGCTGCCACCGGAAAGAAGGGTGATGCGCCTGCCTGCTGCGCGATTACGGTGGGCTGTCCGTTGCGGGGATCGATCAGGTTGTACCCGATCAGCTTGAGGCCAGTGCCGTGCTCATCCTCCTTCAGGTAATCGAATGCGGTGTAGCTCCGAAGTCTGCCGAGTTTAAGCTCGCCGGAGACGCGGAAAGCGTAGTAATGCTGATCGTCGTAATCTCGCCCGGTGCTGACATCGCGAGTGAAGCCGGTTCGATCACGATATTTACCAGCCACGCGTAACGCGAATACGTCCTTGACCACGGGAATGTTGATCATACCCGTCACGTCCTTGAGATTGTAATTGCCGTACTGGCCCGTGATATCGGCGTGATAGTCGTCAAGATCCGGGTGATTCGGTTCGACCAGCACCGCACCACCAGTCATGTTCCGCCCGAATAACGTGCCTTGCACACCTTTGAGCACTTGCACGCTCTGAATGTCGTAAAAATTGCTTCCGAAGCCATAGGGACGGGGTATCACCACCTCGGCGAAATACGTGCCGACCGGTTGATCGGTGAGCAACTGTGCTTCTTGGGTGCGCTGGCCGCGGATCGCATAGGCAAGGCTGGTGCGGCTGGCGCCGTTCGCCGTCACTGACAGCGACGGCGTCTGACTCTGTAACCCAAAGGCATCAGTGACGCCGCGTTCGATGAGCGATTCACCAGAGACGGCGGTGATCGAGATCGGTACGTCTTGGATCCGCTCCTCGCGACGTCGGGCGGTGACGACGATATCCCCGCTGGCGGTACGTTCAGGCGTCTGTGCTTCGACTTGGCTGGAGTCGTCGCGGGTTAGTGCCGGCGCGGCGGCCATGGGTGCTGGCGCTGCGGTCTGAGCGTAAGCGGTGGTCGTCAGCGCAAGTTGGCTGACCGCGGCGATCAGATACGCGGTTCTCATGGATCCTCCCCAAAATCACGGTCACGAACCGGCATCGCGGTGCGTTGTCCCAAGGAGTGATTTCCGCTTCGAAATTGCGCGGCGCAATCCACCATCGTCTTTGGGCATCCAACTATCGTACTGACGATGTCAGATCATTGCGGCTTCGCAGACGCCGCAAGGCGCATCTAGAATTCGAACACGGCAATACGACGTCGATCGCTTCTCACGATAACGCTTGACCGGCAAGTATCGGCGATATTCCCATTAGTTCTGTGGCTTAGGTGGATCGTGCAAAGATAGTGATCGACCGCTGAGCGGTAGCTTTTTTTGGAGAGCTTCGCGATCTTAGGCAAACACCTTCCACATGCAGTGACTCAGCCGTAAATCTATCGCCAGATGCACGTCTTGATGCGAATGGAGAACGGAGGCGCAGGCTCATCGAGATGGGCCGTCTGGTCATGGCCCCCGAAATCTTCCGGGGACAGAAGATCAGCCCGCTGCGACGATGGTCAGCTGGAGCATACGGATACCTGATCGGAGTATCGCCCACGGATGCAACACGCGTCCGCAGCTACCGTTATTCTGCTGCGTGTATCTCCCGCGGAATGTCGCGCAACGTCGCAAGAACGTGTAGGGCCAAGTCTTTTGAACAGATCAGAAGGTCGGGCAGATAGACGTCCTCCATGTTGTAGCGAAGAGGCGTGCCATCGATGCGCGAACAGTGTAAGCCGTGTGCCAGTGCGACGGCAGCCGGGGCCATCGAGTCCCACTCGTATTGGCCCCCGGAATGCAGGTAGATGTCGGCCTCGCCGCGGACCACAGCCATCGCTTTGGCGCCGGCCGAGCCCATGGGGATCAGCCTGGCGCCAAGCCGTTCGGCCACAGCGACCGCCTCATGCGCAGGGCGCGTGCGGCTGACGACCATGCGCAGTTGACTTGGGGTTGGCGGCAGCGGTTCTGGCCGATCGGAACGCAGTACGATTCCGGCGCCGGGCAGTGCCACGGCACCGATCGCAGCGACTCCATCGATAGCGAGTCCGACATGTACAGCCCAGTCCGTTCGCGCCTCTCCATATTCGCGCGTGCCGTCCACGGGATCAATGATCCAGACACGCGATTTGCCGAGCCGCTCGCCGTCGCATTTCGCCTCCTCCGAAAGAAGGCCATCGTCGGGCCGCGCCTCGCGAAGCGCGTGGACAAGGAAGGCGTTGGCGGTCTGGTCCCCTGCCTTCCCCAGCGCCTTTGGCGAGAAGACACCACTCTCGCGTACAGCAAGGAGGATGCGTCCCGCCGCCTCGGCGAGATGCGCCGCAAGGCCGGCGTCGTCGAGCCCGCTCATGGGATCAGTCTCGCGACGATGGCGTCGGCGGCTTCCTCGGCGGTCATGGTGGTGGTGTCGATACGGATTTCTGGATCGTCCGGCGCTTCATAGGGACTGTCGATCCCGGTAAAGTTGGCCAGTTGTCCGGCGCGCGCCTTGGCGTACAACCCCTTAACATCCCGGGCCTCCGCTTCGGCGAGCGGTGTGTCGATATGCACCTCGAAAAACTCGCCTGGTGCGACCATCTGACGCACCATCTCTCGCTCGGCCCGGAATGGCGAGATGAAGGCGGTAACGACGATCAGTCCTGCATCCGTCATCAGCTTGGCGACTTCGCCGACGCGGCGGATGTTTTCCACGCGATCGGCGTCGGTGAAGCCCAAATCCTTGTTGAGGCCATGGCGCACGTTGTCGCCGTCGAGGAGGAAGGTGTGGCGGTTCATCCGCGCCAATTTCTTCTCGACCAGGTTTGCGATCGTCGACTTTCCCGCACCCGACAGACCGGTGAACCACAGCACGGCGGCCTTCTGGTTCTTGAGCCCGGCGTGATGTTCGCGGCTGAGGTCAACGGGCTGCCAGTGTACGTTCTGCGATCGCCGCAGGCTGAAGTGGAGCATCCCTGCCGCAACGGTTGCGTTGGTCAGCTTGTCGATCAGAATGAAGCCGCCTAGTGCGCGATTCTCGCCATAGGGTTCGAACACGATGGGCTTGTCTGTCGCCAAGTTGGCGACACCGATCGCGTTAAGATCGAATGTCTTGGCTGCCAGTTTCTCCATTGTGTTGACGGCGATCTGGAATTTCGGGGGCTGGACCGTCGCGCTTACGGTCTGCGTCCCGAGCTTCAGCCAATAGCCACGTCCGGGCAGCATTTCCTCATCGGCCAGCCAAACGAGGGTCGCCTCGAACTGGTCGGCGGCTTGTGGCGGCGCATCGGCGGCGGCGATCACGTCGCCGCGCGAACAATCGATCTCGTCGGCCAGGGTCAACGTCACCGACTGCCCCGCGACCGCGCCGTCAAGATCGCCGTTGAAGCTGACGATCCGCTGGACCGTCGATGTCTTGCCCGACGGCAGGACTCGCACCTTGTCACCGGGATGAATCTCGCCCGTCGCGATCAGTCCCGAAAAGCCGCGGAAGTCGAGATTGGGCCGATTGACCCATTGGACCGGCAGCCGGAACGGCTTCGCCCGGTCCCGTTCGGCGTCGATTTCGACCCCTTCGAGATATTCGATCAACGAGGGGCCGTGATACCACGGCACGTTGGGCGAGCGTGTGGTGATATTGTCGCCTTTGAAGCCAGAGATCGGCATCGGCGTGAAATCGGCGATGCCGATGCTTTCGGCAAACGTCCGGTATTCGGCAACGATGTCGTCGAAGGTCTTTTGGTCGTAGCCGACCAGATCCATCTTGTTTACCGCCAACACGAGATGGCGGATGCCGACGAGGTGCGCCAGATAGCTGTGCCGCCGCGTCTGCGTCAGGACGCCTTTGCGCGCGTCTATCAGAATGACGGCAAGGTCAGCGGTTGAGGCGCCTGTCACCATGTTACGGGTGTATTGCTCGTGGCCCGGCGTATCGGCGACGATGAATTTGCGTTTTTCGGTTGTAAAAAAACGATAGGCGACGTCGATCGTAATACCCTGTTCGCGCTCGGCGGCAAGCCCATCGACCAGAAGTGCAAAGTCAATCTCTTGCCCTTGCGTGCCAACACGTCTCGAATCGCTCTCAAGAGTCGCGAGCTGATCCTCAAAAATCATCTTCGAATCGTAGAGAAGCCTGCCGATAAGCGTCGATTTGCCGTCATCTACCGACCCGCAGGTGATGAAGCGCAAGAGACTTTTGTTGCGATGCAGCTCCAAATAGGCATCGATATCCTCGGCGATCAACCGGTCGACCTGATAGGCACTGTCTGTTGTCGGCGCATCAGCCGGAATGGTGCTGGCCATCAGAAATACCCTTCCTGCTTCTTCTTTTCCATGCTGGCCGAGCCCGCATCCTTGTCGATTGCACGCCCCTGCCGCTCGCTCGTCGTGGTCAGCAACATTTCCTGAATGACTTCGCTCAGCGTGGCCGCTTCGCTCTCCACAGCACCCGTCAACGGGTAACAGCCCAGCGTGCGGAACCGGATCGATCGCTCAACCGGCACTTCGCCAGGGGCCAGGCGAAAGCGGTCGTCGTCGACCATCAGCAACATCCCGTCACGCTCGACGGTAGGGCGGGGGGCTGCGAAGTACAGCGGCACGATCGGGATGTCTTCGAGTTGAATATATTGCCAAACGTCGAGTTCGGTCCAATTCGAGATCGGGAATACGCGGATTGATTCTCCCTTTGACTTGCGCGTATTATAAAGATTCCAAAGCTCTGGCCGCTGGTTTTTGGGGTCCCAGCGATGATTGGCGGAGCGGAAACTGAACACCCTTTCCTTGGCCCGGCTTTTCTCCTCGTCACGGCGCGCACCGCCGAAGGCCGCGTCGAAGTTATGGAGATCAAGCGCTTGCTTTAGTCCCTCGGTCTTCCACATATCGGTATGAAGAGGCCCGTGGTCGAACGGGTTGATGCCTCGTTCCTTTGCCTCGGGGTTTTGATAGACAAGGAGTTCCATCCCAGTCTCGCGGGCGATTTGGTCACGGAGTTCATACATCGCGCGGAATTTCCACGTCGTATCGACGTGCAGCAGCGGAAACGGCGGCGGGGAAGGGTAAAAGGCCTTGCGGGCGAGATGTACCATCACCGCGGAATCCTTGCCGACCGAATAGAGCATTACCGGCCTTTCGCATTCGGCGACGACCTCGCGCAGAATGTGGATACTTTCCGCCTCAAGCCGCTGGAGGTGGGTCAGGTTCGTCATGGTTGCGCTCCTAGGCAGTGGGCACACCGTCGACCTATGAGCTTGCATAGGCACCTCCCATATGGGTAGGGCATCTGCGATGGTTTTATCGCGCGTCGATCAGGACGAATTGCTGACCACGCTGTATGCGATCAACGATTCGGCGCCATTTGCGACATTCCTCGAACGGCTTCGCCGTCGGACGCAGGCACGCGAAGCGACCCTAATCGTATGCAGCGGCAGCAGCGGCTGGAAAACCCATGTTTCCTGCGCCTCCAACCTCGCGCCGCTCCCACCGCTGTCGCGTCAATTGCTCCAGTCAGTCCGATCCGGACGGCTGTATGAACTCGAAACGCTAAGTGAAGCGGAACACGGAAAATTGATCCGTGCGTCAAGCAGCCGGAGCGATGTCTGGCTGGGTATCCGGGGCGGGGTATCCGATGCGTTCGATGCCGCCGACGGAGCGCTGCTGTCGGCGTTGCTGACCCATGTCGTGATCGCCGTGGCCAACCTCATGCGCATTCACGACGGTCAGGTCGAGCTTGCCGCTGCATCGGCGGCCTTAGACAGGGCGGGCGTGGGGTGGGCGGTTCTGGATCGACTTGGAGAGGCGGGGGCGGGCCTCAGCCTCGATGCGTCCTCCAGGCAGCGGGCCGTGCTGGTCGAAGGCGTGCGGACCGGCGCCCGCGTCGCGGCCGCGGGACAGACGATTGCGCTGCCATTCGCGCCCGGGGGGCGCAGTGCGGCTCTCGCGCTGTTTCGCAAGCCCGTGGAGCCGATTGACCGGGCCGCCTCCTTCGCCGCTGCATATGGGCTGACCGGAGCAGAGGCGCGGATGGCGGTGGCGCTGGCGGAGGGGGCTTCGATCGTTGAAGCCGCCGCTATGCTCGGCATTACCGAACAGACCGCCCGGCATTATTCGAAGCGGCTTTATGCTGCGACGGGGACGCGCGGTCAGGCCGAACTCGTGCGTCTCGTCTGGAGCAGCGTGGCGGCGTTGGCCTGACGGAGACCCGTTCATGCCGGCTCATGAAATGCGCCTATCCCTTTGCGGCATAGAGAAAACCCGGAAATCCCGGCACGCCTGCGAACATCGCCTGGCCGTGCGCGCCAAGCCGGACATATTCGAGATAATGACCAAGCTCGGCAACGGCGTCAGTGTAGAGATACGCCGCAAAGTCGGGAACCTCTCCCTCCATGACGATTGCGCTGCCGTTCTGGATAATCGAATGACGCATGGTGTCCCAATCCGCAGCGTCCTCAATCAACAGGCCAACGTGGTGGAAACGACATACGAAGCCTGTGGCATCGGCGATCCAATCTGCATACAGCGCGCGGCCATTTGTGCCCGGCTCGATCAGCTCGATATTGGTTCGGCCGGCATAGCCGAGCGCGATATGTACGGTTCCGTCCCCGTCAGGCGTGTCGCGCATAATGTGAAATGCGCCAACGCCATAGCGCGACGTGAACGTCTCGACTGCTCGATCGATGTCGTTGGTGATATAGGCAAGCTGAAAGGCGTTTTCCAATAGCGGGTACGACATACGCGTCTTGTCCTGTGCTGGTCGCCGGCGGCTCGATCACCGCCCGCCGCCGACTGGTTTCTGGTGGCGTCCGGGCCCCCGTCGCCTACCAGCGGCGGCGCTGCTGGGCGCCGCGACTGCGTGCACGGATCGATTCCGCTCGCGCCTCGGGGGTGACGACCGGCGTATCTAGGGGGAGATAATCGCGCAGCTCCGACAATTTGACACGGCGGAGGGTCGGCTCCGGCGCGTCGCTGGAACGATACCATCGACCGACCAACGTTCCCGTCGGATGGCCCAGTGTGTCGAGCCAGTTCGGCACACCGGGATCCTCAGCGGCAACGACGGCGCGGAAACGCCCGTCGGAGTCGAGCTGTGCCTGATGCCCGTTCAAGCTGGACTGCGCATTCACATATTCAATTGTGTTCCATATCTCGTCGTTGAGTTGCACATTCCAGTAGCGCACCTGACGTGGAACTTCTGTTTCGACGATCAGCGCCTCGTCGGGCGCGATTTCGAAGATTGCCTCCCAATAGACTTGCGCCTTGACGCCGCCCATTTCCTGAAAAGGCGCGACATGCACGGAGTTGGGCGCGTGTCGCTCCTTGATGCCATTGACGAAATTCAGCCAGAACCGGCTGAGCCGCTCGGCAAAGGCCAGCATTCCATCCAACCGCTGCTCGATTTCTGCGGTTGGCATCCGTCGCTTAATGGGATTGTTGTCAAGTCGCTCGATCGACAGGCGCGCGTCGGCCTCGTTACCCCAGTCATAGCTACGCTGGCGGATGAGCACGTATTCGGATTCGCGTCGGATCTGCAGCCACGCACCTTCATGACCCTCGGGCTTCTCGACCGATAGGATGATGTCGACCTTCCCGTCCTTGCCGGGGACCAGATCGTCGACATCAACCTCAAGATGCTGCTGGCCCATCTCCTCGACCATACCCATCATGTTCTTGCCGATCGTGATCGTCAGAAGATGGACCGAGCCGCGATCACCCGAGATACGATAGATCCCATCGCCGCTTATGTGCGCGACGACATAGGCGTCGTCCGGGTTCGGCTGAAGCAGGTAAACCGAGTTCAGGAACGGCGCGAAGTCGGGATGGTCGGGACTGGATTGAAAGTACAGAAAATATCCCAGCGACAGGTTCATCATGATCTGTCGGTGCAATTCTGCCCGGACCTGCTCGTCGTTGGGCGCCCAGGTGCGCGCCCAAAGTTCGCCGGCATGTTCGATCTGCTTGAGCCGATCAGGCCATGGAAGAACCGTCATCGTGCGTCTCCTTATGCGAAACCGTAGCGTTCGCGGTACGCAGCGTAGCGCTCAACAAGATTGCCCGTGCTCCCGCCCCAGTCCTCGGGGGTGAAGCGCTGCATCGTGGTCGATTTTCGTGGATGGGCGGCAAGCCAGTTGCGCATCGCGGTCTCGGCCGCTGCGCTGAGCGTCAGGCCAAAATGATCGTAGATCTTCTGCACAACGCCCATCTGATCGCGCACAAAATTCCCAAAATCGACATCGACGACGCGGCCCGGGATGGTCGCCTTGACAGCGTCGGCCCGTTCAACCGCCAGCGCCCACATTTCCTGCTCGCGCGCAAAGACCTTCGCCATGTCGGCCTGCTCTCCGACGTAAAAGCGATGCGCGCCGGCGAGCAGATTGACGATGGACGGCACCGCCTGAAGCGGATCACGATGCGTCTGAACGATCATCGCGTCAGGAAATACATTTAGCACCTGCTGCAAAGAGAAGGCGTCCGTTGGGTTCTTCAGCAGCCAGGTGCGTTCGGGATCATTTGCTCCGATCAGGCGCAGGTTATCGGCGAAGTGGCGATAGCTGAACGTGTCGTCCGTCGATTTATACCATGCGTCATACTTGGGAATGCTTGTTTGCGACGGGAACATGTTAGAGCAGAAGCTCTGCGGCAGGATGTGGAGCGATTCCTCGACCGTATCGACAGCCATGCCGTGATCCTCGATCATCTCGGGCGCTACGGCGGCCATCGCCGCCAGCTTTGCGCTAGCGCGCTCGAAGTCGGGGTTCCCTGGCCATTCCTCACGCGCAGGTCGGGGCTGAGGTGCGAAAGTGATCCAGTGCTCGATCCCCTGGAACTGGGGATCCATCGACAGCAGCTTGTGAAGCGCGGTCGTGCCCGATCGAACGATCCCGGTGATGATCAGCGGCCGGACGATTGGCCGTACCATTGCTTCGCGCTGCTGCTTGAAGCCTGCCACGGAGCGCAGGCGACCGACAAGATAATCGACGATCTGTTCGCGCATTGCCGACGCGCCAGCATCCGACAGGCCGATCTCATCCAGTTCGCCCAGCAGCCGGTCATAGCCCTCGCGATAATCGTCCGCCCCGAAGTCATCATGGCCGGTGCGACGAACAGCCTCCTCACGCAACCGATCATGTGCGGTAGCGAGGGCGTAGTCGGTCATTAAAGCTCTCCATCCGGTCCGGGCGCGCGCGTGGCGGCACAGTCTCATTTTTGATGTGGCCGACCCGACCCGAAAGCTCCGGCGATTACAACGGCCATGAACGGCTGATCGTTCTGGCGATATATTCGGCTACCGGCGACCATGATCGAGCCCACTCGCGCGAAAATGATCCATCGCGAGTGCGATGAGCTGGTGCGGGCATGGCGTTGAAAAGGTGCTGCCGTACCGTGCCACTCTGTGGCCACTCGGCAGAATCGCGCGTGTCGTAATCCGAGCCGCGTCTCGCAAGAGAGGCGTTCCCGAACATGGAGTAGGGCCGTTGCCGTTCTATGAATATCAAGGGCCGGGTAATTCCGCAGGAGCGTTCGCCAACGGTTGGCTAGCCCGACACCTGATCGCTCTGGCTATCGCGGCTAACCGTTGACTACGCCCTTTCATCAACCTCGGGAGGACGACGGCGCGATCATACCGAACGAGCGCCGGATGCAGTCCGCGATCGTTGCGGCCGAATGGCGCGAAGGCTGGGGTACGGGCGTTGCGACGATGCTCGGCATGGGACTAGGCGCGGCCGTGATGCCGACCGTCTTCAGCCTGTTCGTGCTGCCGTTGGGCAATGCGTTTGGCTGGACGCCAGGCCAGATCGGGCTGGCGCAAAACGCGACGTTGCTGTCAGCCATCGCGTCGCCCTTTGCTGGCAGGCTGATCGATCGCATCGGCGCGCGACGCCTTATCTTGGGCGGGCTGGCGGGGATGGCAACTGTCTATGTGGCGCTGGCAGCGATGACCGGGCGGATCGCATTATTCTACCTGCTCTGGGCGGCAGCGTCACTGGTCGGCGTGGCCACATCGGGGCTCGGCTTCTCGCAGATCATGGGCCTCGTGTTCCCCAAGTCGCTTGGTTTCTCCTTGGCCGTCGGTCGAACGGGTCAGGCGCTGGCGAGCGTTGCCCTGCCGCCCGCGCTTTACGCCACGATTGCCGTTTATGGCTGGCGCGCGGGTTATGCGCTGATGGCGGCACTCATCCTGCTTGTGGCATTGCCGGCAGTGTGGCGGTGGCTTGGTCGTACGGCACCGACAAAGCCGGTGTATCCGATGCCTGAGAAGCCTCCCCGTCTCACATGGAGAAGGTTGCTGACCGACCGCCGCGTCATCATTATCTCGCTCGCCGCCGCGCTGGCCTATGCCGCTTTGATCGCGATCGTCTCGCAGCTTCAGCCATTGCTAGTATCGAAGGGCATCGCACCGGCGGTGGCGGCATCGATGATGGGGCTTATCGGAGTGTCCAGCTTTGCGGGGGCGCTTCTGACTGGAATGCTTCTGGATCGTTTTTGGGCGCCGGCAGTCGCGCTAACCATGATGCTCGGCGCCGCTTCAGGTGCGGCGCTGCTGCTCTGGCGCGGCAGCGATCCGCTGTATGCGGGGGTGGGGCTGCTTCTGCTGGGGTTGGGGCAGGGAGCCGAGTTCGACATCGTCGGCTTTGTCATCGCGCGTTACTTCGGTATGCGCACCTTCGGCACGCTGTTCGGTTTTGTTGTATTCGCCATCGCATTGGGCGTGGCGATCGGGTCTTCGCTCATCGGCTTATCGTTTGATGCTTTCCACAGTTACGATCCGGCCCTTATGGCGGCGACGGGTGCGCTCATGCTCTCGGGTTTCACCTACGTCCTGCTAGGGCGTTATCCAGACCGCACCGATTGCCAGAATTCCTCTTAGACCTTCCGACGCAGTTATCGCAGGGGCGATACACGGTTCGCAGCGAGCGGTGCTATGCGGGCAACGGAGAGGATTGGCCACGTAGCCGCAGATCACCCGTTATCGATTGCGTCAAGCAGGGCCGATGACCTTCGTGCGCTTTCAACAAGGAACAACAGCATGCGCGCTGCCGTATTCAAAGGTGCTGACCGACCCTGGGCCATCGAAACCCTGCCCGATCCCGAACCCGGTTTAGGGGAGGCCGTCATAAAAGTCGGTCGATGCGGCATCTGTGGCACCGATCTGAACATGACGTCGGGCAATGGATACGACTTCCCGTGTGGTTCGGTGTTGGGCCATGAATTTTGCGGAGAGGTCGTGGCGGTTGGTCCAGACGCACATTCTCTGAAGGTCGGCGATTTCGTGACGGCGCTGCCGGCAGCGGGTTGCGGACACTGCGACATGTGCCGGACCGGGATGCAGGTGATGTGCCCGACGCCCACTTCCTATATGGGCGGTTTCGGCGAATATATGCGCATTGCGGAGCGCGCGTCGGTCAAGTTGCCGTCGGCACTATCGCTTAAGGACGGCGCGCTGGTCGAGCCGCTGGCGGTCGGATTGCACGGGGTTTCACTGGCTCGGCTAAAACCGAACGCTCGGGTGCTGGTGCTTGGCGGTGGTACGGTCGGCTTGACGGCTACCTTCTGGGCGCGACGGCTTGGTGCCGGGCGTCTGGTCACGGCATCCCGCTCCAGGCGGCGCGAAGCGCTGGCGCTCGAAATGGGCGCTGACGCCTTCGTCACGTTGGGCGAGGGGGAGGGCGAACGCATCGCCGAGGCGCTTGGCGGGCCGCCTGATTACGTCTTCGAAGCGATCGGTGTGGTCGGCGCCCTCCAGCAATCGGTAAACCTGGTGAAGCCAAACGGCGAGGTCATCTCGCTGGGTTTTTGCATGGCGCCGGATCCCGTCATCCCCGGGATCGCCACCTATAAGCAGGTAAAGTTAACGTTCTCGATGGCGTGGACGCTGGAGGAGTTCCAAACCGTTGTCGATCTGCTCGACCGCGGCGATGTCGCAGCGCGCGCCATCGTATCAAACACCATCACGCTCGATGCTTTGCCGGATATGATCGAGACGCTGCGTGGGATGCACGATGAAACGAAAGTTCATGTCGATCCATGGGGATAACGGGCCGTTCTGCGCCAAGACTTTAAGATGACGCCTGAGAGTAGGTTTGCGGCGAATTCGTCGTAACGGGGGTCGATGCGGCGGAAGTCTTTGAGACTATGGAAGGCTTTCTCGATGGGGGCCTGCCACGGTATAGGTCCTTATCGCATCGGATGGTGGGATTCCGGTTGCGTCGTCCACGGGGATCAGGATCTCCGCCGGGTGCGGACGCCGAACCGCCAACCCCACTGACCGTCGCGGCCGGTGCGGGCGTTCCACGCCTGCAAGATAAGGAGGGCGTTGGCCGGGATACGCTTGATCGGTGGGTCCTGGTCCTCGAACACGTCGACCAGAACCATGCCGCTGGCCTGCAGCCATTCCGCCGGCGGGTACATACGGACGACGTCGAGCCAGCAGTCGCCGGGCACGGGGTGCCCACGCTTCGCCGCCAGCGCTTCCGGACTGTCGTCCATCGGTAGCCCGGCGAGGGGAAAGTCGGTGTTGAAGACACGGCGGGCGGTGTCTTCCAGCCACCAGACGAGGCCCAGCGTGGGCCAGCGTGACCATCGACCCGACGAATGCCGGTTGCGGATGAAGTCGTCGACGATGATCTTGGCCCGCTCGGGCAAGATTTCGTCGGCGATCTTCTGCGCGGCGATCCGCGCTTCGGCGGCGGCCATCTCCTGTTCGAGCTCGGCATGGGCCAGGACGAAGAGCCGCTTGGCCTCGGCCGGATCGCGCGTCTTGAGCGAGCGGCGGACCTGACGCCGGCCCATCTCGCCCCGCAGATGCGGCGGCAGTTCCTTGTAGAGATAGTAGATGCCGGTCTGGGGATGTTTCCAGGGCGTGATCATCTGCACCATGCGCTTCTATACCCGTTCGCTATACCTGCGGACGGTGAAGCTGGCGTAAATCCTGGATTTCCGCGCCTCGATGCGAGGATGGTGACCCCTACGGGAATCGAACCCGTGTTTTCGCCGTGAGAGGGCGACGTCCTAACCGCTAGACGAAGGGGCCGTGCGCGGTGTGAGGCGCGCTGGTAGGAGACCGCTCGATCGTCGTCAAGCGCCTTTCTCGGGCGGTCTCCTTTTCCTGCCTCAGGCCGCTTTGCGGCGTTCGGCCATTTCGGTGTTCAGCATTTCGGCCAACAGAAACGCCAGTTCCAGACTCTGCCCGGCGTTGAGCCGGGGATCGCAATGGGTGTGATAGCGGTCGGCCAGACTCTGTTCCGTGACATCGATCGCGCCGCCTGTGCACTCGGTCACGTTCTGGCCGGTCATTTCCGCATGAATGCCGCCGGCATGCGTGCCCTCCGCGCGGTGCACCGCGAAGAAACCACGCACTTCCGACAGGATGCGATCGAACGGGCGGGTCTTGTAGCCGCTGCTGGCCTTTACCGTATTGCCGTGCATCGGATCGCAGCTCCACACCACCGGATGCCCCTCACGCGTCACCGCGCGTACGAGCTTCGGCAAATGCGCCTCGATCTTGTCAAAGCCATAGCGGGTGATGAGCGTCATCCGCCCGGGCACGCGATGCGGATTGAGTGTATCGAGCATCCGCAGGAGCGCGTCCGGCTCCAGCGAGGGGCCGCATTTCACGCCGATCGGATTGCCGATCCCACGCAGGAACTCAACGTGCGCGGAGCCTTCGAAGCGGGTCCGGTCACCAATCCACAGGAAGTGCGCCGACGTGTCGTACCAGTCGCCCGTCAAGGAATCCTGCCGGGTCAGCGCCTCTTCGAACGGCAGCAATAGCGCTTCGTGACTGGTGTAGAAGGTGGTCTGCGACAATTGCGGGACGGTGTCCGGGCTGATCCCGCACGCCTCCATGAAGTCGAGCGCCTCGCCGATCCGATCGGCGGTTTCCGCGTACTTCTTGGCCCATGGGCTGCGGCCCATGAAGTCATGGGTCCAGCGATGCACCTGGTGCAGATTGGCATAACCACCCTGCGCGAAGGCACGCAGCAGGTTCAGCGTCGCCGCCGATTGCGCATAGGAGCGAATCATACGCTCCGGATCGGGCAGACGCGACTCGGCAGTGAAGGCGATGTCGTTGACGTTGTCGCCGCGATAGCTCGGCAGCTCGACGCCATCGATCGTTTCGGTATCCGCCGAACGCGGCTTGGCGAACTGGCCCGCCATCCGCCCAACCTTCACAACCGGCAGCTTCGACGCGAAGGTCAGCACCACCGCCATCTGCAGAATGACGCGAAAGGTGTCGCGAATGGTATTGGGATGAAATTCCGCAAAGCTTTCCGCGCAGTCGCCGCCCTGCAGCAGGAACGCCTTGCCTTCCGCGACCTTCGCCAGATCGGCGGTCAGGTTCCGCGCTTCGCCGGCGAAGACGAGCGGGGGAAAGGTGGCCAGCCGGCGCGTCGCATCGTCCAGCGCCGCGGCGTCGGGATAAGCGGGAAGCTGGCGCGCCTCGGCGGCTGTCCAGCTGTGCGGAGCCCAAAGGGCCATGGCATTCTTCCTTCCAAAATCAGCCGTCGCATTGAACCAATCATGCGCGGCTCGCAATCAACTTCCTCTTTGTGGCACCCGTGAAGCTATAGAACGCCTGGATAGGCGCCGCCGTCGATGAGCAAGCTTTGGCCGGTAATGAATCCGGAAGAGGATGCACACAGGAACGCGCACGCAGCACCGAACTCGTTCGGGTCGCCGAACCGGCGCGCGGGGATGCGGGCGCGCGCGGCAGCCTCGGCCTCTTCGGGCGAGATGCCGTTGCTTCTGGCGGTAAAGGCGTGAACGCCGGCCAGACGGCGCGTTTCGAACAGGCCGGGTAGCAGGAAATTGATGGTGACGTTGGCATGTGCGACCTGCCGCGCGACCCCGGCGAGGAACCCCGTTAGCCCGACCCGTGCGCCACTCGACAGATCGAGCCCCGGAATGGGCGCCTTAACCGAGCCCGACGTAATGCACACGATCCGCCCAAAACGCCGGTCGATCATGCCGTCGATCACCTTCTGCACCAGCCGGATCGGAGCGACCATGTTGGCATCGACCCCCGCGTGAATGGCGGCGCCATCCAACTCGCGAAAATCGCGCAGAGGCGGTCCACCGTTGTTGTTGACGAGAATGTCGACGCGATTTGCCGCGGCTTCGACCAGCGCCTGTTGGACCGCATCGTCGGCGACGTCACCCGCGACGGCGTGCACGGTCGCGCCGGTGGCGCGCAGTGTCTCCGCGGTGTCGTTCAGTGCGGTGCGATCCCGGCCGTTGATCACGAGCGTGCAGCCTGCCTCGGCGAGCGCGGTCGCACAGGCGCGACCCAGCCCGTGGCTGGATGCGCAGACGATCGCGGTGCGTCCGCTCAACCCAAGATCCATCTCCGTCTTCCTTTCTGACGCGGCCGATCAGCCTGGCACCTTCCAATCCCAGCCGAGTGGATCGCCATCCATTACCTCGACCCCCGCTGCGATCAATTCGTCACGGATGGCATCGGAGCGCGCGAAGTCGCGATCGGCGCGCGCCTCGCGGCGCGCGGCAAGGCGCTGGTCGATCTCCGCCGCCTCGATCGTGACGCCCTCCGGACGCATCCGCATCGCGGCGCGGGTCAGCACCGCCAGATCGAGTCCGAGCGCGGCATCAAATGCCGCAAGGGTCGTCAGCCGATCCGACGGAGAGACTTTCTTATCCGCCAGCAAGGCGTCGAGCACCGGCAGCGCGCGCGGCGTGGCCAGATCGTCACTGAGCGCCGCGTCGAGCTGTTCGACATAGGTCGTCGCGATGATGCCAGCGTGATCGCCCGCGCGGGCGCGCAGCCCCTCCACGGCATGCACCCAGCGCTTCAGCCGGACCTGCGCCGCAGCGAGATTCTCCCACGAGAACTCCAGTTCGCTGCGATAATGCGCCTGCAGACACATCAGACGATAGGCGAGGGGATGGAAGCCCCGCGCCATCAATCGGGCCAGCGTCAGAAAGTCGCCCGATGATTTGCTCATCTTTCCGGTGCGATCCACGAGGAAGTTGTTGTGCATCCAGAAGGTCGCGCCGGTATCGGCGCATTCGCAATGCGCCTGATTCTGCGCGATCTCGTTGGGATGGTGGATCTCCCGATGATCGATCCCGCCGGTGTGGATGTCGAACGCAGGGCCAAGGTATTTCGCCGACATCACCGAACATTCCAGATGCCAGCCCGGCGCGCCGCGACCCCAGGGCGAGTCCCATTCCATCTGGCGGGTCTCGCCGGGCGGCGTCTTGCGCCAGATCGCAAAATCCTGTGGATGGCGCTTGCCCGCCACGGTATCGATCCGTCCTTGCGCGGCATCGTCGGCGGCACCGGCCAAGCGTCCGTAATCGGGCACGGTGGTCACGTCGAAGTACAACCCGTCGGCAATCTCGTAGCAATGCCGCGCGGCGATCTTTTCCCCCCAGGCGATCATCTCCGCGACGTGGTCGGTCGCGAGCGGCAGATGGGTGGGCATTCGAACGTTCAGATCGGTGAGATTCTGTTTGAACGCGGCGGTGTAATGGCGGGCGATCGACCAGATATCCTGTCCGCTCTTGCGTGCCGCCGCCTCCATCTTGTCGTCGCCGGCGTCGGCATCCGACGTCAGGTGGCCGACGTCGGTGATGTTGATGACGTGTGTGAGCGGCCAGCCCTTCGCCGTGATCGTGCGAGCGAGCGTATCGGTGAAGACGTACGCCCGGAGGTTGCCGAGATGCGCGTAGTGATAAACGGTCGGCCCACAGGAATAGATGCGGACGTTGGCGGGATCGAGCGGTTCGAACGTCTCGGACGTGCGGGTGAGGCTGTTGTAGAGGATGAGGGGAGCGCCGGTCATGGTGCGTCCTTAGTCGGGCCGGCTCGTCGCGCCAACCGTTCGCGGATCATCAGGCGAGGCAACGCTTGCACTGTTCGGGCGCTTGCTGTTTCGCCCAGCGACGATTGCCAAGGAGCCATGCGTGACGAAGATTGCCGTCGTACAGACCACGACCGGGATCGATACGGAGACGAACGCCGCCGATCTGGTGCGCGCGATCGAGGAGGCCGCGACGGCGGGCGCGGCGATGGTGTTCACGCCGGAGATGTCAGGGCTGCTCGACCGTGACCGAACGCGCGCCGCGGCGGCGATCGTGCGGGAGGGTGAAGACCGAGTGCTGGTGGCCGTGCGTGAGGCGGCGGCCCGCACCGCGACGTGGGTCCACCTGGGGTCGCTGGCGCTGCGACGCCCGGATGGGCGGCTCGCGAACCGTAGTTTCGTGATCGACGCGATCGGCAATATCCGGGCGCGATATGACAAAATGCACCTGTTCGACGTCGACCTGCCGAGCGGCGAGAGCTGGCGCGAATCAGCGAGCTACGCCGCGGGTGACCGCCCGGCGGTGGTCGGCACCCCGTTGGGCGCGATGGGCTTGTCGATCTGCTACGACATGCGCTTCCCCGACCTCTATCGTGCGATGACCAACGCCGGCGCACAGATACTCTCGGTGCCCGCCAGTTTCACGCGACCGACCGGACAGGCGCATTGGCATGTCCTGCTGCGCGCGCGCGCGATCGAGGCGGGGGTGCATCTAGTCGCCGCCGCCCAGACCGGCGTGCATGCCGATGGCCGGGCGACCTATGGCCATTCGCTGGTGGTAGGCCCATGGGGAGAGGTGCTGCTCGACATGGGCGAGGCGCCCGGCATCGGCTATGCCGAGATCGACCCCGAGCAGGTGCGCGCGGTGCGTGCCCGGGTGCCGGCGATCCAGCATCGCCGCGTCGTGGCCGCACCGATCGTCATCGCGTGAACGCTTGCGGCGCTGGGCACTTGCTGCTAGGGCCGGTTCGTTCGGCGCGAGCCTTGCTCGCCGCCGCATTACCTGTTTGATCCGGAGTTGAAGGTTCCAATGCAGATCATCGTTCGCGACAACAATGTTGACCAGGCTCTCCGTGCGCTCAAGAAGAAGCTGCAGCGTGAGGGTGTGTATCGCGAAATGAAGCTGCGTCGCCACTATGAGAAGCCGTCGGAAAAGCGTGCGCGCGAGCGCGCGGCTGCGGTGCGTCGTGCGCGCAAGCTGGAGCGCAAGCGGGCGGAGCGTGACGGCGCGCGGTAAGACGCTGCGTCTGCCGTAGCATGGGCGTTGCGCCCGGCTACGGCCACAACGTACCCGTCCATGCGCCGGGAACGGCGCCCGCAAGTTGAAGGTTGCCCGCCGATGTCGACTGTCACCGCCGTACCGATCCCGCCCGTCAAGCGCGCGTATGTGCTGTGGCTGGTCGCCGGGTTGCTGATCGCGTTGGTGGCGGGTGTCGCGCTGGCGCGTGCGGGAAACACCGGGATCGTGACGACTCCGTCGGGCTTGCGTTATCAGGTGCTTAAGGCCGGCGACGTGAAGGGCGGCCGCCCTAGCGATGCCGACGTCACGCTGGTGAATTACGAAGGCCGGCTGGTTGACGGGACGGTGTTCGACAAATCGCAGCAGCCGACGCCGTTGCCTGTGGCGGGGGTGGTGCCGGGCTTCTCCGAAGGGCTGAAGCTGATGCACAAGGGCGCCAAGTACCGCTTCTGGATCAAGCCGGAGCTTGGCTATGGCGAGCGCGCCGCCGGGCCGATCCCACCGAACTCCACGCTGGTCTTCGACGTGGAATTGCAGGACTTTATCCCCGAGGCGACGCTGCGCCAGCTTCAGATGCAGCAGAGCATGATGGGTGGAATGGGTGGCGCACCGGCGCCGGGCGGGATGCCGGGCGGGCGTTGATCCGAACCTTCGATCCAAGTGCTTGACGGGCGACCTGCGGGTCGCCCGGTTCGTTTTGGGCATATCGCGGGCGCGCGTCGATGCCTAAAATACCTCGCTCCTGAACGAATGGTGTCGCGTAGTGCCGCTTCTTGGGCGATCAGACCGGTGATCGTCGCGCTTGCTCCGCCGATCGCTGTAAAATCTCCAAACGTACTGGTCCGCCGCGCTGGGCGTGCCCAAATCGTGGCGTCAGAGCCAACCGGAATTCACGGACGCTCATATACCCTGGGTCACGCCGGCGCAGTGTTGCGGCGCTACTTCGGGCTTCCATAACGGCCCGGCGACGCACGCGCCCGAACCAGCTTCTTGGCGGGACTGCAAGCGACCGGCGCGGCTGTTGCGCCGAACGGGCGAGCGGCGGCTGGCGATCCGGACGTCGCTATGGGTTCGGGCGCGCGGTGATGTGAACCGAGAACCCGGCCGCCATTCGCCCTGATGGCTGGAACCGTTCAGATCAGGGCAGGGGGGCGGCGGGCGGCGTGACGGGGGGCGTAGGGGCGACGCTGCCGTCGCGTCGGCGGATGCCGCCCAGTGCGTCGGGACCGCGCGACGTCGGCGCGCCCGTCGGCGCCGCGATCGGCACCACCTGCCGACGCATGCACAGACCGGGGCCGGTGCGGGGAAACTCACGGCAATTCCAGAGCTCGCGCTCGAGCCCGGCGTCCTTGTCGCGGAGATAGCTGAACGACATCGCCGCCATCTGCTGCGGCGTCATCGCGCCCGCCGTCGAGAGCATCGCGCGATCGGTCCAGCCGAGGAACTTGCATTTCGCGCGCGTGCCGCACGCCGCCTTGGCAGTGGCGGGATAGCCCTCGGGCGCATCGGCCGTGAGAACCGCGGTGAAGCTGTCGGGCTCCCCCGGCACCGCAACCGCGGCGACTGCCCCCACCGTACCTGGCGTGGCCAGCGGAGCCGCCGCCGCGATCACATAAGCCGCATCGGCCAATGCGCCACCAAGCTGGTGAACGGGAGAGATCGCGGCGAGCTTGGCGATGACGGGTTCGTCGCTCGATACCGCACGCCGGAACGCCGCCGGCGTGCCCCACCATCCGGTCCAGCGGAAGAACAGATGCGTGTGGACCTCGGCGAGCTTGCCGAGGCTCGCGCTCCAATACGGCACCACCCAGTCGGTGTGATAATGGGTGGCATAGCCGATCTTGCCGAACACCGCGCCGTCCAGCGCGGCGATGGCGATCCTTCGCGCGCGATCCCATGCGGGCGGGGAGGGGTGGCGCACCAGCGCGCCGTCGCACGTGAAGGTGAACTGACACCCGGTGCTGCGTTCCTGCCCCTGGAACACCACGCCGCACACCGTCTTGGGAAACGCGGGGTGGCGAAGGCGATTGAGGACGACCTGCGCCACGGCGCGCTGCCCGACCGGATCGTCGCCGGCCTCATACCATTGCGCCGCCGCCAGACAATCGACCGCACGCGCGCGCTGCGCATCGTCACCAGCGAAGCGGAACGGAAGTGCTGCCGGTCGCGGCCCGCGCACGAAGGGGATCGCGGCGTTATATTGCCGCGCATCCTCGGGGGTAAGATCCTGCAACTCGACCGGCTCGACCTCGGGCACTTCGGTGGGCGCCACGACGCGCTGCGGACGCGCGACCTTGGCGGCGAGCGCACGCGGCATCTCCGGTGCGCGCCGCGTCACCACCGCCGGCACGACGATCGCTGCCGTCGCGATCCCGGCGAGGATCGCGTGCAGCCTTCGACTCGGGTGCGACAGGTCAGTTCTCCGGCAAGAAATCCGGCACCGACAGATAGCGCTCGCCGGTGTCGTAGTTGAAGCCGAGCACGCGCACGTCGTCGGGCAGGTCGGGGAGCTTCTGCAGGATCGCCGCCAGCGTGGCGCCGGAGGAGATGCCGACGAGCAGCCCTTCCTCGCGCGCGGAACGCCGCGCCATATCCTTGGCGACCGCCGCGTCGACCTCGATCACGCCATCGAGGATCTGCGTGTGCAGGTTGGATGGAATGAACCCCGCGCCGATCCCCTGGATCGGGTGCGGCCCGGCCTGCCCACCGGAGATGACCGGCGATGCCTGCGGCTCGACCGCATAGACCTTGAGCCCCGGCCATTCCTTCTTCAGCACCTCGGCAACGCCGGTGATGTGGCCGCCGGTGCCGACGCCGGTGATGAGGACGTCGATCGGCGCATCGCGGAAGTCGTTCAGAATTTCCTGAGCGGTTGTGCGCACATGCACGTCGATGTTCGCAGGATTCTCGAACTGTTGCGGCATCCATGCGCCCGGCGTCTGCTCGACAAGCTCGAGCGCGCGCTCGATGGCACCCTTCATGCCCTTTTCGCGCGGGGTCAGATCGAATTCGGCGCCATATGCGAGCATCAGTCGGCGACGTTCGAGGCTCATGCTCTCCGGCATGACCAGCACGAGCTTGTAGCCCTTGACCGCGGCGACCATCGCCAGCCCGATGCCGGTGTTGCCGCTGGTCGGCTCGATGATCGTGCCGCCCGGGGCGAGCGCGCCCGATGCCTCGGCGGCCTCGACCATGGCCAGCGCGATGCGATCCTTGATCGAGCCGCCGGGGTTGGCGCGCTCCGACTTGATCCAGACCTCCGAGCCGGGGAACAGCTTCTGAATGCGGATGTGCGGCGTGTTGCCGATCGTCGCCAGGACGTTCTGGGCCTTCATGGCTGCGCTACTCCATGTTGTGGTTCGATATCGATCATGTCGGGCGGATCAAAGGTCCGCGCGCGGCGGAGTTCCGGAAAGAGCCGCGACCAGAGCAAGGTTACCGCGATGGCGCCGACCCCGCCGAACACCACCGCGCCGACCGGCCCGAGCAGCGACGCCATCAACCCGCTCTCCGCCTCGCCCAGTTCGTTCGACGCGGAGATGGTGAGCTGCGACACCGCGCTTACCCGTCCGCGCATCGCATCGGGGGTGTGGAGCTGAATCAGCGAGGTGCGGACATAGACGGACACCATGTCCGCCCCGCCCGCGACGATCAACGCGATCAGGCTGATGACGAAATCCAGATGGATCGCGCCGCCCGCGCCGACGCGGGTGATGCCAAGCAAGTCGGTGACGCGGGTGGCGATGCCGAACGTCAGGATCGCGATACCGAAGACGACGACCGCCGTCAGCATCTTCACGCCGACGTTCGACGTCATCGGGCGGAACGAGAACCAGATCGCGGTCGTCCCCGCGCCGATCCCCATGCCTGCCGCGAGAAAGCCCAGACCGCTGGCCCCGACGTGCAAAATGTCGCGCGCGTAGATCGGCAACAGCGCGGTCGCGCCTGCCAGCAGCACCGCGAAGAGGTCCAGCGTTATCGCGGCCAAAACCAGACGGTTACGTCGGACATATGAGAATCCGTCGAGGATGCGCTGGATCGGGTGCCGATCCTTTTGCGCGGGCGGCTGCGGCACCTTGCCGATCAGGAACATCGTCGCCAATGCGAGCGCCAGAAGCCCCGAGATGACCGCATAGGCGACGTCCGGGTGGATCGCATAGAGCAACCCGCCGATGCTCGGCCCCGCGACCGTGCCGAACTGCCACGCGATCGAGGAAATGGCGATCGCGGTCGGCAGGCTTTCCTTCGGCACCAGATTGGGCGCCAGCGCCGAATAGGCTGGTCCGGAAAAGGCGCGCGCCACGCCGATCAGCACCGCGGCGCCGAACAGGAACGGCAGCGAGAGCTGCCCCGACCACGTCAGCAGCCCGAGCATCGCGGCATTGCCGACCAGCAGGGCGGTGGTGCCACGCACGATCCAGCGCCGGTCGACACTGTCCGCGACCAGCCCGACGACCGGGGTGAGCAGGAACAAGGGCACGAACTGCACCAGGCCGATCATGCCGAGCATGAACGCGGCCTGCCGGATGTCCATCGTCTCGCGCGCGATGCCGTACACCTGCCAGCCGATGATGATCGCCTGCGCGCTGACCGCGATCGTGCCCGCGAACCGCGACAGCCAATATGCCCGGAAATCGGCGATCCTGAGCGGATGCACGGGGGCGGGCGGATCGATCGGCGCATTCATCCATGCCGGACTACCGCTGCCCCCAATCCCTTGCAAGACGGTGGGGTTTGCAGTCTGCACCGTGCCGTGGCTATAGGCCGCTACGTCTTCCAAGAAACGAGGTAGTGTCCATCGTGGCAAAAGCCCCAGCACGCAGCGAAGCACCGGCTGCCGATCCGCAGAAAACGAATCGCGAGCGGCCCGCCGACCCGCGCCCCTATGACGCGAGCAAGGACGAGCTGCTCAAATTCTACGAGGACATGCTGCTGATCCGCCGCTTCGAAGAGAAGGCCGGGCAGCTTTATGGCCTGGGCCTGATCGGCGGCTTCTGCCACCTGTATATCGGGCAGGAAGCCGTGGCGGTCGGGCTGCAATCGGCGCTGACCGAGAAGGACTCGGTGATCACCGGTTACCGCGACCACGGCCACATGCTGTTGTGCGGGATCCCGCCCAAGGACGTGATGGCCGAGCTGACGGGGCGCCAGGCCGGCATCTCGAAGGGCAAGGGCGGCTCGATGCACATGTTCAGTGTCGAGCATAAGTTCTACGGTGGCCACGGAATCGTCGGTGCTCAGGTGTCGCTGGGCGCCGGGCTGGCGTTCAGCCACAAGTACAGCAACGATGGTGGCGTGTGCCTTGCCTATTTCGGCGACGGCGCGGCCAACCAGGGGCAGGTGTACGAGAGCTTCAACATGGCCGAGCTGTGGAAGCTCCCGATCATCTTCGTGATCGAGAACAACCAATATGCGATGGGCACCAGCGTGAACCGCGCCTCCGCCGAGGATCAGCTCTATCGCCGTGGCGAGAGCTTCCGCATCCCCGGCATCCAGGTCGACGGCATGGACGTGCTGGCGTCGCGCGGTGCGGCGGAGGAAGCACTGGCGTGGGTGCGCGCGGGCAAGGGGCCGATCATCCTGGAGATGAAGACCTATCGCTATCGCGGCCACTCGATGTCCGATCCGGCCAAGTATCGCTCGCGCGACGAGGTGCAGGCGGTGCGCGACAAGTCCGACCCGATCGAGCACGTCAAGAAGCTGCTGACCGAGCAGCACGGCGTGAAGGAAGAGGATTTCAAGGCGGTCGAGCAGCGCATCCGCAAGCAGGTGGCCGAGTCCGCCGATTTCGCCGAAAGCACGCCGGAGCCGGATCCGGCCGAACTGTATACCGACGTTCTGGTGGAGAAGTACTGAGATGGCGATCGACATCAAGATGCCGGCGCTGTCGCCCACCATGGAGGAGGGCACGCTCGCCAAGTGGCTCGTCAAGGAAGGCGACACGGTGAAGTCCGGCGACATCATGGCCGAGATCGAGACCGACAAGGCGACCATGGAGTTCGAGGCGGTCGACGAGGGCACCGTGGCGAAGATCCTGATCGCCGAGGGCACGGACGGCGTGAAGGTCGGCACCGTGATCATGCAGCTCGCCGGTGAGGGCGAGGACGCCGGTGCGGCGACCAAGGACGATTCGGCGAAGGCCGACGCCGCGGCGGACGAGAAGAAGCCCGACACGGTCGAGGATTCGGCGCACCCGGCGCAGGAAAAGGTCGACACCGGCGCGCGCCAGTTGTTCGAGGCGGCGAGCCACAAGGCCGAGGTTAAGGATCCCGCGATCCCGGCGGGCACCGAGATGGTCAAGATCACCGTGCGCGAAGCGCTGCGCGATGCGATGGCCGAGGAAATGCGCGCCGACGAGCGCGTGTTCGTGATGGGCGAGGAAGTCGCGCAATATCAGGGCGCGTACAAGGTCACGCAGGGGCTGCTCGACGAGTTCGGCGACAAGCGCGTGATCGATACCCCGATCACCGAATATGGCTTTGCCGGGGTCGGCACGGGCGCGGCGATGGGCGGGCTGAAGCCGATCGTCGAGTTCATGACGTTCAACTTCGCGATGCAGGCGATCGACCACATCATCAACTCGGCCGCCAAGACCAACTACATGTCGGGCGGGCAGATGCGCTGCCCGATCGTGTTCCGCGGTCCGAACGGCGCGGCGAGCCGCGTCGGCGCGCAGCACTCGCAGAATTATGGCCCGTGGTATGCCTCGGTCCCTGGGCTGATCGTGATCGCGCCGTATGACGCGGCGGATGCCAAGGGGCTGCTGAAGGCGGCGATCCGCAGCCAGGATCCGGTCGTGTTCCTGGAAAACGAGCTGCTCTACGGTCGGTCGTTCGAGATCCCGAAGCTGGACGACTGGGTGCTGCCGATCGGCAAGGCGCGCATCATGCGCGAGGGCAAGGACGTGACGATCGTCAGCTATTCGATCGGCGTCGGCCTCGCGCTCGAAGCCGCCGACACGCTGGCGGGCGAGGGGATCGATGCGGAGGTGATCGACCTGCGCACGCTGCGTCCGCTCGACAAGCAGACGGTGCTGACGTCACTGGCCAAGACCAACCGCCTGGTCGTGGTCGAGGAAGGCTGGCCGACGTGCTCGATCGCCTCCGAAATCGCCGCGATCGCGATGGAGGAAGGCTTCGACGACCTCGACGCGCCGGTGCTGCGGGTCACCAATGAGGACGTGCCGCTGCCCTATGCCGCGAACCTGGAGAAGCTGGCGCTGATCTCGAGCGACAAGATCGTGAAGACGGTCAAGAAGGTCTGCTACCGCGGCTGACCGGCCGGGGCGCCTTGTCCGCCGCCGATCAGGTGGCGGACAGGTGCTGCGGGTCGCACAACCGGCGCTGCGCGTCGGTCATGTTCATGCTGTTCGCCAGCGTCTGGCTGGACCGGTCGCGCACCGTGAACGACTGGAGCGACGACAGCTCCTTCGTCGCCATGAACCCAGCGCCGACGATCGGGCGATAGGTGTAGCGCAGCTCCGCGAAGACCAGCGCGCTGTTGTCGACGGGCTTCACCTTGTTGGTGGCCGGGCCGATGCCGGCCGCCATCGACGAGTCGGTCGCCCCCGCGCCCTCCAAACCGTAGGACGAAGCGACGTTCTTCGCGCCGAAACAGCGCTGCCACGTGATCTTGTAGCCGGCCTGGGCGCCGGTCTGGCCGTTCGATTCGACGGTGGAGACGATCACGCGGCCCTGCTGCCCGAAGTTGATCGCGCGCCCGGCGAAGGCGACGCCGGTCATCACCTCGTCCACCTGCGCTTCGTCGATGCCGCCGCGATAACGCGCGATATTGTCCGATACCATCATCGCCAGCTGGTTGAGCCGCAGGGTCGTGATCGCGAGGTTCGCGACCTCGATCCCGGTCAGCGCCACGGGCAGGAGGACGATCAGCGACAGCGCGAACTCGATCGCGGCGACGCCGGAGCGATCGCCCCCGAGCCGCCGTGCCGCGTGCAGCGTGGTGGACAAGCGCATCACGAACACCGGATCCTTATCTGCTGATCGCCATACGGCTGATTGCGGATCAGCGTGCGGGCATCGACGATCGTGTTCGGGCCGAGGCCGAGCGCGGCCATCAGCGGGAACAGCCGCGGCACCTTCACGAGCACGTCGTAATACATCACGTCGTCCGCGGTGCCCATGTCGTCGCCGCCACCGAAGGTCGCGTCGTAGCGGCCGTTGTTGTTGCGATCCTCGTAGCAATCGGTGGAATTGTA
The DNA here is from genome assembly GCA_913777325.1 of uncultured Sphingomonas sp. GTDB lineage: Bacteria > Pseudomonadota > Alphaproteobacteria > Sphingomonadales > Sphingomonadaceae > Sphingomonas. The sequence goes on along the minus strand of CAJYSA010000107.1, from coordinate 41,047 downwards.
CTGGCCGACCGGGGCGGTGTCGGCGGTGATCCGCTCACCTTTGCCGACCGAGGCGAAATTGGTGTAGCTGAGCGGCGTGACCGTCACCGCACCGGGGTCGTTCTGGCTGCCGCTGGGCAGGATCGTGCGCACCTCGGATCGGATCACGCTCGCGACCTGATCCTTGGTCACCTTGCCCACGGTCGCCTTTCGCGCGGCACGTTCCATGGCGCCGTTCGTCAGCGCGCCGAGATACACCTGATACCCGATGTCGAGCGCGCCCATGACCAGCGTCAGGAACGGCAGCAGCACGAGCGCGAACTCGACGACGGTGGCGCCGTCCCGCGCGCCGGGCAGGGCGCGCAGGCTGCGGGGAGCAGCCCGCATCACGAGAGCCGCAGCCCACCGATGGTCTGCGCGATCTTCGAGAACGCCTTGCGCAACGCGGCGGAATCGGTGGCGATCGCCCAATGATCGTTGTCGGTCGCACATTCCTTGAGTTCCTTCGACAGCCCGTCCGTGCCGAAGCCGACGATCCAGATGATGAAGCCCCGTTTCTTCATTTCATTGCAGATGATCTGGGTACGGCGAAGATGGCTGGCATTCATGTCGGCGGTACTGGCGTTGTACGGCGCAACGGCGTTATCCGGCTGCACATTATCCATCAGCTCGTTGACGCCCCAGGCGTCGGGCCACTTCTCGCTGGTGGACAGCACACCGTCGGTCATGAAGACGATATGGCGGGAGATCTGATAGCCGCCCGGCGCCACCGAATCGGCGTTCGTCGCGCTGAAGATACCAGTCGGTGAGAGGAAGCGCGCGCCCCACATCAGCCCGATGTCATGATATGTTCCGCCATCTGGCTTCAAGGTATCGACATAGGCGCTGAAACTGCTCGAACTCTTCGTCGAGGAATTATAGTCCGAGGTATATTGCGCCAGCGATTTGGCGGGCGGCGGGCACAGGCCGTTGCCGCTGATTAGCCGATACGAGCGAAGTCCATAGTCATAATAATACCATTGACTATATAGAGCCTCGGTCAGCGCTGGCTTCCAGCGTGTCGCGGCGCTGTTCGGCTTGAGGTCGATCTGCAGATCATAGGCGTTGGCCGGAACCTCCAGCGACGAAGAGGAATTGATGTTCTGCACGGTGCTCGCTTCACGGATGCACCCGTCCCACGAAAAGCTCGCCGGCGCGCCATCGTTTTGATTTGTAGGGTTGCCAGTCCAATATGCCGGATTGCTGACTGCGTTCGTCGATTGCGCCCATTTGCTTACGTCAAGATTGTATACGTCCGGATACCATTGAACGTAATCGCAGCCATTGTTGCAGGACCGCGAAACATACTGACCGCTACGTGAGGGATACTTCACGTATTCGGTTCCGTTGCCGCCAGCTATATAGGATTTGTTGAGGCCGTAGACGATCCGACCGACGTTCACGTTGCTGGTGTAGGGCACGAAGCCGTAGCGGATGCGACCCGGCCCGGTCGCTGGGCCAGGCCCGAGGATGCTGTAGAAGTCCTTCACCGCCTGCTTCAGCGCATACATGCGCGACTGGGTCTCGTCGCTCGTGGTGGAGCCATCCGGTCTCCATGCCATCGATCCGGTCACGTCCAGCACGAACATGACGTCGGTGTTCGGGATGTAGAGCTCGGCCTGGCACGTCGCGGTGACCGGGATGCTGCCAAAGCCGAACATGCGCATCAACGTCGTCGGCATCGACAACGAGGCACGGCCCACCACCACACCGTCAGCGCCCTTGTCATAGACCGCGTTGATCTGTTGGGCGGCATAGGTGTTGGCGGGGAAGTTGAAGTTGAAGAATTCGTTGGCCTTGGCCTTTTCGGTGTCGGTCAGGCGCGTGACGTTCGCCATCGCCTTGCGCCCGGCCAAGGCGCCGGCGTCACATGCCTGTTGCAGGCGCGTGTAGGCCATGTAGGTCCGACTGGCGTCGATCGCGCTGCCGACCATCGCGAGCATCGGGATGATCGCGAACGCCGACATGATCGCGACGTTGCCGCGCGTCGTGCGCAGCAACGCGCGTAGAATATGCGATAGGGGAAGCGACAGGCGCATATTGAACGAGACGTCCCGGACGAACTGGAGACATGGTATTGCGGCAGAAATGGGTAAGGGCGTTTGAAATCATGTGGTTAATTCGCCGGTGACGATCGATGGCGAGAAGCCTGAGCAGGCAATTGCCGTGGCGTATGCGGGGCCGGCGCTACGGGCCGGGCTGCGCGCCCTGCTGGCACTTGACCAGCGACTGGGCGACATCGTGCGGGCAACCCGCGAGCCGATCGTCGGCCAGATGCGCCTGACGTGGTGGCATGAAGCGCTTTCCGCGCTGGACCACGCGGCGCCACCCGCCGAGCCGATCCTTCAGGCGCTGGCCGACGCGGTGATCGGGCCGGTTCGCGGCGCCGCGCTGGCCTGCATGATCGAGGGGTGGGAGGTGTTACTGGATCCGGCGCTGGATGCCGACGCGCTGCAAACCCACGCCACAAAGCGCGGCGGCACGTTGTTTGCGGCCATGGCGCGGATCGCCGGTGCCGACAATCCGGCGGTCGAACGGGCGGGGGAGGGGTGGGCGCTCACCGACCTGACCGGCAAGTTGACCGATGAGAATGCGGTACGGGCGGCGCGCGACATGGCCCGCGACCGTCTGGACCAAGCCGCCGCCTATCGGTGGCCAGTGGCGTTACGCGCCGTCGGTGCCCTGGCGCTGAGCGCGCATATGGACCTGGCGCCGAACGCGCAGCCGCTTGGCCACCCCGCGCGCGTCGCGCGGCTGCTGTGGCTGCGCATGAGCGGACGTTGATGCCCGGCAGGTGCGGCGCTAGCGTGGCGGCGGGCGACAAAGGGGGTGAGCGATGTGGCGGTATCTGGTCGGCGGCGTCGCGGCGCTGTCGATGGTCGGCGCGGGCTGGCTGGTCTTCAACGGGCAGGCGCATCCCGATCCGCTGCCGGTGACCAGCGCCACCGCCGGGGCGCCGCAATCGCGTGACGATGGCGATGTGGCGGAGCGGACCCTGCCCGAGGCGCCCGACCGCACCCGCGAGCAGAAGCGGTTCGATCGGTATGACAAGGATCGTGACGGGCGGGTCACCAGGGACGAGTATCTGACCCCGCGACGCAAGGCGTTCGCCAAGCTGGACACCAACGGTGACGGCCGGCTCAGCTTCGACGAATGGGCGGTGAAGACGACGACGCGCTTCGGCGAGGCGGATCGCGATCGATCCGGCGCGATGGACGCCGCCGAGTTCGCGACCACCGCCCCCAAACGCAAGGCGGCAAAGCCGGCGTGCCGCTGCGCCCCGACGGAGCAGCGCAGCGAGGATTGAGGCGCCGGCGGAGGCCGGGTCGTCAGGCCGGATCGCCGTTGTGGGCCAGCCGCCGGGCGGAGCCAAGGCCAGCCGGGATCGTTACGCGTCCCATCAAGACGTGGAGGCGACAGGTGGCGGAACGCATCGTGGTGGTGACAGGCGCCGAGTCGGGGATCGGCGCGGCCTGTGCCCGCGCGTTCGGCGCGACCGGCGCGCGCGTGGCGGTGCTGTACCATTCGGATGCCAGCGCCGCCGATGCCAGCGCGCAGGCGGTGCGCGACGCCGGTGGCACCGCGATGACGATCCAGGCCGATGTCGATGACGAAGCCAAGGTGGACCACGCGTTCGCGACCGTCGAGGCCGAGTGGGGCGCGGCCGACGTGCTGGTGAATTCCGCCGGGCTGAACATGTCGGGCGTGGCGGTGCGCGACATGGCGCTGGCGCAGTGGCGGCGGCTGATCGACACCGACCTAACCGGCGCCTTCCTGACCTCGCGCCGGTTCCTGACCGGGCGCGGCACGCGGAGCGGCGACGCTACGATCCTCCACATCTCCTCGATCCACGCCTATGCGGTGCGCGCAGGCGGCGCGGATTATTGCGCGGCCAAGGGCGGGCTGAGCAACCTGGTCGAGACGCTGGCGATCGAGGAGGCGCCGCGGGGGGTGCGCGTGAACGCGATCGAGCCGGGCATGATCCTGACGCCGATGAACGCGCGCGCACTGGCCGATGCCGATTACCGCCGCACGCTGGAGAAGAACATTCCCGCCGGGCGGGCGGGCGATCCCGGCGAGGTGGCCGATCTGGCGGTGTTCCTCGCCTCCGACAAGGCACGCTATATCACCGGGGCGCGGATCGTGATCGATGGCGGCTTGTCGCTGATGCAGGCGCTGGGCGCATGAGCGGCACGATCGACATCGCCGATCCGCACCGCAAGGACGCGGTGGCGGACGCAACGCTGGAGCTGGACTTCAACGTCAAGCGGATCGAGGAGGTCACGCTGTCCGGCCCTCCGGCGCTGATGGCGCGCGATCTGATGAGCCCGTACGTGTGGCGCGAGCCGGACGGGCGCTGGGGCATGATGGTCCGCGCCGTGGTGCGGCCCGGACAGCCGATGACCGACACCGGGGTGATCTGGAGCGGTTGGAGCGATGACGGCCGGCATTTCACGATGTTCGACGCGCCATCGATCGTGCCGGGTCCGGGGGATAATGATGCCGGCGGGGTGGAGGATCCCACGGTCGTGCGGCGCGAGGACGGCTATGTCGTCTATTATTCCGGCGTGCTCGCCGATCATTCGCACGGCGAACTGTCCTACGCGACCGGTCTGTCGCTGGACCGGCTGACGAAAAGCGGGGTGGCGCTCGCCTCGTCCAAGTCGGAGGGCAATACCAAGGAGGCGACGGTCGATCGCACCCCGGACGGCCGCTGGCGGCTGTTCTACGAATATGCCGCCGACGAAGCGTCGCGGATCGGGCTGGCGATCGGTGCGGACGTCGCGGGGCCGTGGACCGAGCAGCCGACCCCCTTCATGCCGCGCGAGAATAGCTGGGACGACTGGCACCTGTCGACCGGGCCTCTGCTGACCGACGATCCGGGGCATCCGGTGATGTTCTACAATGGCGCGACGCGCGACGCGCGGTGGCGCATCGGCTGGGTGGCGTTCGATCCCGATTATACGCGCGTGGTGGCGCGCGGCATCCAGCCGCTGGTGACGCCGCCGCCCTCCGATGATCGCAGCGCGACCGACATCGCGTTCGCCGCGTCGGTGGTGGTGACGAGCGACGCGATCTGGCTGTATTACTCGCTGGAGGACCGGCGACTGGCGCGCGCGGCGATCCGGCGCAGCTGACGACCGGCGCGCATCACCGCCGCAGGCGGACGATCGCGGCGTCGAGCGCGGACAGGAAGCGCGAGCGATCTTCCTTCGCGAACGGGGGCGGGCCGCAGATGCGGTCGCCGCCGGCGCGCAGGTCGCTCATGATCGCGCGGACGGCCACCGCATTGCCGATCGATGCGGTGGTGAAGGGGCGACCGTTGGGGGCGAGCACCGCGCCGGCCCCCGCCTTCAGGCAACGATCCGCGAGCAGGATGTCGGCGGTGACGACCAGGGCGGCGGCATCGACATTCGCCGCGATCCAGTCGTCCGCGGCGTCGAAGCCATCGTCGACCACCACGCGTGTCAGCAGCGGGTGCGTCGGGATACGCAGATACGCGTTGCTGACGATCGTGACCGGCACCGCCACGCGGTACGCGACGCGGTAGATCTCCTCCTTCACCGGGCAGGCGTCGGCGTCGACGAGGATGCGCAAGGAAGCGGGCATGACGCGCCATGCCATGCCGATGTCGCGACCGCCAGCCGCGTGGCAGCCCGGCCGCGCGGTTCCGGTTATTCTCAATCGACAGCAAGCCGCTGTCGACAATGAGGAAAAACCGATGACTGTTCCGCAAACCATTGACGCCACGCGCACCGGCACGCGCGCGTTGTTCGCGCTGGACCAACTGGATGTCACGTTCGATCCGACGCTGGACACGTTATGGACCTTCATGCGCGCGCGCGACCGGCCCAGTTTCAACAAGGCGCTGTTGCGCGATATCGCGCAATGGCAGGACGATATCGATGTGGCGCACGGGAGCGGCGCGATGCCGATCCGCTATCTGGTGCTCGGCTCACGCTTCCCGGACGTGTTCTCGCTGGGCGGGGACCTGGACCTGTTCGCACGGCTGATCCGCGCGCGCGACCATGCCGCGCTGGTCGGCTATGGCCGGGCGTGCGTCCGGATCCTGCATCGGAACATGCAGGGGCTGGGGCGATCGATCGTGACGATCGCGCTGGTCGAGGGCGATGCGCTGGGCGGCGGGTTCGAGGCGCTGCTGTCGTTCAATGTCGTCATCGCGGAACGCGGCGCGCGCTTCGGCTTGCCGGAGACGCTGTTCGGGCTGTTTCCCGGCATGGGTGCGCATTGCTTCCTGTCGCGACGGTTGGGCGCGGCGCGGGCCGAGCAGATGATCCTGAGCGGACAGACCTATAGCGCCGAGGACATGTACGACATGGGACTGGTCCACGCGCTCGCGGCGCCGGGAGAGGGGCGGCAGGTGGTCGAGGCGTATCTGCGCGCCAATCGACGCCGCCACTCAGGCCATGCCGCGATCTACGAGGCGTCGCGCGCGGTGAACCCGCTGCCACTCGCCGAACTGGAGGCGGTGGTGGAGCTGTGGGCCGACGCCGCGCTGCGCCTGAGCGAGACCGACCTGAAGCTGATGCGGCGGCTGGTGACTGCGCAGCAGCGGTTGCAGGCGCGGGCGGGGTAGGCGCGCCGTTTCACGCCGTCCCGTCATCCCCTTCGCTGGCGAGCAGGGCCGCCACCCTGTCCGCCGGCATCGGGCGGGCAAGCAGATATCCTTGCACCGCATCGCAGCGGGTGCGGCGTAGCTGGTCGAGCTGCGCCTGCGTCTCGACACCCTCGGCGACGGTGCGCATCCCGAGCTTCGCGGCGAGATCGACGATCGTCTGCACGATCGCGATCGAGGCCGGGCTCGTGTCGAGATCGGCGATGAACGATCGATCGATCTTGAGCGTCTGGAACGGAAAATGGGTCAGATAGCTGAGCGACGAATAGCCGGTGCCGAAATCGTCGAGCGTGGTGCGGACGCGCAGCGCGTTGAGCGCACGCAGCGCGGACAGCGACGTCTCGACATCCTCCAGCAGCACGGACTCGGTGACCTCCAGGTTGAGGCGTTCGGGGGTCAAACCACTGGCGGTCAACGCATCGAGCACGATCGCCGGCAGGTGCGCCGCGCGTAGCTGGATCGGGGACAGGTTCACCGCGATCGTGACCGGTGCCGGCCAGTCGCGGGCAGCACGGCACGCCTGGTACAGCACCCAATGGCCGATCGCGTCGATCGTGCCGTTATCTTCGGCCACCGGGATGAATTCGGCGGGCGACACCACGCCGTGGTGGCGGTTGGTCCAGCGTAGCAGCACCTCGCAACTGCCGATGCGCCGGGCGGCCAGATCATAGATCGGCTGGTACAGCAAATAGAATTCGCCACGTGCCAGCGCACCGTGCAGCTCGGCGCCCAACAGGCGACGACGCTCGATCTTCTCGTCCATGACGGGTTCGTAGAAATATAGCTGCCCGCGCCCGCTCTCCTTGGCGCGATACAGGGCGAGGTCCGCGTGCTTGAACAGCGTGTCGACGTCGCTTCCATTGTCCGGCGCCATCGCCACGCCGATCGATACGCTGGTGCGAAGGTTGCCGCCATCGTACGCGATCGGGCGGCGCACCTGGGCAAGGATCGCGGTGCCCGCCTCGGCGGCAGCCTGCCGATCGGCAACGTCCAGCAGGATCGCAAATTCGTCACCGCCCAGGCGCGCGACGATACCGCGCTCGCCCAATTCCGCCCGCAGCCGTCCGGCGACGGCGGTGAGCAGCGCGTTGCCGGCCAAATGCCCGAACGTATCGTTCACCTCCTTGAAGCGATCGAGATCCAGCCAATAGAGCGACAGCCGACCGCCATCGGCTGTCCCCGCCTGCAGCCGTTGCTCGAACTGCTCGCGGAAGGCGGTGCGGTTGGCGACGCCGGTCAGGTCGTCACGGCGCGCCAACGCGGCGTGATGTGCGGCGAGCGCGGCGTTTTCGTGGCTGACGATCGTCGCCTTCAGGATCGCGCCATAGGTTTGCAGCGTGATGTCCATCATCGCGATGACGAACAGCACGATCACCACCGCCAGCACCATTTGCAGCGGGCGCATGGCGAACATCAGCCCGGCGACCAGTGGCAGCGAGGCACAGCACAATTGGCTCAGCGCGATCAACGGGCGGCCCGCGTTGCGCCCCGCGATGCCGGCGGCATAGCCGATCGCGGTGGTGACCGCGAGCAACTGCACGATGCCGTCGGATGTGCGTGTCAGCGTCAGGAACCCGAACAGCCCGAGCAGACCGGCATAAGCGAGCGCGCCGAGCCGGTAATCGAGTTCGTGGCGGCGCACCGCCGCCGCTTGATCATCGTCGCGGCGATGCGGGCGTAGCGCGTCGACGATCCGCGCCGCGCCGACCATCCCGATCAGGATCGCACACGTCGCCAGCCACATGTCACGCACCGACCACGCGACGACCGCAGCGATCGTGGTACTCGTCAGCGCGCCGATCACCAACGAGCCGGGTGAGGCGTAGAGCGACTCGACCAGCACCGCGCGCACCTGTGCCGTGATCAGGTGATCGGAGTGTCGTAGCTCCTTCAGCCGGACGATCAGACGCGCCATGATATGTCCATGTCCCGCCAACTATCTGGTTTCGGCTACGAAGTCACAGAGGCTACGGCAAGTGCGGATGATGGTGCAGCGGGAAGGGCGCTAACGAACGGCGGGCGCCACCCCGCGCGGCGCGGCGGCGAGCTTGCGGATCAGGTCCGTCTCCGCCGCCCTGTATGGCGTGCCGTCGGCGCGGAACACCTCGTGAAACCAGATCGTCGGCTCCTCCAGCACATAAGGCTTCTTCCAGCTATCCCAAGGCAATCGGGTCTGCGTCTTGCCATCGACGAACCCCCAATTGAACATCGCGACATCGTAGCGCTTTCCGATCGGCAGCGAGCCATCGAAGGTCGAGCCGTTGCCGCGCGCCATATATTCGGTGCACAGGATCGGCCGGCCATAGGGAAGCAATTGCTTCACGCGCGCCTCGAACGTTTCCGGCCAACTGTAATCGTGGAAGGAGATCACGTCCGACTGCTCAAGTTGCAGCGTCTCCATCGCGGTACGTTTGCCCCCACGCGGGGTCCAGTCGTCATGCTGCCACACGCCGGAGGTCAGCGGCTGCGACGGATCGGCAGCACGGGCCCAGGTGAAGACCTGAGCCAGCAGGGCGCGAACCAGCGGCTCCTTGCCATCCTGACCCTTATACTGGTCCGCGCCATTGTCCGGCTCGTTCCAGACATCCCAGCCGAGGATGCGAGGATCGTCACGAAAGGCGCCGATGACGCCCTGAACATATGCCTTGTACCCCGGATAGCGGCTACGGTCGCGCAGCCCGGCCATTCCCGGCCCCTGCACCCATCCCGAATTGTGGACGCCGGGGGTGGGGGGATGCTGTGGCCCGAGCTTCGGATCGGGGTCCCAGCAACTGTCGAACAGGACGAAGAGCGGCTTGACCCCGTGGCGCGCGGCGATCGTCAGGAAGGCATCGATCCGCTGGCGAAAACCTGCCGGATCCTGTCGCCAGAGCTGATCGTGGAGGAACACGCGCATCGTGTTCATGCCGATGTCATGCGCCCAGCCGAGTTCGCGGTCGATCGCCTGCGGATCCCAGGTCGTCGCCTGCCACATCTCCAGCTGGTTGATCGCGGAGGCGGGGGTGTAGTTCGCACCGACCAGCCACGGCTGCGCGCGATACCATGCCTTCGCCTGCGCCTCGCTCCACCGCCCCCGCGCCTCGGCTGGCAGCGCCATCGTGGCGGCCACGGTGGCCAGCAACGCGCCAACATGCCGGTGTGCCATCGCTTCCTCTCCCTCGTCGTTTGCGCGACCCTACAACTCAACGCTCGGCAAAGGCGAGGAATTATCGTATCATTCCATGATGATCCGCGCTTTCACCGCCTCCCTGGCGCTCGCTGTTGCCGCTGCACCGGCGCTGGCCGACAATCCGCAATTCCAGGGTGCCGATCCGCACGCGATGATGATCGACGGCGAGCTGTGGGTGTTCCCGACGGGTGGGCCGGGCGGAAGCTGGGCAGCGGATCGGTTCGGCGCCTTCGCGTCGCGCGACCTGAGGACATGGCAGCCGCGCGGAGAATTGATCCGGCGCGAGCAGATCGGATGGATCGGCGACGATAGGGCGCGCGAGCATTTCCTTTGGGCGCCCGGCGTCGCGACCCGCGATGGCAAATGGTACCTCTATTATTCGGTCGGGCCGCAGAACCCGACGCCGAGCCGGATCGGGGTGGCGGTCGCGGACCGGCCACAGGGACCGTATCGCGATAGCGGACGCCCACTGGTGACCGGCGGCGTGGGGTTCGAGGCGATCGATCCGATGGTGTTCGTGGACCCCAAGGATGGTCGCGCCTATCTCTACGCCGGGGGCAGCGCCGGGGCGACGTTACGCATCTGGGAACTGACGCCTGACATGACCCATCTCGGGCGTGAGGTGCGCGTGACGACGCCGCCGCGCTTTACCGAGGGCGCTTTCATGCACGAACGCGACGGCGTCTATTATCTTTCGTACAGCCATGGACGGTTCAACGGGCCGGACTATTCCGTCCATTACGCGACCGCCCCATCGCCGGTCGGGCCGTGGCGGTATCGCGGCGCGATCCTGAGCAGCGATGCGACCCACAAAGGGCCGGGGCATCACAGTTTCGTGCGTGGCCCGCGCGGCGAGTGGCTGATCGTCTACCATCGCTGGGAACGCCCCGTCGGGCGAGCGCCCTATACCGGCGAGCGACAGGTGGCGATCGACCGCGTGCGCTATGCGGCGGACGGGCGCATCGAGCGCGTTCGGATGACCGATGGCGCCGCGGCGCCGACGCTGGCGCGGTGAGGGCCCTCATTCGTCGCCGTCGAGATAGGCGCCGCGATCTCCCTCGACCCGGTGGATCGCCGCACGCCCGCGCGCGGCGGCGGCCTCCGCCTTGCGGGTCGCGCTGGCGGCGGTGTGCAGCACGCGGGTGCGGCCGTGGACCAGCAGGTTATAACCGACGAACCACATGCCGGCGGACACCAGCATGGCAGCGATGAGATAGACCCGCTTTCGGCGGCGACGACGCCCGTTGTGTACCAGCACCGAACGCTGGCACGCCTGGCAGCGATAGACGGTGGTGCCGGGCCGGGCCGTCGCCTTCCCGCTCCAGCGGTGCAGGCCGATCGCGCAAAGAAGCTTCATCGTAGCCCGTCTAGCAGTGCCGCGATCAGCGCGCCAATCGCCCGTCCGAGATCGCGTTCGCGTCGAACGGGAACAGCACGTCGGGATCGGCGACGGGTACGTCCTTCGCGATCGCGGGCGGGGCGATGCGGTGGACCAGGTGGCGCAGCACCGCGATCCGCGCCGCCTTCTTGTGATCCGCCCGGACACAATGCCAGGGCGCGATGGGGGTGTGGGTGCGCAGCAGCATCGTGTCGCGCGCGGTGGAATAATCGTCCCAGTGCTGTTGCGCGACCGCGTCCATGTCGGACACCTTCAATTGTTTCAGCGGATCGGTGCGGCGGTCCTTCAGGCGCTTGGCCTGTTCCTTCTTGCCGATATCGAGCCACAGCTTGACCACCCGGACCCCGCTTTCGACCAGCATCCGCTCGAAATCCGGGGCATCGCGCAGGAACTCGGCCTGTTCGGCTTCGGTCGAAAAGCCCATCACCACCTCGACGCCGGCGCGATTGTACCAGGATCGATTGAAAATCACGATCTCGCCCGCGGCGGGCAGGTGCGCGGCATAACGCTGGAAATACCATTGCGTGCGCTCGCGATCGGACGGCTTCGGCAGCGCGACCACCCGGGTCAGGCGAACCGACAGATGCTCGACGATGCGCTTGATCGTGCCGTCCTTGCCGGCGCTGTCTCGGCCTTCGAGGACGATGACCACACGCTCACCCGAGGCGGCGGCTGCGATTTGCCACGCGACCAGTGCGAGTTGCGCCTGCTCCAGTTGCCGTTCGTATTCGTCATCCGCCATGTCATGCTCCTGCCTGCGCGGGGATAGGCGCGACGCGCGTGCTTCGTTCCACCGGAAAACGGAACCAAGCCCGAACATCGCTGTTTTTGCGACATCCAGCCGCAGGTGCGGCCGGTGCCATTCAGAGGATCGAAATGACCCGTACCACGCTGAGCCTGTTCAAGAATGCCAAGACCGCGCCGGCACCACAGCGACAAGTGAACGACGATCTTCTCGCCGGCCTGACGCCCGTGGAGCGTGCGATGGCGCAGCGGTTAGGGGCGGCGCGATCGTAAGGCCGCGGCGCGGAGGAGGGTGCAAGAGAATTTGACGAGCACTATCCCCGCGGCTGTGTCTAATTCCGATAATCAGCATTATGTAAATAGGCGAGCAAGGATGTAGAGGACGATGATGATCCCCACCCAAATAGCCGCATAACGGATGATATCACGCGTCGGTACGCGTCGTACGAGCAATGCCGACACGGGTAGACCGAGCACCAGGAGCAGCATCACGATCGTTAGCGATCGATCGCTCATGCTTGCATCATCATGCCATCGAAGCCGGGTTCGATGCCTAGCGGCAGTTCCGCGACGAGACCCGCATAATCCATCGACTGATCCATATGGACCAGCGCGGTTCGCTTGGGCGCGAGTTGGGCATGCCAGCCGAGCACGGTCGCGAGATCGGGATGTGTCGGGTGCGGCCGGCGACGGAGCGCATCGACGATCCAGATATCCAGCTCCATGTACAACGCCCGCATCGCCGGCGTCATCGCGCTGAGATCGGTGGCATAGCCGATCCGCTTGCCGGCCGCCTCGAACACCAGGCCCGCCGAGGTGATGTTGCCGTGCGGCTGATCGACCGCATGGACCGTGATCGAGCCGACGCGCGCCTGATCGGGCAGATCGTCGAGCCGGACCGTAGGCGGATAACCGCCGGTTCCCTCGAAGACATAGCCGAACTGACGGCGCAGCGCGGCGGCGGTGCGCGGACGGGCGAGACCCGGCACCGGACGGCCAAGGGCATGAAAGACTTGCCGAAGATCGTCGATCCCGAAGACGTGATCGGCGTGTTCGTGCGTCCAGATCACCGCGTCGACGGTCCCGACGTTGGCGTCGAGCAGTTGCTGGCGCATGTCGGGGCTGGTGTCGATCAGGATGCGGGTGGCATCGTGTTCGACGAGGATCGACGAGCGGGTGCGGCGGTTGCGTGGCTCGAGGGGATCGCAATTTCCCCAGTCGTTTCCGATCCTTGGAACACCGGATGAGGTGCCGGAGCCGAGGATGCGGACCCGCATCAGCCACGCGTCCGATCGAAGAGCCGATGAAAGTTATCGGCGGTATATTGCTGTAATTCCTCGACTTCCTCACCACGCAGTTGCGCCAGGAACGCCGCGGTATCCGCGACGAACGCCGGCTCCCCGGTCTTTCCCCGGTGCGGAACGGGCGCGAGAAATGGCGCGTCGGTTTCGATCAAGAGGCGTTCGCGGGGCAATCTGGCGGCGGTTTTTTGCAGATCGGTGGCGTTGCGGAACGTGACGATGCCGGAAATAGAGATGAAAAGCCCGAGGTGTAACGCCTTGTCGGCGAAATCACCGCTCGCGGTGAAGCAATGGATCACCCCGGTATAGGCACCCTGCTCCATCTCCTCGCGCATGATCCCGATCGTATCGTCCTCCGCGTCGCGGGTGTGGACGACGATCGGCAGGCCAGCCGTCCGCGCGGCGGCGATGTGCGCGCGGAAGCTGTCCTGTTGCCGCGCGCGATCGGAATGATCGTAATGATAGTCGAGGCCGCTTTCGCCGATGCCGACGACGCGGGAATGTCGCGCCCGGGCAACCAGTTTCGCGGTGTCGACGTGCGGATGCTGATCGGCCTCATGCGGATGGATGCCGACCGTCGCCCAGACGTCCGGCTCACGCTCGGCAGTGGCGAGCACGTCGTCCCACTCGCTCTCGCGCGTGGCGATGTTGAGCATCGCGGTGACACCCCGCGCCCGCGCCCGTTCGAGGACGGTCTGCTGTTGCTCGGCCAACCCCTTGTAATTCAGGTGACAGTGACTGTCGACTAGCATCACGCCGGCTCCACGTCGGCCGGCATCTCAAGCCGTGGAAAGGCCGGCGCCGGGGTGGCAAGCATAAAACCGCCCTCGACCTGACGACGGTACCAGCCGTCGTCATCGATCGCGGCGTGATCGCGCGCGTCGGCGCCCAACAGATCGAGGATGCGCCCCGCCCCGTTCGGCACGACCGGCAGGATCGTGATCGCGAGCATCCGGATCGCGCGGACCAGCGTGCCCAGCACGGCGTGCATCCGCTCCGGATCGGTCTTGCGCAGCGCCCATGGTGCCTGCGCGTCGATATACTGGTTGCACGCGAAGACGCCGCGCATCCACGCCTCGATCCCCTGGCTTAGCAGCAGGTCGCCGAACGCCGCCTTGAAGCCCGCGCAGGCGACTACGACCTCCTCGATCAACTGGCCATCCGCCTCCTCGGCGCGACCCGCGTCGGGCAACGCGCCGCCGAGGTTCTTGGCGATGAACGACAAGGTCCGCTGCGCCAGGTTGCCGAAGGCGTTGGCGAGCTCGGCATTGACGCGAGTGACGATCGCATCGGCGGCATAGCTGCCGTCCTGTCCGAAGCTGACCTCCCGCAACAGGAAGTAGCGCAGGCCGTCGACCCCGAACGCATTCGCCAGATCAAGCGGATCGACCACGTTCCCGAGGCTCTTCGACATCTTCTCACCACGGTGCAGCAGAAAGCCGTGCCCGAAGACCGTTTTGGGCAGCGCGATCCCCGCCGACAGCAGGAACGCCGGCCAGTAGACCGCATGGAACCGCACGATGTCCTTGCCGATCAGGTGCAGATCGGCGGGCCAGTGCGGCATCGGACCGTCCGGATAGCCCGCGCCGGTGAGATAATTGGTGAGCGCATCGACCCACACGTACATGACGTGCCCCGGACTGCCCGGCACCGCCACGCCCCAATCGAAGCTGGTGCGCGACACCGACAGGTCGGACAGCCCGCCCTCGACGAAGCGCAGGATCTCGTTCCGGCGCGATTCCGGGCGGATGAAATCGGGGTTGGCGGCGTAGAAGTCGAGCAGAGGCTGCTGGTACTTGGACAGGCGGAAGAACCACGTCTCCTCGGCGGTCCAGGTAACGGGCGTTCCCTGCGGAGAGAGCTTCGCCCCCCCTTCCCCGTCGACCAGTTCCTTCTCGTCATAGAACGCCTCGTCGCGCACCGAGTACCAGCCCTCGTACCGGTCGAGGTACAGGTCACCGGCATCGGCCATCGCCTGCCAGATCGCCTGGCTGGCGCGATGATGATCGTCATCCGTGGTGCGGATGAAACGATCATAGCTGATGTTCAGCGCGTCGCACATCGCACGGAAATGCCCGGACATTTCGTCGGCCAAGGCCCGCACCTCTACGCCCTTGTCGCGCGCGGTCTGCACCATTTTCAGCCCGTGTTCGTCGGTGCCGGTTTGGAAGCGGACATCGCGCCCGGCCTGCCGCTGAAAGCGCGCGATCGCATCGGCGGCGATCGCTTCATAGGCATGGCCGATATGCGGACGGCCATTGGGGTAGCTGATCGCGGTGGTGATATAGAAGGGGTCGCCCATGGCGCCGTCCTAGGGTTTCATTGGAAGCAGAACAAGCAGGCGGTGGTGGTGTGCCGGCGGGGTTCGTCACGTGGTCGTTGCGAGCGCAGCGAAGCAGCCCAGGGCGTTCTGGTCCGGCTGTGGATTGCTTCGCTACGCTCGCAATGACGACGTCGTGTCTGATCGCATGTGCTTCGACAGGATCGGCACTAATGCTTCGACAGGCTCAGCACGAACGGCTTTCGATGTGATCTAGCGACTTGCCGCCAGCCGGGCGACGATACCCGCGAGTTCGTAGACCGTGCCCTGCGCGTCCAGCGACAGGCTGCGCGCGGCGCCGGTGACGGCGCGTGCCTCGTCATAGGCGTCGAGCGCGATGCGCAGATCGGCGCCGAACCGCAGCGCGGTGAGCCGCGCGATAACGGTCGGCACGCGATCGAGGAACGCCTCGTAGCGAGGCTGCGCCGCCTTCGGCGACAGCGCGCGGGCCAATGCGGCGCGACGTTCCAGCCGCGGATCGCCGTCGCGCGCGATCGCCTCCACCGCCTGATCGATCGCGCCGAGATCCAGCCCGGCATAGCCGATCGCGCGGCCCGGCGCCCCCTCCCCGATCCGGACCAGCGCGGCACGTTCGTCGGCATCGGCATCGGGCAAGGCACGCGCGAGCACCGCCGCCATGTCCTCATCCCCCAGCGGATCGAAGCGCAACAGACGACAGCGGGACCGGATCGTCGGCAACAGCCGCCCGGGCGCGTGGCTGACCAGCAGGAAGACGGTGCCGGCGGGTGGCTCCTCCAGGCTCTTCAACAGCGCGTTCGAGGCGCCCGGCCGTTCGAGGTCGTCGGCGGCATCGATCACGATCACGCGACGCGGCGACAGCGACGGCATCGTGCCGAGGAACGGCCCCAGGCTGCGGATCTGATCGACGGTGATCGACCGCGCCAGTTCGTCCTCCTTGTCCTTCTTGGGCAAGCGGCGGAGCACGCGCAGGTCCGGGTGCGAGCCAGCGGCCGCCAGGCGTGCCGCCGGATGATCCTCGGGCACGGCCAGCCCCGGCGGCAGTGTGCCGGGCGTCATCGCATCCGCGAGCAGGCGAAGCGCGGCGGCCTCCGCGAAGGACGCCTTGCCGACGCCGAGCGGCCCCGCGAGCAACCAGGCGTGGTGCAGCGCGCCGCCGGTGCTGGCGGCGAGAAAGGCGTCGATCGCGGCACGGTGACCGCGCACCGCGGTCATGGCAGCCAGTCCGCCAGCGCGTCGAGCATCGCCTGCGTGACCGTGGCGGGCGGCTGGGTGGCGTCAATGCGGCGGAAGCGCGCCGGCTCCCGCGCGGCGAACCCGTCGAACGCGGCGGCGACCGCGGCGTGGAACCCGGTGTCCCGCGCGGCGAAGCGATCGGCGGCCTGCCCGTCGCGCCCCGCCGCGCGCGCTGCACCAATGTCCGCCGGCAAGGCGAGCAGGAAAGTGCGGTCGGGGAGCAGCCCCTCGGCACCGAAGGCGTGGAGCGCGAGGATCGCGGCATCCTCGACCTGCCCGGCGCTGCCCTGATAGGCGCGGCTGGAATCGAGATAGCGGTCGCAGATCACCCAACGCCCGGCGGCGAGCGCGGGCCGGATGACGCGCTCGACGTGATCGGCGCGCGCGGCCGCGAACAGCAACGCCTCGGTCCGCGCGCTCCAGCGCCCGGCATCCCCCTGCATCAACAACGCGCGGATCGCCTCCGCCCCCTCGCTGCCGCCGGGTTCGCGGGTGACGACCGTCTCCAGCCCACGCGCTTCCAGCGCGGCGGCGAGGGCGCGCGCCTGCGTCGACTTGCCCGCGCCCTCCCCGCCTTCGAGGCTGAGGAACCGCCCCGCGTTCATCCGCGTGGCGCCGATCAGCCGAACAGCCCGGTCAGCCCGTGCCAGGCGCGACCGAAGAAGCCCGCCTCGCCCACGTCGGCGCCGGCGACCAGCGGCATCCGCTGTTCCGGCAGTCCGGGTGAGGACACGACGAGATCGGCGATATGCGCGCCCTGCTTGATCGGCGCCTTGATCGGCCCGTCATAGACGATCTTGGCGGCGAGCTGCGGGCGGCTGCCCGAGGGGATGGTGACGGCGAGATCCTTGGGCGCGACCAGCGTCACCTCGCCCGCGTTTCCCATCTGCACCGCGGCGGTGCCGACCTGCTTGCCAGCCTTCACCACCGGCTTGGCCTGCCACGCGCGAAAGCCCCATTCCATGAAGCGCACCGACTCGCTGGCGCGCTGGTTGAAGCTGGTCAGCCCGGCGAGGACCATCACGAGACGGCGACCGTTCTGCTCCGCCGATCCCGTGAAGCCATAGCCGGCCTCCTCGGTATGCCCGGTCTTCAGTCCGTCGGCGCCCGCGACGCGGCCGAGCAGCGGATCGCGGTTCGCCTGGGTGATCGCCTGGCCGGCGCCCATCGTCTTGCCCCAGGTGAAATCGCGGCGCGAATAGAATTGCTTGTAGAGCTTGGGATGCTGCTGGATCGTCGCCGCCGCCAGCGTGGCGAGATCGCGCGCGGTGACATAGGTCACGCCACCGTCAGGCCAGCCGTTCGAGGTGCCGAAGTGGCTGTTCTTCAGCCCCAGCTTCGCCGCATCCTCGTTCATCCGCTCGACGAACGCCTGTTCGGTGCCCGAAATCCCCTCGGCCAACACGACGCACGCGTCGTTGCCCGACAGCGTGACGATCCCGTAGAGCAGGTTGGCGACCGACACGCGCTCCCCCGACGACAGGAACATCGTCGAGCCCGCCTGCGGCCCGTGCCACTTCGCCCAGGTTTCCGGCCGCACCTCGAACTCGGTGTCCAGCTTCAGATCGCCATGCGCGATCATCTGGAACGCGGTGTAGACCGTCATCATCTTCGCCATCGACGCCGGGGGCATGCGGCGATCGGCGTCGCGCGCGAACAGCACCGCGCCGGTCGACACATCCTCCATGAACGCGACCGGGGCGGGCGTGTCGAACTGCGGCGCGGCGGCGACGGCGGGCACCGCCAGCGCGACGACGGCGGCGGGGAGCGCGAGGACGGTCAGCAGCTTGGTCATTCAGGGTTCCGTGTCGAGGCAGGAGAAGACATGGCCGGTGCCATAGCGGGCGCCGGCGCCCGCGTCACCCGCCGCTATGACGCGATCGCATCGGCGAGCAGGCCGACGGACAGCGCGTAGAAGTTCGAGCAGTTATAGTCGAGGATCACCCGGTAGTTGCCGGTGAGCAGATAGGCGGTCTGCCCCGGGCCATCGGGCTCGATCAGCGTCGCCTGCACATCGTCGGCCAGCGTGCGGCCCTGCGCCGCGACGCCGAGCGCGCGCCACTCCGCCATCGAGCGCCAGCCGCTATGCCGCTCGAACACGCGCGGGCAGCGCGGCGAGACGAGCCGGTTGCGGATCTCGCCCCGATCGAAGCCGGCGGGCACGTTCACCGCGACGCCCCACGGCTGGCCGCGCCGCCACCCGGCCTGCACGAAATAATTGCCGATCGAGGCCAGCGTGTCGGCGGCGGAGTTCCAGATGTCGGCGCGCCCGTCGCCATCGCCGTCCTTCGCCAGCCGCAGATAGACCGAGGGCAGGAATTGCGGATTGCCCATCGCCCCGGCCCAGCTTCCGGTGAGCTGCGTGCGCGAGACGCCGCGATCGATCATCCTGAGCGCGGCGATCAGTTCGCCTTCGAACAGCGGGCGGCGGCGACCTTCATAGGCGAGGCTGGCCAGGCTGCGCACCGTGTCGAAGTTGCCGGTGTACGATCCGTAATTGGTCTCGTGCCCCCAGATCGCGACCATCACCTGCTCGGGCACGCCGGTCTCCGCCTCGACCCGCGCCAGCCGCGCGCGTTGCGCGACATAGGTGGCGCGCCCGCGCGAGATGCGCGCCGCATCGACATGCGCGGTGCGATAGGGGGCGAAGCGCGGCACGGGCGCGTTGGGGCGCGCCTCCGGCTGTTGCTGATCGAGCGCGACGACGCGCGGGTTGTAGGTGAGCGCGAGCAGCACGGCGTCGGCGGTCGCGGGGCGCACCCCCGCCGCGATCGCGCGCGCGCGGACCTGCGCCATATACGCGCCGAAGCCGTCGGCGTTGGCGTCGGGCGACGCGACCTGAGCCTGTGCCTGTGCCTGTGCCTGTGCCTGTGCCTGTGCCTGTGCCTGTGCCTGCACCGCGGCCGGCGCGATCAGCCACGCCACCACGGCCAGACCGCGCGCGAGAGTTGCTACCCCTTTCATGATCCGCCGGTTCTGGCACAGCCGGCGCGGTGGCGGAACCGCCAGTCATCGCCGAGGATGCACGGGTGGCCGCAGCACATGCGGGGGCTTGAACAGCGCGGAGTGCCTCTGCCATAGGCGACACCCGCGCGAGGAAGAGTGTCCGAGTGGTTTAAGGAACCGGTCTTGAAAACCGGCGAGGGTGCAAGCTCTCCGTGGGTTCGAATCCCACCTCTTCCGCCAGCCCTACGGGTCAGGCGCGGATGTCGAGGTCGATGTGGACGCGGATCGCGTCGTGGCGCCAATATTCGTGGTCGTATTCCACGACGCGCCCGTCCGCCGCGAGGCTGGTGCGGACCACCAGCAGCCCGGGGGTGCCCGGCTTCACCCCCAGCAACTCGGCGATCGTGGTGGTCAGCGCGCAGGGGCGCATGTCGACGCGGTTGCGGGCCACCTGCAGCCCGTATTCGCTGCCCAGGATACGGGTGAGCGAGCCGTTCAGATCGTGCCGCTCCAGCCCGGGCGCCAGCGCGGGATCGACCATGATCCGCTCGATCAGCACCGCGCGCCCGTCGATCGAGCGGCGGCGGGTGACGAGGTGGAGCGGTGTGCCGGGGGCGACGCGGAAGATGTCGGCGACCCCCGAAGGCGCCGCCACGCCCTCGATCGAGAGCGCCTGCGTGCCGGGCACGCGATGCTGCTCGACGACATAGGCCATGAAGCCGGTCCAGCGGGTCGGGTCATAGGTGACCGGCGGCGGCGACACGTACCAGCCGCTGCGATCGCGGCGGTAGATCAGCCCCTCGGCCTCCAATTGCGACAGAGCCTCGCGGATCGTGCCGCGCGCGGTGCCGGTATCGGTTTGAAGCTGTCGTTCGGAGGGCAGCCGCGCGCCGGCGGCGAGCTTCCCCAGTTCGATCGCGCTGGCGATCTGATCGCGCAGCGCCAGATATTGCGGGCGATCGTCCTCGCTGCGCGCCATTCCCAGCAACGTAAGTCCCGACGGCATCGACGATCTGGTCCCAGCGAGGGCGGTCGCGCGTGCTAGGCGGGGTGTCGCCGCGGCGTCAACCCCGCCCCGCCCGGCTCAGAAGATGAAGCTGGTGCGCAGGATGAACGTGCGACCCGGCTCCATATAATCCTTCTGGTAGCTGGGATTGTCCCCCTTCGTGGTGTAATAGCGCCAGTCGTTGAGCAAATTGGCGACATCGAAGTCGATCGCGATCCGGTCCGTCACCGACAGGCGCGAGTGGAAATCGACGCTGCGATTGTGCTGCACCCATTTGTCGACGGCATTGTCGCGAAGATCCTCGATATACTTCCCGCGATAATTGTACGACAGCTTCATCTGCACGCCATATTTTTGATACGTGATCGCGGCATTGTACAACAGGTGCGGCGTATTGACGAAGCGCATCTTCGCACCGTTGCGATACGGCTGCCCGCTGTCGGCGCTGCTGTGCTGAACCGTCAGGTTACCCTCCAGCCCGAAGCCGTCGAACGGCGCGGCCAGCCCCTGCAACTGCTTGATGACGTTGACCTCCATGCCATAGATTTGCGCGGTCTTTCCGTTCTGCGGCTGGGTCACCTCGATCGTGCCCTGCCGCGTGTCGGCGTTGATCTGATTGCCGTTGGTGAAGATGAAATTGTCGATGTGCTTGTAGAAGGCCGCGGCCGACAGCATGCTGGCCGCATCCGGATACCATTCCGCCGACACGTCGAGATTGGTGGCGCGGGCCGCCTTCAGATCCGGGTTGCCACGGCTGATCGACAGCACTTCCCGCGTGGCGGGATCGCGGGTGATCGACTGACCACCGGAAAGATTGCTGTATTCCGGCGGCGAATAGCCGGTCCAGATCGCGCCGCGCACGACATGCCGGTCATCGGGCCGCCAGTTCGCGGTGAGGCTGGGCAGGAACACGGTGTAGCCGCGCGTGGTGGTGGCGAAGCCGCCGGTGTCGCCGTCCTGCGACCAGAAGCGGTTGAACGTGTCGCGATGCTCGACGCGCGCGCCGGTGACGATGTCGACCGCGCCCAGCTTCGCATTCGCCAGCGCGTAGCCGGCGAAGATCGTCTCGCGCCCCTGTTTGTCGTCGCGCAGCAGCGCGTCGCCGGCGGACCGGTTGCCGGGCTGCGCCGCGATCGCCGAGGTGATCGCGGCGACCACCGCCTGCCGGCTCATCACCGCGCCGTAATAATATTCGCGGTGCAGGATGCTCGGCACCGTCTTCTGGATCAGCCCCGACGCCGCCAGCGACTTGCCGTCCAGCGGCGTGCCGGAAAAATCGCCGTCCCACACCGGCGTCGAATCATAAATGCGCGACGAGCGCATCCACTTCACCCCCGCCCGCACGTGATCGATCAGCCCGCCAAGATCATAGCGCGCGTCCAGCTTGCCCGCCCAGCGATCGTCCGTCTGCTTCCAGCGGCTGAGGCTCGCGCTGTCGAAGGGCAGAAGCGAGGGATCGTGTTCCACGTTGACCGCATAGGCCGGCAGGCTGGGGTGCGGGAAGCGCGGGTCGTTCGACACCCAGTCGATACCGGTGGCGTTGAGCGGATAGGTGCAGACGTCGCAATTATAGCCGACGCTGTACGAGCCGGGCGACACCTGATCGCCGAAGCTGTAGCTGAGATCGTAGGTCAGGCGCAGGCGATCGAACTGGCTGTTGCCGCCGAGCTGGACGGTGCCGAGCTGCTGGCGATTGTCTTGCGTTTCGAAGGTGCGGGCGAACTGGAACACCTTTGGATCCCAGACCCCGGAGCGGCCATTGAGCGACCAATATTGCTTCGAATTGCGATCGGCATCGGTGATCCTGCCGTCGCCATCGCGGTCGACGATCTGCTGGACGCTATAGCCGTAGACGTTGCCCAGCTTCGCATCGACGCCGGTGATCATGTCCTCGGGCTGGCGCAGGCTGGTGTCCTCAGGGTTTACCTGGGTCAGGCGCTTGCTCTTGCGATTGCGATAGTCGGTGTAGTCGTTGGTGCCCGCCTTGTCGGCGCGGGCGTATTGGCCGCGCAGATAGAGCTGCGTCGTCTCACCGTGATAGTCGAACGACAGGTTCCCGCCCCACCGCGTCTGCTTGAAGCGCCGATAGTCGAGATCGATGCCGGGCAGATGCATGTTTTGCTGGGAGATCGTCTCGGTCGCGTTCCTGCGCCAGATGTGCGGCTCCCACTCGCCGTCGTTCTCGGTTTCCTGGCTGTTGCCGTGGGTGACGCCGTAATTGACCGAGGCGAACACCCCAAAGCGATCGTCGGCGAAGCGCCGACCAATATCGAATTGCGCCTGATACAGGCCCGCATCCTCACCAGCGCTGCGCGCGTTGCTGTTGAACCCGCCGCTCAGCCAGCCGCGCAGCACGTGCGCGTCCTTGAAGTCGAAGGCGGTGGGGGTGCGGAAGTCGATGGTGCCGCCGATCGCATCGCCATCCTGATCCGGGGTCAGCGTCTTGGTCACGCGGATTTCGGCAAGGCCGTTCGGCGGCAGCAGGTTGAGCGAGACGTCGCGGCTGGCAGTGTCGGTCTGCGCGACGCGGATGCCGTTGATCATCGTGGCATTGTACGTGCCCGACAGGCCGCGGATCGTGACATATTGGCCTTCGCCGGTCTCCTGATTGACGATCACGCTGACCCCCGGCACCCGCGCCAAGGCATCGGCGACGGTGGCGTCGGGGATCTTGCCCAGGTCGTCGGCGCTGATGACCTCGATCACCGAGACCGCCGCCTTCTTCTCGTCCAGCGCCTTTTGCGCGCTGAGCCGTTGACCGTTGACGACGATGTCGCGATCGCCCTCATCCTCGGCACGGGCTGCCACCGGGGCCAGCATCGCCAGCATCGTGGTGCCGAGCACCGCGGCGCGCATCCGCTTCAGGTTGGTGAACTGTTGCATCGATCCCCCTCGCCGATCCCGGCGCTTGCTGTTCGCGTCGCCGAGCAGGGCGGGTGGGCGCGCGTCGGCATCCACCCGGCGAGACGCCGGGCGGCATGAGCGATGTGGCCTGTCGTTCCCGCATCAGCGGCGTCAGCGACGCACCACCGATGTATTTGGTATAGTCCAGTGGTGATGACGCCTTGGTGACAGCGTGACGAAAATTCGAGGAATGGTCCAAAACGTTGATTTCAGGCGGCGTCGTTCCGGCGCAGCAAGGCGGTCAGCAATGGGCGGTACGATTCGAGCGGTGCCACGGGGCAGCCGACTCGCTTTCCCCAATCGTCGAAGCGGCGGAGTTGCACCGCTGCGGCGAAGTACGGCTCGGCCTGGAATCGCGCGACCTCCTCCGCGTCCATCTCCCCGCCCTGCACCGCGAGGCTGAGCAGCGAGGCGGCGCTGAGCGTGGCGCGATAGTCGGCGTCGACCGCGCATAGATAGCGTTTCGCCGCGACGTGCAGCCGGATCGGCTCGGTCACCGCAGGGGGATAGGCGCGCGATAGCGCCACCGCGCCGATGTCTTCATGCCTGGCGTCCAGCCCGTCCAGTTCGTCAGCATTCCCATCGGGTTCGAGCAATCGACCGATGTCATGCAGCAAGGCGGCGATCACCAATGTGTCCGCGCACGCGTGCTCCGTGGCGAGTTGCGCGCATTGCAGCGCGTGCTCGAGCTGGGTGACATGTTCGCCATATTGTGCCGCGCCGTGGCGGGCGAAGGTGGCAAAGATCTCCGCCACCATCGAATCGGGCCGTAACATTCCTGCCTCCATTGCGTGCTGATCCAGGCGCGACCGCCGGCCCGAGGGGCTGGTTGGTGGCGCCACGCCGTCGTCAAACCGTAAGATGATTGGACTATACCAATCTACCTAGCGTGTTTTCGAAGGGTTGAGAACCATGGATGCGACCGGACGTCGCGATCTTCTGAAATGGGCCGGCGGCATGGGGGCCGCCGCGATGTGGCCGGGGCTGGTCGCGCGCGCGCGCGCCATCCCGGCGGTGCGGCGCACCGGCACGATCGCCGACGTGCGGCACATCGTGATCCACATGCAGGAGAATCGTGCATTCGACCATTATCTGGGGATGCTCAACGGCGTGCGTGGCTTCGGCGACCCCCGCCCGCTGCGGCTGGCGGGGGGCGCAAGCGTGTTCGCGCAACCCTCCGGCGAGCATCCCGACGGCCATGTGCTGCCCTATCATGGCGACTCGCGCGTGATGCGGTCGTTCACGGTCGACGGGGCGGACCAGTCGCATGTCGAGAACATGCACCTGTTCGATCGCGGGCGCTTCGGCCGCTGGGGGCACAGCGGCGAATTGCGCAACCGGATGCTGCATTACGGGCCGGGCGACCTGCCCTTCTACTACGCGCTGGCCGACGGGTTCACCGTCTGCGACGCCTACCACTGCTCGACCATGACGCAGACCTACCCGAACCGGCTGCACCTGTTCAGCGGGTGCAACGGCGGCGGCACGGTCGGCGGCGATCCGAAGATGCACAATTACGGCGAGGACGAGACCCCGAGCGCCGACATGGCGACCGACCGGCCGCTGCGCCCGGACGCCTATCGCTGGACCACCTATGCCGAGCGGTTGCAGGCGGCGGGGATCAGCTGGAAGGTGTATCAGGAGTACGACAATTTCGGCGACAACCTGCTGTCGGTCTTTCCGCCGTTCCGCCCGTGCGAACGCGGGTCCGAGCTTTACCGGCGCGGTCGATCCTGGGTCAGCGAGCACGCGCAGGGCGCGGATCGCACGCGCTCCGATGGCGACCAACTCGTCGCGGCGTTCCGGCGCGATGTCGCCAGCGGCGCGCTGCCGCAGGTGTCGTGGATCGTCACCGCTGCCGCGCTGTCCGAACATCCCACCGCCGCGCCGGCGCGCGGCGAGCAGGTTTCCGCGCGGCTGATCGAGGCGCTGGTCGACAACCCGGAGGTGTTCGCGCAGACCGTGTTCATCCTCACCTATGACGAGGCGGGCGGCCTGTTCGATCATATGCCGCCGCCAGTGCCGCCGGTCGGGCGCTATCGCGGCCATTCGACCGTCCCGGTCACCGGTGAGACGAAGGATTATCGCGGCAGCGGCACGGCGGGCGACGAGGAGCATCCGATCGGGCTGGGTATCCGCGTGCCGACGATCCTGGTGTCACCGTGGAGCGTCGGCGGGCAGGTGTGTTCGCAGCTGTTCGACCATACGTCTGTGCTGCGCTTCGCCGAACGGTGCTTCGGGGTGCCGGAGCCGAACATCTCGCCCTGGCGGCGCGCGGTGTGTGGCGACCTGACCAGCGCCTTCGACTTCGCGCAGCCGGTCGTCGCCGGCGGCGCCCTGCCCTCGACCGATGACACGGGCGAACGGATCGCGCATTCGGCAGCGGGGCACGCGATCGCGATCCCCGCCCGGCAGGCGCCGACTGCGCAACTGCCCGGGCAGCGCCGTCATCGTCCGCTGCCCTATGCGGTGGACGTCCTCGCCGACCTCAGCGACGCCGGGGAACTCCATTTGACCTTCGTGAACAGCGGGACGGTGGGCGCGACCTTTACCGTCCACGACAATCGCGACGCGCAGGATCCGTGGCATTTCACGATCGGCGCGGGGGACCGCCATGTCGCCTCGACCGCGTTCGGCACCATCGCCAGCGGATATGATGTGACCGTGCGCGGGCCGAACGGGTTCTGGCGACGGTTGGCGGCGGCACCCGATCGTCGCGGGATCGCCGCGACGCTGCGCCCGCATGCCGATCATGTCGAGATCGTGCTGCGTAATCCGTCCGGCTCCCCCGTCGCGGCGAGGATCGCGATGGACCAACGCTATCCGGTCGACGGCGCGCGCGAGCGGACGATGATGCTGCCCCCCGGTGGCGAGCGGCGCGCGCGCTGTGCCGTCGTGGCCAGCGATCACTGGTACGACCTGAGCGTGACGATCGACGGCGATCCCGCCTTCCTCCGCCGGTTCGCGGGCAAGGTGGAGACGGGCCGCGTGGGGCGCACCGATCCGGGCATCGGCGCGATGCAGGTGACGGCATGATCCGCGTGCTGCTCCTCGGGGCCGCGCTGTCGATGATCGGCACCGCCACGCCCGACGCCTACCTGAACGCCGGCGAGTATCCGGACGGTCTGGTCGTCCTCGCCCCGCCGCCCGCCCCCGGCAGCCCCACCGCACGAGCGGACGCGGCGATCTTCCGCGAGACCCGGCGGCTGGCCGGAACGCCGCGCTGGCGGATCGCCACCGATGACGTGACGAACACGCCACTGGCGCGCAACGCCTGCGCGCTGGGCATGCGGATCGACGCGCGCTCCGCCCCCGCGACCGCGCGACTGCTGGACCGCGCCCATGCCGGGCCGCTGGTCGATCCGGTGAAGCGCCATTATCAGGTGCGGCGCCCCTATCTGGATGTGCCCGGCGCGCCGATCTGCGAACCGAAGACCGCACATCTCGCGGGCAATGGCGACTATCCGTCGGGGCATACTGCGGCGGGCTGGCTGGAGGCACTGATCCTGGCCGAGGCCATGCCGACGCGCGCCACCGCGATCCTGGCGCGCGGACGCGCCTACGGCGAGAGCCGCGCCGTGTGTGGATCGCATAGCAAGAGCGCGGTGGAAGCGGGCTATCTGGCCGGATCGGCGGTGTTCGCCGCGCTGCAGGGGAGCGCCGCGTTCCGGCGCGATCTGGCGGCGGCGCGCGACGAACTGGCGCGCCTGCGCACGACCGCCCCGACGCCCGACCGCGCGACATGCGCCGCCGAGGCAGAGGCGCTGGCGGTGCGGCCATGGTGATGACGAGCGCCCCCGTGCGCGCGGCCGCGCACGAGAACGATCGCCTGACCCTGATCCTGGGCGGCCTGGCGGCATTCGCGGCGTATTTCGCGATGTACGCGTTCCGCAAGCCGTTCGCCGCCGCGACCTATGTCGACGTCGTCGGCTGGCACGCCGCCGTCGATTACAAGACCGCGCTGCTGATCGCGCAGGTGATCGGCTATGCACTGTCGAAGCTGATCGGGGTGCGCGTGATCGCGGAGGCGGGGCGCCGCGGGCGGGCGCGCGCGATCCTGGGGCTGATCGCGGCGTCATGGGTCGCTTTGGTGCTATTCGCGCTGGTGCCGGCGCCGTGGAACGTCCTTTGCCTGTTCCTCAACGGCCTGCCGCTCGGGCTGATCTGGGGGCTGGTGTTCAGCTATGTCGAGGGGCGGCGGGTGTCGGAGCTGCTGGGGGCGATGCTGTGCGCCAGCTTCATCCTGTCGTCGGGCGTGGTGAAGTCGGTGGCGGTCCTCATGATGGCCGCGGGCGTCTCCGAATGGTGGATGCCCGCCGCGACCGGGCTGGCATTCGTGCCGCTGTTGCTCGTCGCGCTGTGGCAGCTCGAGCGCCTGCCGCCCCCCGACGCGCGCGATCGGGCCGAGCGGGTCGAGCGCGTGCCGATGCTCGCCGCCGATCGCGCCGCCTTCTGGCGCGCGCATGCGGGCACGCTGGCGATGCTGGTGACCGGATATGTCCTGCTGACCGCGCTGCGCGACGTACGCGACAGCTTTGCCGCCGAGATCTGGACCGCGCTGGGCTATGGCGGGGAAGCCGCGCTGTTCACCGCCAGCGAATTGCCCGTGGCGATCGTGACGCTCGCCGCGCTGGCGGTGCTGATGCTGGTCCGCGACAACCTGCGCGCGCTGCTGGCAATGCACGCGATGATCGCGCTGGGCGCGGTGATGCTGGGCGTGGCGACGCTGGCATTCCAGAGCGGGTGGATCTCGCCGCTCACGTGGATGATCGTCACCGGCGCGGGGCTGTATCTGGCCTATACGCCGTTCAACGCCATGCTGTTCGACCGGATGATCGCGACGATCGGCACCGCCGCCAATGCCGGCTTCCTGATCTACATCGCCGATGCGTCGGGCTATGCGGGCAGCGTCGTGCTGCTGCTGGTACGAAGCCTTGCGGCGCCGCAGATGCAATGGCTGCGCTTCTTCGTGACGTGCAGCTATGCGACGGCGGTGGTCGTCGCGCTGTTGACGATGCTGTCGGCGCTGCATTTCCTGCGCTGGTCCGACCGGAAAATTTGCCATGTCGCGCCATGATGTGGCGATCGTCGGCGCCGGGATCGTCGGCCTCGCCCACGCGCTGTTCGCCGCGCGCGCCGGCGCGCGAGTGGTGGTGATCGATCGCGACGCCGCCGCCAATGGCGCGTCGATCCGCAATTTCGGCTTCGTCACGGTCACGGGTCAGGAGGCGGGCGCGGTGTGGCGGATGGCGCGCCGCAGCGCCGAGATTTGGGCCGACATCGCCGCCCCCGCCGGGATCGCCATCGAGCAACGCGGCCTGCTGCTGGCCGCGCAGCGGCCCGAGGCGGAACGGGTGATCGACGCCTTTCTTGCCACCGATATGGGCGCCGACTGCCGGCGGCTGTCGTCCACGCAGGTCGCGCGGGACTGGCCGATGCTGACCGGCGTCGCCTCCGCCCTGTTCAGCCCGCACGACCTGCGCATCGAATCGCGCACCGCGATACCGGCATTGGCCCATTGGCTGGAGACGGCGCATGGCGTGACGTTCCGTCGCGGCGTTCAGGTGCGGACGGTGCACGCCGGTGGGGTGGAGACCAGCCATGGCCCGGTCGCCGCCGATCGCGTGATCGTGTGCCCCGGCGACGACGGCGCGGCATTGTTTCCCACGCTTTTCGCGGACGCGGGGATCACGCGGTGTACCTTGCAGATGGTGCGGCTGGCCGGGCCCGGGTGGCGCCTGCCGGGCGCGGTGATGGGCGACCTGAGCATGGTACGCTACGCCGGCTATGCCGCGCTGCCGGAGGCCGACGCGTTGCACGCGCGGCTGATGGAGGAGCCGCGCGCGGCCGCGGCGCTGGCGGACGGCATTCACCTGATCGTGGTGCAAGGTGCCGATGGCAGCCTGATCGTCGGAGACAGCCACCATTACGGTCCCTCGCCCCTGCCCTTCGCCAGCGCGGCGGTCGAAGCGCGCATCCTCGACGCCTATGCCGCACTGTTCGGCGCCCCCCCGCCGGTGCTGGAGCGCTGGACCGGCACCTACGCGGCGGCGGCGGGGCACAGCATCGTGCGGGCGCCGATGCCCGACGTCCGGCTGGTAGTGGTGACGAGCGGAACCGGTGCGTCCACCGCGTTCGGACTGGCCGAACAGGTGATCGACGACATGATGGGAGGGGCATGATGGGACGACGACTGCAGGCGGTGGTGTTCGACTGGGCCGGGACGATGATCGATTTCGGCAGCCGCGCGCCGGTGGTCGCGCTGTGCCGCCTGTTCGATCGAGAGGGCGTGCCGATCGACGAGGCGGAAGCGCGCGCCGACATGGGCATGGCCAAGCGCGATCAAATCGCGGCCCTGCTGGCCAAGCCGCGCATCGCGCGCGCCTGGGCGGTGAAGCACGGCACCGGCCCGGTCGAGGCGGACGGCGCGCGGCTGTTCGCGGCGATCGAACCGCTGATGCGCGACGCGGCACGCAATTGCGCCACGCTGATCCCCGGTGCCGCCCACGTCGCGGCGCGATTGCAGGCCGCGGGCGTGCGCGTCGGTTCCTGCACCGGCTATACCCGTGCGATGATGGCGGACATCCTTCCCCATGCCGAGGCGCAGGGGTATCGCCCCGATTGCGTCGTCTGCGCCGGGGAAACCGCGACCGGGCGCCCGTCACCCCTGATGCTGTGGAAGAACCTCGTCGAACTCGGCGCGTGGCCCGCCGACGCGTGCGTGAAGGTGGATGACGCGGCGGTCGGCATCGCGGAGGGCCGCGCGGCGGGGGTGTGGACGATCGGAGTAGCGGCGAGCGGCAACGGCGTCGGGCTGAGCCAGACCGCGCTCGACGCGTTGCCGGCGCCCGATCGCGCCGAGCGGATCGCCGCCGCCGGCGCGGCGCTGCGCGCGGCCGGCGCGCATGTCGTGATCGACACGGTCGCGGATCTGCCGCGCGCGCTGGCGGAGGTATCG
Organism: uncultured Sphingomonas sp.; assembly: GCA_913777325.1. Classification (GTDB taxonomy): domain Bacteria; phylum Pseudomonadota; class Alphaproteobacteria; order Sphingomonadales; family Sphingomonadaceae; genus Sphingomonas. The sequence continues at coordinate 10,430 of CAJYSA010000107.1, read as the reverse complement.
CTCACCATCGGATAGGCGGGGCACGGCTTCCACGCCCGGTTGCGTTTTCGCGGTGGCGGGTTAGCGTCGCGGCGGGATCGCGATGCGGGGAGACGGGGTGATGCGGTACGGCGGCCTTTTTTCGGTGGCGCTCGGCGCGCTCGTATGCGCCACTCCGCTGCAGGCCGAACCGCGATCCGAGGCGCAGGCGCTGGACATCGCCAAGCGTGCGATCGCGTTCCGCAGCGTCGCGGGCCCGGGCAACCAGACACCGCAGCTCGCGGCCTATCTGAAATCCGTGCTGGTCGCCGGCGGGATCACGGACGTGACGGTCACCCCGGTCGACGACACCGCCTATCTGATCGCGCGCTGGCCCGGGACCGATCGCGCGGCCAAGCCGCTGGTGATCTCCGGCCATATCGACGTGGTGGAGGCGAAGCCCGCCGACTGGCAGCGCGATCCGTTCACCCCGGTGGTCGAGAACGGCTACCTCTATGGACGCGGCGCGACCGACATGAAGTTCGACGCCGCGATCACGATCGCCGCGCTGTTGCAGATGAAGCGCGACGGCTATCGCCCGCGTCGCGACATCGTGCTGGAATTCTCCGGCGACGAGGAGACGCGCATGAAGACGAGCGCGCTGATCGCCGAGCAGCTGAAGAACGCCGAGCTGGTGATCAACATCGATGGCGGCGGCGGCCGGCTGGGCGAGGATGGCCGACCGCAATTCTTCACCTGGAACGGGGCGGAGAAGACCTACGCCGATTTCGAGCTGACCGTCACCAATCCCGGCGGCCACAGTTCGGCGCCGCGTCCGGAGAACGCGATCAACCAATTGTCGGCGGCATTGGTGCGGATCGGGAATTACCGCTTCCCGCCGCAACTGTCCGACCTGACCAAGGCCTTCTTCGTCGAGGCCGCCAAGCAGAAGACCGGCACGCTGGCCGCCGCGATGCGCGCCTTCGCCGCCGACCCCAAGGACGAAAAGGCGATCGCGGTGCTCGCCGCCGATCCCGCCTATGTCGGGCAGATCGGCACGACCTGCGTCGCGACGATGGTGAACGGCGGTCACGCGCTGAACGCCCTGCCCCAGCGCGCCACCGCCAATATCAACTGCCGCATCTTCCCCGGCGTGAAGCCCGCCGAGGTGATGGCGACGCTGAAGCAGGTCGCCGCCGAGCCCAAGCTGACGATCCGCGACGTCAGCGAGGGATCGGTCGCCAACGACGCGTCGCCGATGCGCGCCGACTTCGTGGCGGCGGTGACCAAGGCGCTTGCCAAGACCCGCCCCGGCGTGCCGGTATTCCCGAGCATGTCCGCCGGCGCCAGCGACAGCATGTGGTTCCGGTATCACCACGTCCCCAGTTATGGCGCGAGCCCGACCTTCATCAAGGAATCGGACGATTTCAGCCATGGCCTGAACGAGCGGACGCCGATCGACAATATCGCGCCCGGCATCGCTTATTACGAGTCGCTGTTCACGGATCTGTCCAGATAGGCGGCAGCGAGCGCGCGCGCCTCGTCGGCGGTGAAGCTGCCCGGCGAGAGGCACAGCTCCAGCCACAGCCCGTCCACCAGCGCGGTGATGCCGATCGCCGCCAGCCGCACGCGCGTTGCGGGTAGCCCGCAATCGGCCAGCAATTGCTCCAGCCGCGCGCGGAACGCGGCGTAATGCTGCTCATGCCGTGCCAGCATCGTGGCGTCGCCCCGTGCGAGGCTCCAGAGCGCCAGCCAGGTGGCGAGCAGCGCGGGATCGGCGATCGGTGCGGCGAAATTGGCCGCGACATAGGCGCCCAGGCGCGCGCGTGGCGCGTCCCCCGCCGCCTCGACCGCCGCCTCCAGCGCCACCGCCACCTGTGCCGCAACATGGTCGTAGGAGGCGGCGACCAGCCGGTCGACCCCGCCGAAATGATGCGTCACCAGCCCCGGCGACACATCGGCGGCGGCCGCGATCGTCCGTACCGAGGCGCCCGCCGCGCCGCGCGCCGCCAGCACGCGCACCGTCGCCTCGATCAACGCACGACGGCGATCGTCGGGGTTTGAACGCTTGCTCACCATGGCGCCTTGTTATACGATCGTGCAACAAGCAAGCGAGAACCTCCGATGCCGCGTCCAGCCGCGTTGACCGATCGTGATCCCGACGCGGACTGGAGCCTGCCCGGCTGGCTCTACACCGATCCGGAATATTTCGCGCTGGAATGCGCGCGGCTAATCCGCCCGTCGTGGCAGATCGTGTGCCACGAAAGCGACCTGCCGCAATCGGGCGCGTGGCGGACGCTGTCGTATCTCGACGAGAACGTCGTGGTGGTGCGCGGCGCGGACGGCGAGATCCGCGCCTTCCACAACGTCTGCCGCCACCGGGCGATGCGGCTGGTGGAGGGGGATGCCGGCTGCGCGCGCAAGCTGGTATGTCCGTATCACGCCTGGACCTATGATCTCGACGGTCGGCTGAGCGGGGTGCCGATGCGGCGCGACTATCCCGCGCTCGATCCGGACAGCAGCGGGCTGGTGCCGGTCGAGATCGACCGCTGGCGCGGGTTCGTGTTCGTGCGGCTGGAGGACGACGGGGGCCCGCGCGTCGCCCAGATGATGGCGCCCTATGATCACGAGATCGCGCCCTATCGCTTCGCCGACATGCGCCGGATCGGGGATGTGCGGCACCGCACGCGCGCGGTGAATTGGAAGAACGTCGGCGACAATTATTCCGACAACCTCCACATTCCGGTCGCGCATGACGGGCTGACGCGACTGTTCGGCAAGAGCTATGCGATCGAGGCGGCGGGGTGGGTCGACAAGATGTCCGGCCAGCTCGTGGATCGCCTGTCCGACGATCCGTGGGAGCGTTTCTACCAGACGTATCTGCCCCGCGTCGATCATCTGCCCATGGCGAACCAGCGGCAGTGGCTGTATTACAAGCTGTGGCCGAACATGGCGTTCGACATCTACGCCGATCAGATCGACTTCATGCAATGGCTGCCGCTGACGCCGACGACCTGCGTGCTGCGCGAAATGGCGTTCGCGCTGCCCGACGCGCGGCGCGAGATGAAGCTGGTCCGCTACGCCAACTGGCGGATCAACCGCACCGTCAATGCCGAGGATACGTGGCTGATCGAGCGGGTGCAGCAAGGCATGGCGTCGTCCAGCTACACCGCCGGGCCGATCGGCGCGAGCGAGGTGTGCCTGCGCAGCTTTGCCGCCAAGATCCGCGCGCGCATCCCGGAGGCGCGACTGCATCGCGCCCCGCCGCCGGGATGGTCGCGCCGGCCGATGGCGGTCGGCTGAGGCGCCAGATCAAAAACAAGCGGGGGCGGGACATGACGAAGCGGTACGACGCACTGATCATCGGTGGCGGGCACAACGGGTTGGTCTGCGCCTTCTACCTTGCACGCGCCGGGTTGAAGGTGCGGGTGCTCGAACGTCGGCACCTCGTCGGCGGGGCGGCGGTGACCGAGGAGTTTCACCCGGGCTTCCGCAACTCGACCGCCAGCTACACCGTCAGCCTGCTGCGCCCGAAGGTGATCGCGGACATGAAGCTGCACGATCGCGGCTTCCGGATCATCGAGCGGACGATCAGCAACTTCTTTCCCTTTCCCGACACCTACCTGACGCTGGGCGGGGGCACGCGGCGTACGCAGGAGCAGTTCGCGCGTTTCAGCCACCGCGATGCCGAGGCGTACCCCCGCTACGATGCCGCGCTGGAGCGCGTGGCACAGGTGCTGCGGGACCTGGCGTTGCAGATCCCGCCCAACGCCGGTGGCGGCTTGATGGAGGCGGTGGCGGCGGTGCGACAGGGCTGGCCGCTGGCGAAGCTGGACATCGCGGCGCAGCGCGACCTGCTCGACGTGTTCACCAAATCGGCGCGCGAGTTCCTGGACGGCTGGTTCGAGGACGATCACGTGAAAAGCGCCTTCGCCTTCGACGCGGTGGTCGGCAATTTCGCGGGCGTCTCCACCCCGGGGTCCGCTTACGTGTTGCTTCACCACGTCTTCGGCGAGGTGAACGGCAAGTTCGGTGCCTGGGGCCATTCGGTCGGCGGGATGGGCGCGATCACGCAGGCCATGGAAGCGGCGTGCCGTGACGCCGGCGTCGAGATCACGCTGGAAGCACCGGTGGCGCGCGTGCTGGTCGACGGCGGCAAGGCGGCAGGCGTCATGCTCGAAAGTGGCGAGGAGATCGCCGCGCCGATTGTCGCCGCGAACGTCGGCCCTGCCCTGCTCTATCGCCGGATGCTCGACGACGCCGATCTGCCCGCCGACTTCCGCCGCCGGATCGCGGGGTTCAAGACCGGATCGGGCACCTTCCGGATGAACGTGGCGCTCAGCGAACTGCCCGATTTCACCGTCATGCCGGGCAAGGAGCGTGCCGAGCATCACACCGCCGGGATCATCATCGCGCCCGGCCTCGATTACATGGATCGCGCGTTCGACGATGCGAAGACGCACGGCTGGTCACGCGAACCGATCGTCGAGATGAAACTGCCGACGACGGTCGACGACAGCCTGGCCCCGCCGGGAATGCACATCGCCAGCCTGTTCTGCCAGCAAGTCGCGCCCGAGTTGCCCGACGGACGAAGCTGGGACGACGCGCGCGAGGAGGTGGCGGACCTGATCATCGACACCGTCGATCGCCACGCGCCCAATTTCAAGAACAGCATCATCGCGCGCCAGATCCATTCACCGCTCGATCTGGAGCGCAAGTTCGGCCTGATCGGCGGCGATATCTTCCATGGCCGGATGAGCCTGGACCAGCTCTGGTCGGCACGGCCCGTGTTGGGGCACGGCGACTATCGCGCGCCGGTCCACGGGCTCTACATGTGCGGATCGGGGACGCATCCCGGCGGCGGGGTGACCGGCGCGCCGGGGCACAATGCCGCGCAGGCGATCCTGGCCGACCGGCGCCTTACCGCGCGCTGGCGCCGCCGCGCCTGACGATGAGGTAGACCGGCACCCCGGCGAGCAACAGCACCAGCGCCCAGCCGTTCGCCTCGACGCCCAGCCCCCATGAGAGCCACGCGACGAACCCCGCCGACACCACGCCCGCGATCCGCGCGGGCGTGTCCCGCGCGAGCAACTTCACCGCCGCCACCGCGCTGACGAAATAGGCGAGCATCCCCGCCGCCAGCGACACGGCGGCGACGAACGCGAACAAATCCCCCATGCCGCGCGTGTAATTGGCAAGCGTCACGGCGGTGACCATCGCCCCCGCCAGCACATGCGCGCGCACCGGCACGCCGCGCGCGCTTTCCTGCGCGAACCAGCGCGGGAACACGCCACCCTTGGCCATCGCGCGCGGCACTTCGCCTTGCAGCAGCACGAACCCGTTGAGCGCGCCCAACGCGCTGACCGCCGCGAACAACGCCACCACCTGAGCCACGCCAGCACCGAACGCCACGCCGAGGAAATCCGCGATCGGTGCCGGAGAGGCCGCGATCGCGGCCCGTGGCATCATGTAGGTGATCGCACTGGACACCGCGAGGTAGATCAGCCCGACCGCCGCGGTGCCGATCAACGTGGCGCGGGGCACGGTGCGCGCGGCGTCGCGCACCCGATCGGCGGGCACCGTCGCCGACTCCAACCCAAGAAAGCCCCAGAAGGTGAGCGCCGCCGCGCCCGCCACCGCGCGGGCATCGATGGCGATGGCGGGATTGCGCACCGCCGGGCCGCCGCCCGCCACCATCCAATAGCCCGCGAGCAGCACGACCGCGCCGAGCGGCAGCAACTTCAGCGCCATCGTCACCACCTGCACGCGCGCCGCCGCGCCGACCCCGGCGATGTTGACCAGCACCATCGCCCAGACGAGCGCCACCGCGACGATCGCCGCGTGGGGCGTCAGCGCCGGGATCGCGACGCTGAGCGCGCTGACCGCCGCGACCGCGATCGCGCCGTTCCCCGCCCACACCAGCGTCCAATAGCTCCATGCCGCCGCAAAGCCGATGCGCGGACCGAAGGCGAGATCGGCGTAGGCATAGGGGCCGCCCGCGCCCGGCACCGCGCGCGCCAGCCGCGCGAAGACGAAGGCGAGGCACAGCGATCCCGCGATCGTGGCGAGCCAGCCCAACGTGCCGTTGCCGCCGAGCGGCGCAAGCGTGGCGGGCAGCAGGTAGATCCCCGAGCCGATCAGATTGCCCATCACCAGCGCCAGCGCGCCCAGGAACCCGATCGCTCCGCTTGATCGGCGCGCGTCCGCGTGGTCTTCTCGTTGTTGCATGCACGCTCCTACCCGCACCGACCACCTTTCGCCGATGCTAATCGACGCGGCGCTGGCGCTCCACGACAATCGGCTGGATATCGCCGAGCGCCTGCTGCGCGGCTACCTGAAACGCGATCCGTTCGATGCCCGCGCGATCCGGATGCTGGCGGAACTGGCCGGGCGTATCGGACGAAACCGCGATGCCGAGACGCTGCTGCGCCGTGCGCTCGAATTGGCGCCCGGCTTCAATGCCGCGCGCGCCAACCTCGCGATCGTGCTCTATCGCCAGAACCGCGCGGTGGAGGCGCTCGCCGAGCTCGATACGTTGCTGGCGATCGAGCCGGATCATCCCGGCCACGCGAACCTGAAGGCCGCCGCGCTCGGGCGGCTGGGTGGCTTCGAAGAGGCGATCGCGCTGTACGAGCGGGTGCTCGCCAGCGCGCCGGCGCAGCCGAAGGTGTGGATGAGCTATGGTCATATGCTCAAGACGGTGGGGCGGCAGGCGGATGGCGTCGCGGCCTATCGCCGCGCGATCGCGATCCGGCCCGCGCTGGGCGAGGCATGGTGGAGCCTGGCCAATCTAAAGACCGTGCGGTTCGACGACGTCGACGTCGCGGCGATGACCGCGCAATTGGACGATGCGACGATCGGGGTCGAGGATCGCTTCCATCTCGACTTCGCGCTCGGCAAGGCGTGGGAGGAGCGCGGCGCGCCTGATCGCGCCTTCGCGCATTACGCCGCCGGCAACGCGCTGCGCCGCGCGCAGATCAGCTATGATGCGGACGAGACGACGCGCTTCGTCGACACGATCGCCGCGACCGCCAACTCGTCCTTCTTCGCCGCGCGCGCGGGCTGGGGCTGCCAGGCGCCCGATCCGATCTTCGTGCTGGGCATGCCGCGCGCCGGATCGACGCTGGTCGAACAGATCCTCGCGAGCCATCCGCTGGTCGAAGGCACGACCGAATTGCCCGACCTGCCCGCATTGTCGCGTCGCATCGCCGACTATCCCGCCGGGCTGGCCACGCTGACCGCCGACCGCGCGCGGGAACTGGGCGAGGAATATCTGCGCCGCGCCGCCGTCCAGCGGCGCACGGACCGACCCTTCTTCGTCGACAAACTGCCGAACAATTGGGCACATGTCGCGCTCATCCGCCTGATCCTGCCGAATGCCACGATTATCGACGCGCGCCGCGACCCGCGCGCCTGCTGCTTCTCCAATTACAAGCAGCATTTCGCGCGCGGCCAGGGGTTCAGCTACGCGCTGGAAGACATGGGGCGTTATTATCGCGACTACGTGCGGATGATGGCGCATGTCGATCGGGTTCAGCCGGGACGGGTGCACCGGGTGATCCACGAGGCACTGGTCGATGCGCCGGAGCCGCACATTCGCGCCTTGCTCGACGCGTGCGGCCTGCCCTTCGAAGCCGCCTGCCTGTCCGCGCATCGCACCGAGCGCGCGGTGCGTACCGCGTCGTCGGAACAGGTGCGCCAGCCGATCTTCCGGGGCGGCGACCGCGCATGGCGACCGTTCGCCGCCCACCTCGCCACGCTTGAGCAAGCGCTGGGCGACGTGATCGCTTGTTACCCTCTTGCGCCCGACGCCGCATAGATGACGTGACAATTTCGCCACTCCCCTCTTTTAAGATGATTTGTTGCCGAACCCCGATTGACCATGTCGCCGCCGCGCTGCAGCATGTCGTCACAAAGGCGCAACAAAGGGGATTGTTGTGGTGGTCAGCTTTCGTCGTCGCGTGCTCGTTCCGCTGCTGGCTTCGGCGGCGTTTGCGGCCCCTGCGGTAGCGCAGACCGGGTCGGGTCAGGCCACCGCGGCAGACACGCCCGGTCAACAGCCTGCGGCCACGACCACCGATGGCGACATCATCGTCACCGCGCAGAAGCGTGACGAGAGCATCCAGAACGTGCCGATCAGTATCCAGGCGATCGGCACGCGGCGGCTCGACCAGCTCAACGTCTCCAACTTCAACGATTACACGCAGCTACTGCCCTCGGTGGCGTTCCAATCCTCGCAGCCGGGCGTCACCACGGTCTATATGCGCGGCGTCGCGTCCGGCGGCGACGGCAATCATTCCGGATCGCTGCCGTCGGTGGGCGTCTATCTGGACGAGCAGCCGGTGACGACGATCGGCGGCACGCTCGACATCCACATCTACGACATCGCGCGGATCGAGAGTCTCGCGGGACCGCAGGGTACGTTGTACGGCGCGTCGAGCGAGGCCGGCACGATCCGCATCATCACCAACAAGCCCGACACCGCCGGTTTCTACGGCCGCGTCGATGGCGAGGTGAACTCCGTGCATGCCGGGGGGATCGGCTACACCAGCGAAGGGATGCTCAACATCCCGTTCAGCGAGCGCATGGCGCTACGCGTCGTCGGCTTCTATCAGAAGGATGCCGGTTTCATCGACAACGTGCCCGGCACGCGCCGCTTCCTGCCGCAGCCCGGCGGGATCACGGTCGACAACGCCGCCTTCGTCGAAAAGGACTATAACGACACCGAGACCTATGGCGGGCGGGCCGCGTTGAAGATCGATCTGGACGACACCTGGACCGCGACGCCGACGCTGTTGTACCAGGAACAGAACAGCCACGGCAGCTATGGCTACGATCCGAAGGTCGGCGATCTTCAGGTGCAGCATTTCTATCCCGAGTATCGCCGCGACCGCTTCGCGCAGGCCGCGCTGACGATCGAGGGGAAGCTTGGCAATTGGGACGTCACCTATGCCGGCGCGCTGCTCGACCGCCGCGCGGTGCAATCGAGCGATTACACCGATTATGCCGAGGCCTATGACAGTCTGTACCAATCAGTCGGCGGCTTCGCCGGCTATTGCGTGTCCGATCAGGCGTTCTGCTACAACAACAATGCCGGTGCGACCATCGACCCACGTCAGCGGGTGATCGGCCGTGATCACTTCAAGAAGTTGAGCCAGGAAGTTCGTGTCGCATCGCCAGTGGAGGATCGGTTCCGGATCGTCGCAGGCGCCTTCTACCAACGGCAAAGCAACCTGATCTTTCAAGATTATCAGATTCCGAACTTGGCAACCAACCTGTCGGTCAACGACTATCCGGGTACGCTGTGGCTGACGCGCCAGCACCGCGTTGACAAGGATTACGCGGTGTTCGGGGAGGCGAGCTACGACCTGACGCCGAAGCTGACGCTGACGGCGGGCGGGCGTGTCTTCATCTATGACAATTCACTGGTCGGTTTCTTCGGCTTCGGTCGCAACGCGGGCGTCGATCCGGCGGATGGCCGCCCCTACACCGCCACGCCGTTCAACGCGGCGGGCAGTTCGCGCACCGGCGTCGCGAGTTGCTATCTCGCGGGCGGCGGGACGTTGCGCGATGCGTATCTGAACGGCGGGAACACCTCGAACTTCCTGACCACCCCCGATGTCGGCGCGATTCCGTGCGTCAATCTGGGCGTTCCCGACGGCAATCGTGTCGTGCCCAAGCGGGCGGATGGCCAAGGCGTCACCTATCGCTTCAATGCCACCTGGAAGCCGACCGAGGACGTGCTGCTGTACGCCACCGCCTCGCGCGGGTTCCGCCCGGGCGGGATCAACCGACGCGGGGACGTCGGCGATTATGCCGCCGATTTCCTGACCAATTACGAGATCGGCTGGAAAACCTCGCTTCCCGGTGGGGCGGTGCGGTTCAACGGCGCGGTCTATCAGCAGAATTGGGACCAGTTCCAATTCTCGTTCCTGGGCGAGAACAGCTTCACCGTGATCCAGAACGGCCCCGACGCGCGCATTCGCGGGATCGAAATGGACAGCAACGTCACGCTGGGCGCGTTGTCGCTGACCGCTTCGGGTGCGTACACCAACGCGCGCACGCGAACCGACCTGTGCGACTCGGTCGACTGCCGCACCGCGGGGGCCAAGATCCTTGCGCCGGCGGGCACGCGCCTGCCGATCACCCCCCGCTTCAAGGTGAGCGGCACCGCGCGCTACACGATACCGATCGGGACGGTACGCGGCTATGTGCAGGCGCTGGTGGCGCATCAGAGTTCCGCCTCTTCCGACCTGCGTGTCGCGAAGGCTGCCGCGCTGGGCCGGTTGCAGCCTTATACCAGTGCCAATCTGTCGATCGGTGGCGAGATGGCGAACTACACCTTCGAGGTGTTCGTCCGGAACCTGTGGGATGAACGCGGACAGATATCGCGCTTCCAGCAATGCGGCGCCTGCGACCAGCGCCCCTATATCGTCCCGATCGCGCCGCGCACGATCGGGGTGCGCGCCGGG
>CAJYSA010000106.1 GCA_913777325.1 uncultured Sphingomonas sp. | reverse complement strand
ATCGTCGATCGCGATCGTCGGCGGTGGGCCGGTCGGGCTGGCCGCCGTGATGGGCGCGGTGATCCGCGACTGCGCGACGATCATCCTGATCGAGCCGGTGCCGGCCCGGCGGAAACTCGCGCTGGACCTGGGCGCGACGCATGTCATCGATCCGGCGGCGGGCGACGTCGCCCCCGCGATCCGCGACGTCGTACCCGGCGGGGTCGACTTCGCCTTCGATACCAGTGGGCGCGTCACCGCGATCGAAGCCGCGCTCGCGGCACTGGCCCCGCGCGGAATGCTCGGGCTCGTGGGCGTGCCGCCGAAGGCGGACGACGCGGTCGCCATCAACATCGCGGGCATGATTACCTATGGCCAGCGCGTGGTCGGGATCATGGAGGGCGACAGCGATCCCCAGACCTTTATCCCCGAGCTGATCGCGGCCCATCGCGCCGGGCGCTTCCCGTTCGAGCGGCTGGTCAAGACCTTCCCGCTCGCCGACATCAATGCGGCGATCGACGCGCAGAAGCGCGGCGATTGCGTCAAGGTGGTGCTGATCCCGTGACCCCGACCGGTTATGATGTCGTGATCGTCGGCGGCGGCCATGCCGGGGCGGCGGCGGCAATCGCGCTGCGGCAGGAGAAGTTTGCGGGCACGATCGCGATCATCGGGGCCGAACCCGAACTGCCGTACGAGCGCCCGCCGCTCTCGAAGGAATATCTGGCGGGCGACAAGCCGTTCGAGCGTATCCTGATCCGCCCCGCGACCTTCTGGGAAGAGCGGCAGGTGTCGATGCTGCTCGGCACGCGGGTCGCGGCGGTCGATGCGCCGGCGATGACGGTCCGCACCGACGCCGGGCAGGTGATCGGCTACGGCGACCTGATCTGGGCGACGGGCGGAGAGCCGCGGCGCCTGACCTGCGACGGTCACCATCTCACCGGTCTCCACCCGGTCCGCACCCGTGCGGATGTCGATCGGCTGCTCACCGAATTGCCCGACACAAGCAACGTGGTGATCGTCGGCGGTGGCTATATCGGGCTCGAGGCGGCGGCGGCGCTGACGAAGTTCGGCAAGTCGGTGACCTTGGTCGAGGCGCTCGACCGCGTGCTGGCGCGCGTGGTGGGCGAACCACTGTCGCGCTTCTACGAGGCGGAGCATCGCGCGCACGGCGTCCGCGTGCTGCTGAACGCGGCAGTGCAGTGTATCGAGGGGGATACCCGCGTGTCCGGCGTGCGGCTGGCGGACGGCGAGGTGCTGCCGGCCGACATGGTGATCGTCGGCATCGGCATCGTGCCCGCCGTCGCGCCGCTTGCCGACGCGGGCGCGGCGATCGGCAACGGCGTCTCGGTCGACGCCTGCTGCCGCACCACTTTGCCCCATGTCTATGCGATCGGTGACTGCGCGGCGCACAGTAACCGCTATGCCGATGGGGCGACGATCCGGCTGGAATCGGTGCAGAACGCCAACGATCAGGCGGGTGTCGTAGCGCGCACGATCGTCGGGCAAGAGACGACCTATGGCGCCGTCCCATGGTTCTGGTCGAACCAGTACGACCTGAAGCTCCAGACGGTGGGTCTGTCGTCGGGCTTCGATCAGGCGGTGGTGCGCGGGGTGCCGGAGGAGCGCAGCTTTTCGGTGGTGTATCTGCGCGCTGGTCGCGTGATCGCGATCGATGCCGTCAATGCGGTGCGCGATTACGTGCAGGGGCGCGCGCTGGTCGTGGCCGGCGCGCAGGTGTCGGTGGAGGCGCTGGCGGACACAACGCGCCCGCTCAAGGAACTGGTAGCGGCATAACATCAAGCCGTCGTTGCGAGCGCAGCGAAGCAATCCAGGGCGTCCCAATCGAGCACCGGATTGCTTCGCTGCGCTCACAAGACAATTAGCTGGCGTAACGTTCCTGCAGCTTGCGCTTGACCAGCTTGCCGGTCGGCTCACGCGGCAGGTCGCTGACGAAGTCGACGCGCTTCGGGGTCTTCACGCCGCCCAGTTCACGCCGCGCGAAGGCGCGCAATTCCTCGCCCAGCGCCGGGTCCGCGACGATGCCCGGCGCGGGCTGGACCACGGCCAGCACCATCTCGCCCATCTCCTCGCAGGGCACGCCGATCACCGCGACGTCCGCAACCGCCGGATGGGTGACGAGCAGATTCTCGATCTCCTGCGGGTAGATGTTCACGCCCCCCGAGATGATCATGAAGCTCTTTCGATCGGACAGGAACAGATAACCGTCGGCATCGACATGCCCGATATCGCCCAGCGTCGCCCAGCCGCGATGATCGTGCGCGGCGGCGGTCTTTTCGGGATCGTTGAGATAGCGGAAGGCGGGGCCGTCACTGAAATAGACGTTGCCGGTCGCACCGACCGGCAGTTCGTTCCCGTCGTCGTCGGTGACATGCAGCGTGCCCAGCACCGCGCGCCCGACCGACCCCGGCTTGCGCAACCATTCCTCGCTCGACAGCGCGGTAATCCCGCACGTCTCGGTCCCGGAATAATATTCGTGGAGGATGGGCCCTAACCATTCGATCATCGCGTGTTTGACGGGCACCGGGCATGGCGCGGCGGCATGAACGACCGCGCGCAGCGAGGTCAGGTCGTAGCGCGATCGCACCTCCACGGGCAGTTTGAGCATCCGCACGAAATGCGTCGGCACGAACGTGGCATGCGTCACGCGGTGACGCTCGATCAGCGCCAGCGTCTCCTCGGGATCGAAGCGTTCCATGACGATCACCGTGCCGCCCAGGCGCTGCACCGTCATCGCCCAGCGCAGCGGCGCGGCGTGGTACAGCGGCGAGGTCGACAGATAGACCATCTCCGCACCCATCCCGTACAGCCCCGTGCCCATCCGCGTCAGCGGGGTCTCATGCGCGATCGGCCCGTCGGGCAATGCCGGCATGACGCCTTTGGGCCGACCAGTGGTCCCTGACGAATAGAGCAGATCCGTGCCCGCGCTCTCGTCCGCAATGGGGGTGACGGAATTCTGCGCGGCCGCCGCCGACCAATCCCGGAAGCGGTCGTCGCCGCCTTCCCAAACGAAGGCGGGTAGATCGGGGTGCTCGGCCAGCGCCTGCCGGGCGAGGTCACGATAGGCGGGTGAAATGACCAGCAGCTTCGCGCCCGAATCCGCGAGAATATAGCCGATATCGCGCGCGCTCAGCTTGTTCGAGATCGCGGTCTGGTACAAACCGGCGCGCTGCGCGGCCCAGCCGAAAACGAACACTTCCGGCGCGTTCGCGAACAGCGTGGCCACCACGTCCCCGCGCCGCAAGCCCAGCGCACGCAGGTGCCACGCACTGGCGTTCGACCGCTCGTCGAGAAGACGGTAGGTGAGCCGATCACCGCTCCCGGCCATGACGACCGCCGCCTTGTCCGGACACCGGATGGCATGTTCAGCCGGGTGCATCTGTCCTCTCCATCGTCTTTTGCCGGGCAAGGAACCATGCGCGCCAAATCACCGCAATCAACGCGCAAGAAATGTCGAAATCCGCGCGTGCGGCGAACAAGGATCAGCGCGGCGCGACCCCGGCGATCAGCAAGGCGACCATCCGCTCCGCCACCTCGGTCGCGTCCAGCGCGCCCCCGGGCACGAACCAGCGCGCGGGCCAATTCAACGCACCGGCCAGCGTGAAGGCCAGCAACTTCGGATCATCACCCACGACCGATCCGTCGGCGACCCCCGCCGCGATCAGGTCGCGCAGCGCGTCGTCGATCTCGCGCTTCAGGCTACGGAACCGCGCGGCACTATCGCGCGACAGCGCCTCGTCGCCGGTACGGATCACGCAGCGACCGAAATCGTCCATGTTGATCCGGGCATAGCGGATGAGGAAATCGCGCAGCCGATCGATCCCCCGCCCCGGCCGCGCCGCCGCCAAAGCCGCCGCCTCGCGCAACTGGCCCAGCCCAATCGACACGCATTCGAGCAGCACCTGATCCTTGTTGCCCAGGTGATGGTAGATCGTCGGCTTCGACACGCCGAGGCTGGCCGCAACGTCGTCCAGCGACGTCGCGTGGAAGCCGCGCTCGTTGAACATCCGCACCGCTGCCAGCAGCAGCGCGTCGCGCTTCGCCGCGCGGCTGGCGAGCCGCTGCGCCCGATCCGGAAAGGGAGATGGTGGCGAAAGCTCGGTTGATCGGGCCATCCCCGACTATTGACACCCGACCGACGGGAATGCAACCTACTCTGCAGTAGCATTTAGCCGGAACGGTAGATGATTCTTTCCGAGACCCAGTTGGCGATCCGCGATTCCGTGCGCAGCTTCGCGCAGGAACAGGTTCGCCCGCACAGCGTCGCCTATGAGGCCGCCGGCGCCTTTCCGGCGGCGCTGTTCCGCGATCTTGGCGGGCTTGGCCTGCTCGGCATGACCGCGCCGGAGGATCTGGGCGGCGGGGGCGCGGATTACGTCTCCTACGCGCTGGCGCTGATCGAGCTCGCGGCGGCGGACGGTGCGCTGTCGACGATCGTGTCGATCCAGAATTCGATCATGGTGTCCGGGTTGCTCAAGGACGGCTCGGCGGCGCAACGCGAACGCTGGCTGCCCGCGCTGATCGCGGGCGAGGCGATCGGCGCCTTCGCGCTGACCGAGGCGGATGCCGGATCGGACGCCGCCGCGATCCGCACGCGCGCCACGAAGGTCGCGGATGGGTGGCGGATCGACGGCGCGAAGCAGTTCATCACCTCCGGGCGGATCGCGTCGGTGGCGATGGTGATCGCCGCCACCGATCCGGCGGCGGGGCGCAAGGGCATGTCGGCCTTCCTGATCCCGACCGACGCGCCGGGCTATTCGGTCGACAAGGTCGAACACAAACTCGGGCAGGCCGCATCCGACACCTGCGCGCTGCGCTTCGACGGATGCGTGGTGCCCGACGACGCGCTGCTGGGTGCGGAGGGGCGCGGCTATGCGATCGCGCTGTCCAATCTGGAGGCGGGGCGGATCGGCATCGCCGCGCAGTCGGTCGGCATGGCGCAGGCCGCGCTCGAGATCGCGATCGGCTATGCGCGCGACCGGCAGAGCTTCGGCATGCCGATCATCGAGCATCAGGCGGTCGGCTTCCGGCTGGCGGACCTCGCCACGCGGCTGGAGGCGGCGCGGCTGATGGTGCTGCACGCCGCCGCGTTGAAG
The DNA here is from genome assembly GCA_913777325.1 of uncultured Sphingomonas sp. Taxonomy (GTDB): domain Bacteria; phylum Pseudomonadota; class Alphaproteobacteria; order Sphingomonadales; family Sphingomonadaceae; genus Sphingomonas. The sequence goes on along the minus strand of CAJYSA010000106.1, from coordinate 8,180 downwards.
GACGCCGGGCAACCGGCGTTGCAGGCCGCGTCGATGGCGAAGCTGTTCGCGTCCGAGGCGGCGGAGGCGATCGTCTCCGGCGCGATCCAGACGCTCGGCGGCTACGGCTATCTGGAAGAATATGGGCTGGCCAAGATCTACCGCGATGTGCGGGTCTGCCAGATCTACGAGGGCACGTCGGACATCCAGCGGATGGTGATCGCGCGCGGGCTCTGACGAAAAAAACGCACAGGAGAGAACAGGAAATGCAGATTCATGGCATGGCCGCCATCGTCACCGGCGGCGCGTCGGGGCTGGGCGGCGGCACCGCGAAGCGGCTGGCGGCCGCAGGGGCGAAGGTCACGATCTTCGACCTGAACGCCGAACTGGGCAACGCGCTGGCCACCGACATCGGCGGACATTTCGTCCGCGTCGACGTGACCGACGAAACCGCGGTCGCCAATGCGATCGCGGAGGCCGAGGCCGTGAACGGCAAGGCGCGCATCCTGGTCAATTGCGCCGGGATTGGCCCGCCCGCGAAGGTGATCGACCGTGAGGGCCAGCCGCTCCCCCTCGCCTCCTTCGCGAAGATCGTGACCATCAACCTGCTCGGCACCTTCAACGTCGCGTCGAAATTCGCCGCCGCGCTGCACGCCGCTGATCCGGTCGGGGAAGAACGCGGCGTCATCATCAACACCGCCTCGGTCGCCGCCTATGACGGGCAGATCGGCCAGGCCGCCTATGCCGCGTCGAAAGGCGGCGTGGTCGGCATGACGCTGCCGGTCGCGCGCGAGCTGGCGCGATACGGCATCCGCGTGATGACGATCGCGCCCGGCATCTTCTGGACGCCGCTGCTCGCCACCCTGCCGCAGGAGGCACAGGACTCGCTCGGCGCGCAGGTGCCGTTCCCGTCGCGGCTGGGTCAGCCGGACGAGTTTGCGCAACTGGTCGAGGCGATCGTGACCAATCCGATGCTGAACGGCGAGACGATCCGGCTGGACGGCGCGATCCGGATGGCGCCGCGATGAGCGCGCGAGCGCGGGAGATCGGCGCCCGGGTCGCGGCGTTCGTCCGCGCGGTGGTCGTGCCCTACGAGCATGACCCACGCCGTACCGCGCACGGCCCCAGCGACGAACTGGTCGCCGAATTGCGCGCGAAGGCGCGTGCCGCCGGCGTGCTGACGCCGCATATCCTGCCGGACGGATCACATCTGTCGCAGCGGGAGACGGCGTATGTCCTGCGCCAGTCGGGGCTGTCGCCGCTCGGACCGCTGGCGGTCAACACCGCCGCCCCGGATGAGGGCAACATGTACCTGCTCGGCAAGGTCGGCACGGCGGATCAGAAGCGCCGCTTCCTCGATCCGCTGGTGCGGGGCGAAGCGCGCTCGGCGTTCTTCATGACCGAGCCGGCGGCTGATGGCGGCGCGGGGTCCGATCCGTCGATGATGCAGACGACCGCGGTGCTGGACGGCAATCACTGGGTGGTGAACGGGCGCAAGGCCTTCATCACCGGCGCGGAAGGTGCGCGCGTCGGGATCGTCATGGCGAAGTCGGATGACGGCGCGTGCATGTTCCTGGTCGACCTGCCGGATCCGGCGATCACGATCGAACGCGTGCTGGACACGATCGACAGCTCGATGCCCGGCGGCCATGCGGTGGTGCGCATCGAGAATCTGCGCATCCCCGCCGACCAGATGCTCGGCCACAGCGGCGAGGGGTTCAAGTACGCGCAGATCCGCCTCGCCCCCGCGCGGCTCTCGCATTGCATGCGATGGCTGGGCGCGTGCGTGCGCGCCAACGAGATCGCGACCGATTACGCCAACCGCCGCCACGCCTTCGGCAAGCCGCTGATCGACCATGAAGGCGTCGGCTTCATGCTGGCGGACAATCTGATCGACTTGAAACAGGCCGAATTGATGATCGACTGGTGCGCCGACGTGTTGGACGCCGGACAGCCCGGCGGCACGGAAAGCTCGATGACCAAGGTCGCGGTATCGGAGGCGCTGATGCGCGTCGCGGATCGCTGCGTTCAGGTGATGGGCGGCACCGGCGTCACCGGCGACACGATCGTCGAGCAGGTGTTCCGCGAGGTGCGCGCCTTCCGCATCTACGATGGGCCGACCGAGGTCCACAAATGGAGCCTCGCCAAGAAGATCAAACGCGACTGGAAGGAGGGGCAGAAGTGACGCACCGCTATATTCAAGTCGCGCGCGAGGGCCGGCTGACGACCGTCACGATCGCGCGGCCCGAGGCGCACAATGCGCTGAACGCCGAGGCGCACGAGGAACTGGCCGCCGCGTTCGATGCCTTCGCCGCCGACGCCGAACAGTGGGTGGCGATCATCACCGGCGCGGGAGAAAAGGCGTTCTGCGCGGGCCACGACCTGAAGCAGCAGGCATCGGGGGGCGGCATGGCGACCCCACCCAGCGGCTTTGCCGGACTGACCGCCCGCGACATGGCCAAGCCGGTGATCGCGGCGGTCAACGGCGTCGCGATGGGCGGCGGGTTCGAGATCGTGCTGGCGTGCGACATCGTCGTCGCGGACGCACGCGCGGTCTTCGCGCTGCCCGAGCCGAAGGTCGGGCTGGCGGCGTTGGCGGGCGGGTTGCAGCGACTGCCGAGGGTCATCGGGCTGAAGCACGCTATGGGGATGATGCTGACCGGGCGGCGCGTCGGTGCGGCGGAAGGCCAGCGGCTGGGTTTCGTCAACGAGGTGGTCGAAGGCGACGTGTTGGGTGCCGCGCGTCGCTGGGCGGACGAGATCCTTGCGTGCAGCCCGATGTCGGTGCGCGCGACCAAGGAGGCGGTGCTGCGGGGGCTGGATACGCCCACCGACCGTTTCCTGGCCAAACAATGGGACTATCCCGCGGTCGCGGCGATGATGGCCTCGCAGGATGCGGTCGAGGGGCCGGCGGCGTTCGCGGAGAAGCGCGCGCCGTTGTGGAGCGGTCGATGAGCGCCGCGACCGATGGAGCGTTGAGCCAGGCGGCGAATGCCGGCACCACCCCCGTGCGCGATGCGCACCGCTTCGACGAGGCGGCGCTCGCGCGCTGGATGACGGCGAACGTCGATGGGTTTGCCGGGCCGCTGACGGTCGAGCAGTTCAAGGGCGGGCAGTCCAACCCGACCTATAGGCTGATCACCCCCAATGCGGCCTATGTGCTGCGCCGCAAGCCGCCCGGGCCACTGTTGAAGGGAGCGCACGACGTGCTGCGCGAGGCGCGCGTGCTGACCGCGCTGGCGCGCACCGACGTGCCGGTTGCGCCGGTTCACGGCATCTGCGCGGACGAGGACGTGATTGGCACGCCATTCTTCGTGATGGGTCTGGTCGAGGGGCGGATCGTCTGGGACGCGACCTTCCCCGACGTGCCACGCGCGGAACGCGGCGCCTATTTCGACGCGATGAACGCGACGCTCGCGGCGTTGCACCGTATCGATTACGACGCGGTGGGCCTTGGCGATTACGGGCGTCCCGGCAATTACTTCGGCCGGCAGATCGCGCGCTGGTCAAAACAGTATCTGGCGGACACCGACGCGGGCCGCGACCCGGATATGGACGCGCTGGTCGACTGGTTGCCCGCGCATATTCCGGCGGGCGACGAGACGCGGATCGTCCATGGCGACTTCCGCTGCGACAATCTGATCTTCCACCCGACCGAGCCGCGCGTCCTCGCCGTGCTCGACTGGGAATTGTCGACGCTCGGCCATCCGCTCGCGGACTTCGCCTATCACGCGATGATGTACCGGATGCCGCCCGATATCGTCGCGGGGCTGGCGGGCGCGGATCCGGCGGCGCTCGGTATCCCGAGCGAAGAGGAATATGTCGCGGCCTATTGCGCGCGCACCGGGCGCGCCACGATCCCAAACTACGACTATTACGTCGCCTTCAACTTCTTCCGGCTGGCCGCGATCTTCCACGGCATCAAGGGGCGCGTGATCCGCGGCACCGCCGCCTCCGCCCACGCCCGCGACCGCGCCGCCAGCTTTCCGCGGATCGTCCGCCTCGCACATAACGCGATGGAGGCCTGTCGATGAGCACCGTCCTCCTGCATCGCGACGGCCCGGTGGCGCGCATCGTGCTGAACCGCCCCGAAAGCGGTAACGCGATCGATCCCGCGCTCGCGGACAGGCTTGCGGAGGTTGCGGCGGACGTCGCCGCCGACCCGGCGATCCGATGCGTCGTGCTGACCGGCGGGGGCCGCTTGTTCTGCGCGGGCGGCGATGTCACCGCGATGGCGGCGGCGGGAGATGCGGCCAGCGCGTTCCTCCACGCGTTGGCCGACACGCTGCACCGCGCGATCCTGACTCTGGCCACGATGCCCAAGCCGCTGGTCGTGGCGGTCAATGGCCCCGCCGCCGGCGCCGGCCTGAGCTTGGCGCTGCTCGGCGATGTGGTGATCGCGGCACGCTCCGCGCATTTCACCGCCGCCTACACCGCGATCGGTCTGACGCCCGACGGCGGGATGAGTTGGCTGCTCCCACGCATCGTCGGCCTGCGCCGCGCCCAAGCGATGATCCTCACGAACCAGCGTGTATCGGCGGAGGAAGCCGAGCGGCTGGACATGGTCACCTGCGTTGCCGAGGACGCCGAGCTCGACACGGTCGTGGCCGACGTCGCCGCACGGCTGGTGGCGGCGCCGACCGCGGCGATCGGCGCAGCCCGCGCCCTGATCCTGAATGGCGCCACCACCCCCTTCTCCGATCATCTCGATCACGAAGCCGCAATCATCGCGGCGGCCGGCGACCAAGCCGAAGCACGCGAGGGCATCGCCGCCCTGCTCGCGCGCCGCAAACCCTCGTTCAAAGGAGCCTGACCGATGGCCGAAGCCTATATCGTCGATGCCGTCCGTACCGCCGGCGGCCGCCGCAAGGGTCGCCTGTCCGGCGTCCACCCCGCCGATCTCGCCGCGACGGTGCTGAACGCGCTGGTCGACCGGACCGGGATCGATCCGACGGCGATCGATGACGTGATCCTCGGCTGCGTCACGCAGGCGGGCGAGCAATCGTTCGCCTTCGGGCGCAACGCCGTGCTCGCCTCCAAGCTGCCTGACAGTGTCCCCGCCGTCACGATCGACCGCCAGTGCGGATCGTCGCAACAGGCGATCCACTTCGCCGCGCAGGCGGTGATGAGCGGCACGCAGGACGTGGTGATCGCGGCGGGCGCGGAAAGCATGTCGCGCGTGCCGATGTTCTCGAACCTGTCGCTTCACCAGAAGGAAGGGATCGGTATCGGGCCGGTCAGCGAAAGCATCGCTGCGCGGTTCGGCGTCGCGGAGTTCAGCCAATTCAGCGGTGCGGAAATGATCGCGCGCAAGCACGGCTTCGACCGGGAGACGCTCGACCGATATGCGCTGGAAAGCCATCGCCGCGCCGCCGCCGCGACGGACAGCGGCGCCTTCGCCGACGAGATCGTGCCCGTCATCGTCGACGGCGAACCACATCTGCGCGACGAAGGCATCCGCGCCGATGCGACGCTGGAGGGCATCGCCTCGGTCAAGTTGTTGCAGGAGGGCGGGATGATCTCCGCCGCGAATGCCAGCCAGATCTGCGACGGTGCCAGCGGCGTCCTGGTGGTCAGCGCGCGCGCGTTGAAGGAACACGGCCTGACGCCGATCGCGCGGATCGTCGATATGACGGTGACGGCGGGCGATCCGATCATCATGCTGGAGGAGCCGCTGTTCGCGACCGACAAGGCGCTGGCGAAGTCCGGCCTGTCGATCGACGCGATCGACCTGTACGAAGTCAACGAGGCGTTCGCACCGGTCCCCCTGGCGTGGCTGAAGCATGTCGGCGGCGACCCGGCGAAGCTGAACGTCAACGGCGGCGCGATCGCGCTCGGCCATCCGTTGGGCGCATCGGGCACCAAGCTGATGGCCACGCTGATCCACGCGCTGCGCGCGCGCGGCAAGCGGTACGGGTTGCAGACGATGTGCGAGGGCGGCGGGATCGCCAACGTCACGATCGTTGAGGCGCTGTAATGGCGCTCGTCACGCGCATCACCGAGTTGCTGGGGATCGAACATCCGATCGTGCAGGGTGGGATGATGTGGGTCGGCCGCGCCGAGCTGGCCGCCGCAGTATCGAACGCGGGCGGGCTCGGCATCCTGACCGCGCTGACCCAGCCGACCCCCGACGACCTGCGTCGCGAGATCGAGCGGTGCCGGGCGTTGACCGACAAGCCGTTCGGCGTCAATCTGACCATTCTGCCCTCGGTCAGTCCCCCGCCCTATGCCGAGTATCGCCGCGCGATCATCGACAGCGGCGTGACGATCGTTGAGACCGCCGGGCACCGGCCGCAGGAGCATGTCGAGCATTTCAAGGCACACGGCATCACCGTGATCCACAAATGCACCGCCGTCCGCCACGCGCTGTCGGCGGAGCGGATGGGCGTCGACGCGATCTCGATCGACGGCTTCGAATGCGCGGGCCATCCGGGCGAGGACGATGTCCCCGGGCTGATCCTGATCCCCGCCGCCGCCGACAAGGTGACGGTGCCGATGCTGGCGAGCGGTGGGTTCGGCGACGGACGCGGGCTGGTCGCGGCGCTCGCGTTGGGCGCGGAGGGAATCAACATGGGCACCCGCTTTTGCGCGACGGTCGAAGCGCCGATCCACGATGCGGTGAAGCAGTTGATCGTCGCCAATGACGAGCGTGCGACGAACCTGATCTTCCGCCGCTTCCACAATACCGGGCGCGTTGCCAAGACGAGCGTGTCGGACAAGGTGGTCGAGATCTCCGCGCAACCCGAAGCGGTCTTCGAGGATATTCGCCCTCTGGTGTCCGGGGCAAAGGGGCGTGTGGCGCTGGAAACCGGCGATCTCGACGCCGGGCTGGTCTGGGCCGGGCAGGTGCAGGGGCTGATCCATGACGTGCCCACCTGCCGCGAGTTGATCGAACGGATCGTCGGCGATGCCGAGGCGCTCATCGCCGCGCGCCTGTCCGGCTTCCGCGTGGCGGCCTGATATGGGTGCGCTCACCGGGCTGCGCGTGGTCGAGTTCGCCGGCATCGGGCCGGGGCCGCATTGCGCGATGATGCTCGCCGATCATGGCGCCGAGGTAGTCCGGATCGATCGCGAGGGCGGCAATGGCTGGCCCAACCCGATCATGGATCGCGGGCGCATCACGATAACGCTCGACATCCGCACCGACGCCGGGCGCGCCGCGGCACTCGACCGCTGCGATGGTGCCGATGTCGTCATCGAAGGGTTCCGGCCCGGGGTGATGGAGCGGCTGGGTCTCGGCCCGGAGGTGTTGCTCGCGCGCAATCCTGCGCTGGTCTATGGCCGCGTCACCGGCTGGGGGCAGGACGGTCCGCTCGCCCGACGCGCCGGACACGACATCAATTACATCGCGCTCACCGGCGCGCTGGACGCGATCGGCGAACCGGGCAGACGAGCCGTACCGCCGCTCAACCTGGTCGGCGATTTCGGCGGCGGCTCGATGTACCTCGCCTTCGGCATCCTGGCCGCCTTGTGGGAACGCGAGCGCTCCGGGCAGGGCCAGGTGGTCGACGCCGCGATCGTCGACGGAGTCAGCCATCTCATGACGATGTTCACCGGACTGCTCCCATCCGGCCGCATCTCACTCGATCGCACGCATAACATGCTGGGCGGCAGCGCGGCGTTCTACCGCACCTATTTGTGCGCGGACGGTCGCGAGATTGCCGTCGGCGCGATCGAACCGGCCTTTTGGTCGCAGATGCTCGACATCCTTGGCCTCGCCGATGCTGGCATCTCGCAACGCCAGCAAGATCGCTCGAAGACGATCGAGTTGCTCGAGCAGGCGTTCCTGACCGCCCCCCGCGACCACTGGATGCGGTTGTTTCACGACACCGATGCCTGCGTATCGCCCGTATTATCCGCCGAAGAGGCGGCACGCGACGATCATCTCGTCGCGCGACACACCTTCATCAACCGCGAAGATCTGGTGCAGGCCGCTCCCGCACCACGCTTGTCACGCACGCCTGCCGCAACATAGGCTGTACGGCGCTCTGTAAAGGCTGGCGTTCCTGGAGGGAGCGTGTGCGCAGGACGCACGACAGGCCCGTCTCGTGAGAGACGGGCCTGTCGTGCTGGTGTTGGTTGCGGGGACAGGATTTGAACCTGTGACCTTCAGGTTATGAGCCTGACGAGCTACCGGGCTGCTCCACCCCGCGCCGAGGTGATGTGTGTGTTTGTGGATGGGTTCTATTTGTATGTGCGAA